>NZ_CP146286.1:2400000-2721848 GCF_042465655.1 Leifsonia sp. T36S-04
CAGTAATGCCCAGGTTTCGTCCGATGATGTTGATGTCCATGGAGACCTCCCTGATCCGGCGTGCGGTCCGCCCGATTCAGAAGTGCGGATCGCTCGCACCTTTTGGACCACCGTAGTGCGCCTTCCCCGGTTGCGATACCGGAAAACAGGCGGCATTCCCGGTGCGTCTGCTGGACAGTTGCTGATCGTCACCCGTATTCCGGAGCGGCGTGCGGGCGATCGACGCGGCGCCCGCCACCCTCCCCCCGACCGATCGAATGGCGCGCGCAGCTTCGGCGACGGTCGATCCCGAGGTGACGATGTCGTCGACGATCAGGCAATCGCGTCCGGCGAGCCGGGACGATGCGATCAGGCTCCCGTCTCGGTTGCCCGCCCGCTGCGTCGCCGTCAGACCCGCTTGGTCGGCCGTCTGACGGGACAAGCGCAGCGCCCGCCACAGCGGCGGCACGAGGATGTGCGCCCGGGCGAGCACCGACCGGGTGGGGTGATACCCGCGCCGCCGCCACGCCGACCGGGTCGAGGGAATGAGCACGGGCAGCAGCGCGGAGCCGTCGCCGGGTCTCGCTCGGTGGCGTTGGGCCTCCGCCACGGCGGATCGCAACGGCACGGCGAGCGCACGGGCGACGTCCGTGCGGCCCCCGTCCTTGTAGGCGAGCAGTACGCGACGGGCGACACCCTCATAGCGCAGCGCCGACCAGACCGGGATGCCGTCGATCGTCTCGACTCCCGGTACCGGCCGGAGCGCCTCGGCGCAGCCGTCGCAGAGTGTTCGATCCGGGTGACCGCACCCCGCGCACCGGACGGGGAGGAGGATCGCGGCGGCGTCGAGCAGGGATTCACGGACCAGGGTGTGTGCTGTCATGGGTCGAGCCTCCCGGACCGCGACTATCCGCGTCCCGGTCGAAGCGATCTCGGTGGAGAACTCCGCGGAGCGCGCGGCTGTGGAGAATTCCGTTGTGCAGCGCGCGGGTTACGGCTGCCCCTGCTGCACCGCGACCGCTCCCACCTTGTCGAGCTGGGCCTGCCAGCCGGTGCCGGTCGGCGCGAGCAGCGTCCCGTCCTGGCTGAGGACGACGTACGGTGCGAGGCCCGCCGCACCGACGATCGTCCGCCCGCCCGCCGGGCCGGAGGTCGTCGTCTGGCCGCCGCCGACGGTCTGCTGCGCGATGCTCGTCGCCTCGCCCGTCGTCGTGCTGAGCAGCGAGATCGTCAGGTCGCTCGTCCACGCCGCCGAGCGCGCGCCCGACGACGGCACGGCGAGTTCGATGGGTTCGGTCAGCGAGTTCGGTACGCCGTTCCCGCCGCGGACGATGCCGGCGGCCATCAATGACATCCCTGTCGTCGTGCGGAGCAGGGCGGCGAGCCGGGTGCCATCGCGGGACACCGCGAGGGACAGCACGGCGGTCGCGTTCGGCCAGTTCGCCGGCACCGCGTGCGCATCGCCGCCGTTCGCCGCCGCGACCTGGATCGCCCCTGGCGCGTCGCCCGGGACGGACCACACCCAGCCCGAGGAGTCCAGCGACGGGCCGATCAGGCCGGGTCGCGCATCCACCAGCACCGGATCCCCGGTCCGGCGCACGGAGTATGCCCCGGCCTGGGACAGCACCGCCGCCTGCTCCCGCGTCGCGCCGAGGGTGATCGCGGTCGGGTGCAGCCCGGCGACCTTGTCGCTGAGCCCGCTGAGCGGGGTCACCGTGTCGCCGTTGAGCGGTCCGAAGACATCGCCCCGGTACACGAACGAGTGCGGGTCGACCGGCGGGTTCTGATCCGGCGCAGCGGCAGCGCTCAGGGACGGGATCTGCTGGACGTTGCCCTCGATCGAGAGCTGCACGCTCTGTGCCAGGCTTCCGAGCGACTGCTCGAGCTGGTACTGCATCCGCTGCAACTGCGCCGGGTCCGCCTGCGCCGCTTCGGAGCTCAGGTCGACGCGGGCCACCCCGCTCCCGGTGGTCACCGAGGGCACGGCGAGCTGTGTGCCCTTCGGGAACGCCGTCGTCACCGCGCCGGCGAGCCACGGCGCGGGCCCAGCGAGCAGCGAGCTGGCCACCCGGGTCGCGGCGGAGGCCACGCGCGCGGGGAACCAGCGCGCATCCGGCACCAGTGAGGAGAATCCCGGACTGTAGAAGTACAGCGTCTGCTGGGTGTACACCGCCCGGAAGGTGGGGTCGTCGATCACCACGCCGTCCGGTGCGACCGAGATCCGCCACTCCCCGTTCTCGCGCACGAGCTGGTAGTTCAGGCCGACAGGAGCCGTGCTTCCGACCGGGTGGTAGGTGCCGACCGCGTCGACGTTGGCGACCGGCGTCACCTCCACACGCCACAGCGGACCCTGCTCGTCGTAGCTGCGATTGCGGCCGTCGTCGACGGTGACGGACTCGTCGGGATTCCAGTTCGCTGCCATGGAGTGCGTGAGGTACTCGCGGGCGATCTGGAAGTTGTTCTTCGGGCTGGAGGCGGCGTCGATGAAGCCCTGCACGATCCGCTGCTGGCTTGCGCCCTTCTCCGGCGGCGACGGGTTGAAGTCCAGGTCGAGCGGATCGTTGACCTGGGCCACCGGGCCGCCCTGACGGACCGGTCCGGAGTCCGGGATGCTCGCGCAGCCGGCGAGCACCAGCACCGCAGCGGTCAGCGCGGCGACCACGACGCCGGCCCTCCTGGGCGTACGGCGCCGGATCATGCGTGCGCCTCGCTTCCGCTGGGCGCAGGCAGTGCCGCAGGGGGCATGGTCACGCCGGCATCGGCGGGCGGGAGGGGAAGCGGCGAGCCGGTGATCTCCCGCCCGATCGCGCGCGGCAGAGTCAGGCGGAAGCAGGATCCGGCCCCGGGAGCGGACCACACCTGCAGCCAGCCGGAGTGCAGCGTCGCGTCCTCGAGCGAGATGGCGAGCCCCAGTCCTGTGCCGCCCAGCGTCCGCTTGCGGGACGGGTCCGCCCGCCAGAACCGGTCGAACACGTGCGCCATGTCCTGCGCGCTCATCCCGATGCCGTAGTCGCGCACGGCGAGGGCGACCGCGCTCTCGTTGCTGTCGATGGTCACCAGCACGGGCTGGCCCTCTCCGTGCTCGATCGCGTTGCCGATCAGGTTGCGGACCACCCGCCGGATGCGCCGCGGGTCCATGGGCACGTCGAAGTAGCCGCCAGGAGCGTCGAGGACGAGCTCCGAGCCGTTCTGCTCCGAGACCGTGCGCAACTCGTCGACGCACTCCTCCGCCAGCCGCACCAGATTCGTCGGCTCGGCGTCGAGGACGACCGATCCGGCGTCGTACCGGCTGATCTCCAGGAGGTCGGACAGGAGACGATCGAAGCGCTCGATCTGGGTGTGCAGCAACTCGGCCGTCCGTGCCGTCGAGGGCTGGAATCCCTCGCGCTGGTCGTAGATGACGTCACCGGCCAGGCGGATCGTCGTGAGCGGGGTGCGCAGCTCGTGCGACACATCCGAGACGAACCGTTGCTGCAGCTGGGACAGGGTGGCGAGCTGGTTGATCTGGCTCTGCATGCTGTCCGCCATGCCGTTGAACGAGCGCGCGAGGGTGGCGAAGACGTCCTCGCCCTTCTCCGGGATGCGTACGGCGAGATCCCCCGCCGCGAGCCGCTCGCTCGTCAGCGCGGCGACCCGGATCGGCTCCACCACGAAGCGCACGATGACCCAGGTGATGGCGCCGATGAGGAGGATGAGGGCGAGACCGGCCAGCAGCAGCGTGTTCTGGACGAACAGCAGCGTGTTCTCCGCGTCGCGCAGGTTGTAGCCGATGTAGAGCTCGTACTTGCCGTACGACGGAAGAGTGAGCTGCGACCCGACGACGATTCCGGGATCCGTGTCGCCGCCGACTGCGGGAAGCGAGACCGACTGGTAGTACTGCTTCGTCCCGCCGTTCTGGACCTTCTCGCGCAGTTCGGGCGAGATGACCGAGTTGATCGCGGGGCTGCCGCGGTCGGGCGGCGCGAGCACGCCGGTGTCCTGGCCCGGGACGCGGTAGGCCGCGACCAGCCGGCTCGACGTCGACGCCTGGACGCTCTGGAGCACCGTGTTGAGCAGGTTCTTGCCCGCATCCCCCGACGAGACGTCCGAGGCGTTGAGGGTCGACTGCGCCGTGGTCGTCGCCCGGCTGGAGTCGCGCAGCGCCTGGTCGAGCCGCGACTGGTAGAGGTCGTTGCTGATGCTGAGCGCCATATAGACGCCGGTGACGAGGATGGCCACGCCCGTGAGGAGCAGCGTGATCGCGACCGTGCGGAGCTGCAGCGAGCCGCGCCACACGCGCGCGAGGCGCGAGGGCAGCTGCCGCCACCACTCCCGCGTCGGCCACCAGGACATGCCGGTCTCCGGGGCTAGGCCGCCGCGCCGGCGCGGTAGCCGACCCCGCGCACGGTCATGACGATCTTCGGGTTGTCCGGATCCTGCTCGACCTTGGCGCGCAGGCGCTGCACGTGCACGTTGACCAGGCGTGTGTCGGCCTTGTAGTGGTAGCCCCAGACCTGCTCGAGCAGCATTTCGCGGGTGAAGACCTGCTGCGGCTTGGATGCGAGCGCGAGCAGGAGGTCGAACTCCAGCGGGGTCAGCGCGATGCGCGTCTCGCCGCGGCGGACCTCGTGACCGGCGACGTCGACGACGAGATCGCCGACGGACAGCTCGTCCGCTGCCGGACCCGCGGGGGTGGGCCGCAGCCGGGTCCGGATGCGGGCGACGAGTTCCTTCGGGTTGAAGGGCTTGACCATGTAGTCGTCGGCCCCGGACTCGAGGCCCTTGACCACGTCCGCCGTGTCGGACTTGGCGGTGAGCATGATGATCGGGGTGCCGGATTCGGCGCGGATGCGGGCGCAGACCTCGATTCCGTCGAGGCCCGGGAGCATGAGGTCGAGCAGGACGAGGTCGGGCTTCGCCGACCGGAAAGTGTCCACAGCGAGGTTGCCGTCTTCGCAGAAGACCGGGTCGAAACCCTCCGTGCGCAGCACGATTCCGATCATCTCCGCAAGCGCGGTGTCGTCGTCGACCACCAGGATGCGACTAGTCATGTCGGACGTTCCCCGAACCCCTCTCGCGCAGCGATCGCCGCGCACAACATGACCAGCGTAATGGAGCAGGCTGCTACCGGCTTGAATGAAAGCCATATGTGCCCTGTGGATGGGACATCGCGCGCGCGGCCGATGTGCCAGCATGGGACCAACGCACGACGCGCGGGGACGGAAGGGCACGGCGTGACCGACGAACAGAACTGGCAGGCACCCGGCTCGCAGGGGGCGGCGCCCGGTGGCGCGTACGGGCAGCAGCCGCAGTACGGGCAGCAGCCCGGGTGGCAGCGGCCGTATCCCGCCGGGCCGCAGCCCGCGTGGACCCCTCCGCCGAAGCCCGGCCTCATCCCCCTTCGCCCGCTGACCGTCGGGACCCTGCTCGCGGCGCCGTTCCAGGCGCTCCGCCGCAACCCGCGGATCACGGTCGGTGCGGCGCTCCTGCTGCAGGGCATCCCCTCGATCGTGGTCAGCGTGCTGATCGCCCGCGGGATCGCCCTCCTGGTCGGCCGCGTGATCTCCGGCGACGCGAGCGATCAACCTGCCCTGCGCGCCGGGCTCATCGGCGGTGCCATCGTGCTCGGCGTCGTGTCTCTGGTGATCTCCACTGTCTTCAGCGCTCTCCTGCAGGGCGTGATCGTGGGCGAGGTCGCGCGCGAGACCGTGGGCGACAAGCTCACCTTCGGCGCTCTCTGGAGGCTGGTCAAGGGCCGGATCGGTGCGCTCATCGGCTGGACGCTGCTCTTCGCACTCGCCTGGATCGTCGTCCTCGCCCTCGTCGCCGCCGTGGTCGTCGCGCTGGCGATGCTCGGCGGGCCGGCCGGGACCATCGGCGCTGTCTCCGTCGGCATCATCGGCGGGCTGGGTCTCATCCCGCTCGCCGTCTGGATCAACACCAAGCTGTCCATGGTGCCCAGCGCGATCGTGCTGGAGAGGCTGCCGCTCATGGCAGCCGTCGCCCGGTCGTGGCGGCTGACGCGCGGCTACTTCTGGCGCACGTTCGGCATCATCGCGCTCGTCGCCGTCATCGTGTACGCGATCACGCAGACGATCAGCATCCCCTTCGGCCTGCTGGGCGGGATGCTCGGGGGCGTCTTCGCCCCGACCTCCGCCACCTCGACGTCGACCGAGACGATGTCGCAGCTGCTGGTGACGCAGCTCAGCGTCAATGTCCTCGCCAGCATCGTCACGGCCATCGTCGGCGCGATCGCAAGCGTCATCCAGACGGCCGCGGTCTCTCTCCTCTACATCGACCTCCGGATGCGCAAAGAGGGGCTCGACCTGGAGCTGGTCCGCTTCGTCGAGGGCCGCCAGGCCGGCCAGGACCTGCCCGACCCGTACCTCCCGGGTGCGCAGCAGCCGCAGCAGCCTCCCGCCGCGGCGGCGGGGTGGCCCGCCGGCTGATCGTGATCCGCATCGACATCCCGGTGGACCCGAGCTCACCGGAGGCTCAGGAGTGGCTGCGCGAGGAGCTCGCGCGCCCGGAGTACCAGTCGGCCAAGCCGACCTGGTTCGATCTCGCGTCGAAAGCGGTGCAGGACTGGCTGGCGTCCCTCTTCCAGGGTCCGGGCGGCGACGCGGGGCCCGTTCTCCTGCTGGTCGTCGTGCTCGTGATCGCCGGCCTGATCGTGACCGCTTTCTTCGTGTTCGGACGGCCGCGTCTGAATCGGCGATCGGCGCTCGACCGGCGGTCCCTGTTCGGGGCGGACGACGCGAGGACGGCCGCCGACCTGCGCGCGTCGGCCGAGCGCTCCGCGCGGGCGGGCGACTGGGTCGCCGCTGTGGAGGAGCAGTTCCGGGCGATCGCGGCGTCGCTCGACGAGCGGACCCTGGTGCGTGTCACGCCGGGCACGACCGCGACCGACTTCTCGCAACGCGCGGCGCGAGTTGCCCCGGACGAGCGGGAGGCCCTCCGGCAGGCGGCCCGGTCCTTCGACGATGTGCGCTACCTGGACCGCCCGGGCACAGAGGCCGCCTTCCAGCAGCTCGTCGCGCTCGATCAGCGGCTGCAGCGCGTGCGTGCCACGGAGCCGGTGGCGACCCCGTGAGCGCGCCGGCACCCGTGCGCGAGCGGCAGCGGCAGCCTGGGACCGTCGCGCCGGCGGATGCGGCACCCGCCATCTCGCTGACCGTGCGCCAGACCGGGCGCCGCGCGGTCCCCTGGATCGTGCTGGCCGTGATCGCCGTGCTGATCGCGTTGTTCGGCATCCTGCTGACCGGGGGCCGGACGGACGCGGGCACGCCCCTCGACGCGGCGAATCCTGCCCCGGCCGGGGCGAAGGCCGTCGCGGAGGTCCTGCGTGACCACGGTGTGGACGTCCACCCGGTCACGACGCTGGCGGCCGCACGGGCGGCGGCCGCGGACGACGCGACCGTCCTCGTCTACGACCCCGATGACAACCTGGACGCCGCCGGCTACCGCGCCCTGGCAGGGGACGGGCGGACCCTGGTCCTCGTCGAGCCGGGCTTCACGACCCTGAAGGCCGTCGCTCCGGACGTGAGTGCTGCCGGAGAGCCGAGCGGGCCGGTACCCGCTGGATGCGGTGTCCCCGCCGCGCGCCGGGCCGAGCGCATCGACCCGCGCAGCACGGCGGACACCGAGCAGCTGACGCTGCCCGGCACCTTCCGGGTGACCGGCGACGGCCTGGCCTGCTTCACCGACGGAGGTGGGCGCGCGTCGCTCGTCCGCACGACCTTCGACGACTCCACGCTCTACCTGCTGGGGTCGGCCGCAGTCCTCACCAACGAGGGCGTCGACCGGCTGGGCAACGCCGCCCTGTCGCTGAACCTCCTCGGCTCGCACCGGACGCTCGTCTGGTATCTGCCGTCGCTCGACGACCGCCCGGTGACCGGTCCGCCGGACATCGCCGCGCTGACGCCGGGATGGGTCACTCCGGTCGTCCTCCTGCTCGTGATCGTCTTCGTGGCCGCCGCGATCTGGCGCGGCCGCCGGTTCGGACCGCTCGTCGTCGAGAACCTGCCGGTCGTGGTGCGGGCCGGCGAGACGCGGGAGGGCCGCGCACGGCTCTACCAGCGCTCCTCCGCCCGGCTCCGCGCCGCCGATGCCCTGCGCGTCGGGACGATCGGACGGCTCGCCGCGATCGCCGGGCTGCCCTCGGCGGCCGACACTCAGGAGGTCGCCGACGCGGTCGCTGCCCTGACCGGGACGGACCGCCTCCGGGTGCGGGATGTGCTGCTCGACCGCATCCCGGCCACCGATCGCGAACTCCTCGCGCTCTCCGACGACCTGGCGGCACTCGAACGTGCTGCGGCGGCCGCAGTCACACCCTCCGCCGCACCACCCGCCCCCGCATCACCCACTGCACCGCCCGACGCGGGCCCGACCGGAAGAATGGATGCATGACCGACGTCACGACGGGAACCGCGTTCCCCGCCCCAACTCCCGGAGCATCGGCCGATGCCCCCAGGCTGCGCGCCTCCCTCGCCGCCGTGCGCGCCGAGGTGGGCAAGGCGGTGGTCGGTCAGGACGGCGCGGTCACCGGCCTGATCATCGCGCTGCTCGCCCGCGGTCACGTGCTGCTGGAGGGCGTGCCCGGCGTGGCCAAGACGCTCCTGGTCCGTTCGCTCAGCCAGGCGCTGGACCTGGACACGAAGCGCGTCCAGTTCACTCCGGACCTCATGCCCGGCGACCTGACCGGCTCGCTCGTCTACGACGCGCAGACCGGCGGTTTCGTCTTCCGCGAAGGTCCCGTGTTCACGAACATCCTTCTCGCCGACGAGATCAACCGCACGCCCCCCAAGACGCAGTCGGCGCTGCTGGAGGCGATGGAGGAACGCCAGGTCAGCGTGGACGGCGTCAGCCGGACCCTGCCGGACCCGTTCCTGGTCGCGGCGACGCAGAACCCGATCGAGTACGAGGGGACGTACGCGCTCCCCGAGGCCCAGCTGGACCGCTTCCTGCTCAAGCTCACCCTCGACATCCCGGAGCGCGAGACGGAGGTGGAGGTCCTGCGGCGCCACGCCGCCGGCTTCAGCCCGCGCGACCTGACGGCAGCGGGCGTGACACCCGTGCTGGGCGCCGCGGAACTGGCGGCGGCCCGCGCCTCGGCCGCCGCGGTCGGAGCGAACCCGGACGTGCTCGCGTACATCGTCGACCTCGCCCGGGCGACCCGCCGCAGCCCCTCGGTCAAGCTGGGTGTCAGCCCGCGCGGAACGACCGCCCTCCTCGCCGCCGCGAAGGCGTGGGCGTGGCTGTCGGGCTACGAATCGATCACCCCCGACCACGTGCAGGCCATGCTGGTCCCGGTGTGGCGGCACCGCATCCAGCTGCGCCCGGAGGCCGAGCTCGAGGGTGTGGGCGCGGACGCGATCCTGCAGTCGATCGTGCAGCAGGTCCAGGTTCCGATCTAGGCGCGCCGACGTGACCGTATCCGGACGTTTCGTCGCCCTGCTCGCGCTCGGCGTCGTCCCTGTCGTGCTCCTGGGGCGCACCGACTCGGTCGCGTACGCCGTCCTGGGCGGCTGGGTGGTGCTGTGCGTGGCGCTGGGCTCGGTCGATCTCGCCCTCGCCGCGTCGCCGCGGTCGGTGGTGCTGGAGCGCACCCTCCCGGCGCGCGTCCGCCTGGGCGCCGAAGCGGCCTCCGAGCTGTACGTCACCAACACCGGGCGGCGCACGCTGCGCGGCACGGTCCGCGACGCCTGGGAGCCCTCCGCGGGAGCGGAGCCGACGCGGACACGGGTCTCCCTCCCGGCCGGCGAGGGCCGCCGGCTGGTCGCCTCCCTGCGTCCCTGGCGTCGCGGCGAGCGCCGCGTCCACACGGTGACCGTCCGGTCTTGGGGCCCGCTGCACCTCTGGGCACGGCAGGCGACGCTGGCGGCTCCCGGACGCATCCGGGTGCTGCCGCCCTTCACGGCGCGCAAGCACCTGCCTTCCCGGCTGGCGCGGCTACGGGAGCTGGAGGGCAGCACCACGGTGCTGCAGCGCGGGCAGGGCACGGAGTTCGACTCGTTGCGCGAGTATGTCCGCGGCGACGACGTGCGTTCCATCGACTGGCGGGCGACGGCGCGGCGGCACGACCCGACGGGGGGACGCGGCGCCCGCGTCATGGTCCGCACGTGGCGTCCCGAGCGCGACCGCCGGGTCGTGATCGTGATCGACTCGGCGCGGACCTCCGCTGCCCGGGTCGCCGACGAGCCGCGCATCGACACCGCGTTCGAGTCGGCGCTGCTGCTCGCCGCCCTCGCCACGCGCGCGGGCGACCGCGTCGACATGATCGCCTTCGACCGCGTTGTCCGCAGCCGGGTGCAGGGGGCGAGCGGTCCCGAGCTCCTCTCCCGGATGGTGGACTCGATGGCCGGGATCGAGCCGGCGCTGATCGAGATGGACTGGTCGGCCGTCCCCGCTCAGGTCGCCTCGGTCACCACGCAACGTTCGCTCGTGGTGCTGCTGGCCTCCATCGAATCGCCCGGCGGCTCGCGTGGACTGCTCTCGGTCCTGCCCCAGCTGACCGCCAAGCACCTCGTGGTCGTGGCCAGCGTCACCGATCCCGACACCCTCGACGCAACGCAGCAGCGCTCGAACCGCGAGTCCGTGTACCGCGCCGCGGCGGCGGAGCGGTCACTGCTCGACCTGAGTCGCGTCACGGCCGCGGTGCGACGGCTGGGCGGCGACGTCGTGACGGGATCCCCCGCCGATCTGCCGCCCGCCCTGGCCGACCGCTACCTGGCGCTCAAGGCGACCGGACGGCTCTGACCCGGCGGGTCCCAGCTCCGACGCGGCGGGTGGGGGTCCGCCGGCGCGCTCGTCAGCCCGCGACGATGCGTCGCGTGCCCGCTTCGTACTCGGTCAGGTCGCCGGTCTCACCCGCGCGCACCGCCCGACGTCCCAGCACCAGCATGTAGGCGAGGAAGGCGGCGAGCGCGATGGCGCCGATCGCCACCTTCGCCCACACCGGCAGACCGGACGGCGTCACGAAGCCCTCGATCAGGCCGGAGACGAAGAGCGAGATCGCGCAGCCCACCGCGACGATGAAGAGCGCGCGGCCATCCTCCGCGAGCGCTTGCCCGCGGGTGCGCGCGCCCGGCGCGATCCACGCCCAGAAGATCCGCAGGCCCGCTGCCGCCGCGACGAACACACTGGTGAGCTCCAGCAGACC
Source organism: Leifsonia sp. T36S-04 (assembly GCF_042465655.1). GTDB lineage: Bacteria > Actinomycetota > Actinomycetes > Actinomycetales > Microbacteriaceae > Leifsonia. Next base: position 2,411,120 of record NZ_CP146286.1, read on the forward strand.
GTGGGGCACGATGTACGAGAACAGCACGTCGCCCCGGCCGTAGGCGAACATCACGCCCGCAGCGGTGCCCACGCCGACCGCGTTCTGGATGATGACGTACGGCACGTAGACGCCCGTGATCCCGAAGGCGATGCACTGCGCCGCGATCCAGGCGTTGTTCGTCCACACCTGTCCGGCGAACGAGGAGGCGGGGTTGTTCGAGTAGTAGTCGATGAAGTCGTGCTCGACGTAGTGCCGGAGGTTCGCATCGTCGCCGAGGTTGCGGAGCACGTCCGGGTTGCCGGTGATCCAGAGCGCGTACAGGGTGGCGATGATGCCGGTCGCGAGGGCGACGCCGAGCACGATCCAGCGCAGCCGGTAGAGCGCCGCAGGGAGCTGCAGCACGAAGAAGCGCGGCAGCTGCGAGAACAGGTTCGCCCCGGCGCCCGTGAAGCGCAGGCGGGCGGACGACAGGGCCAGGGACAGCCGGTCGCCGACGGCCGTCGAACCCGCGCTGGTCTGGATGGCCGACAAGTCGGCGGCTCCGGACTGGTAGAGGTCGATCATCCGGTCGGCTTCCGCACCGTCGAGGCGTCGTTTCGCCGCCAGCCGGGAGAGCTCCTCCCAGTCGGCGCTGTGGGCTGCGGTGTAGGCGTCGAGGTCCATCTGCTTAGATGATATCTATGATGCAGGCGGGGGCGGGCGGCGCGTCGCAGGACGATCGCGAGCTGGTGACCGGCGAGGCCGTCGCGCTCGACGTGAAGCCGGCCAGCTACATCCTGCGGGCCGCCGGCACCATCATCGACTGGCTCCTCTCGATCCTCGTCATGCTGGGCAGTCTGCTGCTGCTCTCCGCCACCGGCGGCGGACTCGACGAGGCGCTGTCCCGCGCGCTCGTCGTCCTCATCCTGGTGTTCGGGATGGTGATCCTCCCGACGACGGTCGAACTCGCGTCGCGGGGACGTTCGCTCGGCAAGCTGGCCGTCGGCGCGCGAATCGTGCGCGACGACGGCGGGGCGATCGGGTTCCGGCACTCCTTCATCCGCGCGCTCGTCGGCGTGCTCGAGATCTACATGACGTTCGGCGCTGTCGCCGCGCTCACCGGCCTCCTCAATCCGCGCTCGAAGCGCCTCGGCGACCTGCTGGCGGGCACCTACAGCCAGCTCGTGCGGGTCCCACAGCCGAAGCCGCTGCCGCTGTACCTCGCGCCGCACCTGGCGCAGTGGGCGACCATGGCGGACGTCGCACGACTGCCCGACCGCCTCTCCCGCCGGATCGCGCAGTTCGTCCGTCAGGCGCCGGAGCTGACCCCGGCGGCTCGTCTGGGACTGAGCACCGAGCTCGCGCGCGAGGCGGCTCCCTACGTCTCGCCGGTCCCCCCGGTCGACGCGGAGACCTTCCTGGTGGCCGTCGCGGTACTGCGCCGCGAACGTGACGCCCGGAGCCTGGCGCTCGAACAGCAGAGGCTGCAGCGGCTCGAGCCCGTGCTCGAGGCGCTTCCGCACGCCTTCCCCGATCGATGACAGCAGAAGGACCGCCATGACCGACCGCCGCATCGTCGACCTCAGCCACCGCATCCGCGCCGGACTCATCACCTATCCGGGCCTCCCGGCGCCGACGATCACCCCGCACCTGACCCGCGAGGCGTCGCGCAGCGTCTACTCCCCCGGCACCGAGTTCGCGATGGATGTCATCACGATGATCGGCAACACCGGCACTTACCTCGACAGTCCGTTCCACCGCTACCCGGACGGACCCGACCTCGCCGGACTGGACCTGGCGACGCTGGTCGGCCTGCCGGCCCACGTGCTCCACCTCGACGGCTCGGCCGGCCGCGGCATCACCGCATCCGCCGTTCGCGGGATCGGAGAACCGGGCGCGGCGGTCCTCCTCCACACCGGCTGGGACGCGCACTTCGGCACGCCCGCCTACGCGACGAACGCGCCGTACCTCACCGAGGAGGGGGCGCGCGTCCTCGTGGATGCGGGCGTCGCGCTCGTCGGCATCGACTCCCTCAACATCGACGACACCGAGTCGGGCGGCACCCGCCCGGCCCACAGCATCCTGCTCGCCGCCGGCATCCACGTGGTCGAGCACCTCACACACCTGGAGGAACTGCCGGAACGCGGAGCGCTGTTCACGGCTGCGCCGCCTGCGGTCGAGGGGTTCGGCACGTTCCCGGTGCGCGCCTTCGCGGAGCTGCGGGCGAACGCCTAGAGCCCGGCCACCCAGGCCGGCTCAGTCGTGCAGGATGCGCTGGAACAGCACGTGATCCTGCCAGCGCCCCGCGATCTGCAGGTACTTCGGGGCGACGCCGATCCGCTCGAAACCAGCGCGCGTGAGCACCGACTGCGACGCATGGTTCGCCAGCAGGGTCGCGGCCTGCAGGCGGTGCAGACCGTAGCGGTCGCGAGCGGCCTCCACGACCTCGTTCAGTGCCAGGGAGGCGAGACCCCTGCCGGTGTGCGCGCGGTCGAGCCAGTACCCGACGGTGGCCGACTGGAACGCACCGCGAACGAGACCGCTGAGCGTGATGCCGCCGGCGATCTCGTCACCGTCGGCGAGCACCAGCGGAAGGGTCGCATCCATCTCGCGCAGGGCGAGCAGCTCGCGGGTCTGCGAGAGCTGTCCGGCCTCGGTGAAGAAGTCTTCCGTGCGGGTCGGATCCCACGGCGCCAGGTGGCCGCGGTTGCGCTGGTAGGCGGCGGCGAGCGCCGCGGCGTCCCGCTCCGTCCGCACTCGGAGGATCAGGCCGCCGGGCAGCTCCCGGTCGGCGAATTCGAGGGTCATCAGTAGCGGTAGTGGTCGACCTTGTAGGGGCCGTCGACCGGCACGCCGATGTAGGCGGCCTGCTCATCGGTGAGAGTGGTCAGCTCGACGCCGAGGGCGTCCAGGTGCAGCCGGGCGACCTTCTCGTCGAGGTGCTTGGGGAGCACGTACACGCCGATCGGGTACTTTTCCGGCGACACGAAGAGCTCGAGCTGGGCCAGCACCTGGTTGGTGAAGGAGTTGCTCATGACGAAGCTCGGGTGGCCGGTGGCGTTGCCCAGGTTCATCAGGCGGCCCTCCGACAGGACCAGGATGCTGCGGCCGGTCGGCAGGCGCCACTCGTGCACCTGCGGCTTGATCTCGACCTTCTCCGCTCCCGGGAGCGCCTCCAGCGACGCCATGTCGATCTCGTTGTCGAAGTGGCCGACATTCGCGACGATCGCGAGGTGCTTGAGACCGAGCAGGTGGTCGAGGGTGACCACGTTGAGGTTGCCCGTTCCCGTGACGAGGATGTCGACCTGGTCGATCACGGACTCGAGGCGGGCGACCTGGTAGCCGTCCATCGCGGCCTGCAGGGCGTTGATCGGGTCGACCTCGCTGACGATGACGCGCGCGCCCTGGCCGCGCAGTGCCTCGGCCGCGCCCTTTCCGACGTCGCCGTACCCGGCGACGAAGGCGACCTTGCCGCCCATCAGCACGTCGGTGGCGCGGTTCAGGCCGTCCGGCAGGGAGTGGCGGATGCCGTACTTGTTGTCGAACTTGCTCTTGGTGACCGAGTCGTTGACGTTGATCGCGGGGAACAGCAGCTCCCCCGCCTTCGCCAGCTCGTAGAGACGGTGGACGCCGGTGGTCGTCTCCTCCGTGACGCCGAGGATGTCCGCGGCGATGCGGGTCCAGCGGTCCTTCGAGCCGGCGAGGGACTCGCGGAGCGCGGCGAGGATGACGCGGTACTCGTGGCTGTCGCCGTCCGCGTCGTCCGGGACGGCGCCGGCCTGCTCGAACTCGCGGCCCTTGTGCACCAGGAGGGTGGCGTCGCCGCCGTCGTCGAGGATGAGGTTCGGACCCAGGTAGTCGGCGCCGTCGGCGGCCGCCTCTCCGGACCAGTCGAAGATCTGCTGGGTGCACCACCAGTACTCTTCGAGGGACTCGCCCTTCCAGGCGAACACCGGCTCACCGGCCGGCGCCTCGGGGGTGCCCGTCGGGCCGACCGCGATCGCCGCGGCGGCCTCATCCTGGGTCGAGAAGATGTTGCAGCTGGCCCAGCGGACGCGCGCGCCGAGGGCGACCAGGGTCTCGATGAGGACCGCGGTCTGCACGGTCATGTGCAGCGAGCCGGCGATGCGGGCACCGGCGAGCGGCTTCGCGTCCCCGAACTCGGCGCGGAGCGCCATGAGGCCGGGCATCTCGTTCTCGGCGAGGCGGATCTGGTGGCGTCCCGCTTCGGCGAGGGACAGGTCGGCGACCTTGAAGGGAAGGGCGGTCGAGGTGGGAGCAGACATGGTCCCTATTCTGACACGCGCCCCGGGCCCCACGATTTGCGCCAAATCGCGGTTATGCGCGCGGCAGAACCACGATTTGCGCCAAATCTCGCCGGCGACGGGTCAGGAGGCACGGATGAGGGCGAGGACCTCGTCGCGGATGCGGGCCATCGTCGCCGAGTCGGCGGCCTCCACGTTCAGGCGGAGCAGCGGCTCGGTGTTCGAGGGGCGCACCGAGAACCACCAGAACGGATCGTCCTGGCCGACGCGTCCCGTGACCGTCAGTCCGTCCAGCTCGTCGAAGTCGGCGCGGCTGCCGAACGCCTCGACCACGCGGGTGAAGGCGGCGGGCACGTCGTCCACGGTCGAGTTGATCTCACCGGACATCGCATACGGGGTGTACTCGGCGGCGAGCTCCGAGAGCGGGCGGTCCTGCATCCCGAACTCGGCGAGCAGGTGCATCGCCGCGAGCATCCCGTTGTCGGCGCTCCAGAAGTCGCGGAAGTAGTAGTGGGCGGAGTGTTCGCCGCCGAACACCGCGCCGGAACTCCGCATCGCGTCCTTGATCAACGTGTGGCCGACGCGCGTGCGCAGTGGCACCGCTCCCGCCGCCTCGATCGTCTCGGGGACGATGTTCGAGGTGATCAGGTTGTGGATGACGGTGATCTCGGCCTCCGGATCCTCCGCCCGCGCGCGGGCGATCTCGCGCAGCGCGACGATCGCCGCGACCGCCGATGGCGTGACCGCAGAACCGCGCTCGTCGACGACGAAGCAGCGGTCGGCGTCGCCGTCGAAGGCGAGCCCGAGGTCCGCACCGTGCTCCACGACCGCGTGCTGCAGGTCGACGAGGTTCTTCGGCTCCAGCGGGTTGGCCTCGTGGTTGGGGAACGTCCCGTCCAGCTCGAAGTAGAGCGGGATGATCGTGATCGGCAGCGGAGGCAGCCCCGCTGCCGTCTCCAGCACGGCCGGGACGGTGAGCCCGCCCATCCCGTTGCCCGCGTCGACGACGACGGTGATCGGACGGATGCCGCTCAGGTCGACCAGTGACCGCAGGTAGGCCGCATACCGCTCCAGCACATCCTCCTCGCGGAATCCGCCCGGCTTGGCGACCGCGGGGATGCCATCGTGCAGGTACGCATCGGCACGGTCCCGGACGGCACCGAGCCCGGTGTCCATGCTCAGGCCCTGGGCGCCCGCGCGGGACAGCTTGATCCCGTTGTAGGTCGGCGGGTTGTGGCTCGCCGTGAACATCGCCGCGGGGCTCTGCAGCGACCCGGATGCGAAATAGGACTCGTCGGTCGAGCACAGACCGATCGACACCACGTCCGCGCCTCGCGCCTGCGCTCCGCGGGCGAACGCCGCCGCGAACGCCGGGGAGGAGTCGCGCATGTCGTGACCGACGATGACGTCGGTGCCCGCCGCATCCACCTCGTCGACGAAGGCCGCAGCGATGGCCTCGACGACGTCCTCGGTCAGATCCTTTCCGACCAGACCCCGGATGTCGTAGGTCTTGACGATGGACTGCAGACGAGGGTCCCGGGGCGCATTCATGGCCCTAACCTACCGCGACGCCCCCGTCGCGGACCCCATCACTCGGTGACGCCGACGTGCCGCACGATCTGCCAGCCCTGCGGCGCGGACAGTCGCTCGGCGTGAATGGCGCACAGGTCGTAGGAGTGCGGTTCGTGCGAGAGGCTGAGCGGGCCGATCACCGCCATCGAGTCCGCGTAGACATAGGTCAGCGTCTGGATGGCGTCGCGCGGACACGCGACACGGGAACACGGGCGGCTCAGCATCGGGCTCAGGATACCCGAGCGACGCGGACGTAGGATGGCGACATGCCCCGCAACCGCCGCACCAGCAGCCAGACACCGGCGACGAGCCGCTGGCGGAGCCGCCACGGCCGCGGGGCGCGAGGCCCCGTGACGGGACCGCACCTGCCCATGCTGCAGAACCGGATCGACTTCTTCGACATGACGGTCGCCTCGACCGCCGACTACCTGAAGGGCGTCTGGCCGGAGGAGCTGTCGGACGTCCACTTCGAGGTCGCCGCGACGCCGATCGGCAACTCCGGAGTCGAGGGTGTCGACCGCTGGCGCGTGGATGCCTCCCGGCGGCGGATCGTGCTCTACCGGGTGCCCATCCAGCGACTCACGAAGCTGCACCGCGACGACGAACTGCACCGCCGCATGTACATCGAGGGATGCGTCTTCCGGGCGGTCGCCGAGTTGCTCGGCAAAGACCCGTGGGACCTCGCGCCGGATCGCTACCGGCACTTCTGACCCTAGTTCGGGTACACCGCGATCGGTGCGGCGAGCGCTCCGGGAGGCGACAGCACGAAGCTGCTCGCCCGTCCATCGCCCGCGAAGCTCACGCTGCCGCGCAGCCCGTCGGCGCCGGTGACCCGGTAGGTCCCGGGTGACACCGTGACCAGGGTCCCGCCTTCGGCGGGGACCGTCAGCTTCGCCGGAGTTCCGCTTCCGTTCGCCCTCTCCACGGTCACCGTCCGGTCGGACCCGCCCGCGTTCGCGAAGTGGAAGGTGGCGTCCCCACCGGCTGGGATGGTGGCGAGCAGCTTCTTCTGCAGGGCCTGCGCCGAAGAGAACCAGGTGAAGTCGCGCGCCTCCGTCCCGATCACCGAGGTGCGTGCCGCGGCCACGACCGGGACGCTGGAGTCGACCGTGACGGTGTAGTTGCCGTCCTTGAGGTGGTCGAGCGGGACCTCGGACACGGTGCCTGCCTTGAGCGTCGTGGCGTAGGAGTCGCCCGCGGCCGTGCCGGTCTCGCCGACGGCGCCGATGGTGACCTGCGCGTCCTTGTCGCCGGGTACCAGCAGCCGGACGACCGGGAAGTCGACGCCGACGCTCTCGGCCGACTGCGCATCGGAGATGGCGCCCATCGACGCGATCGTCACGCCCGGGATGACCTGCTGACGTGCAGGTGCGCCCGTCGCGCCTGCGATCTCGGCACCGCGTGGCTGGATTCCCTGCTCGTAGCTCTGCTGCATCGACGCCACGACCTCACCGCCGGTGGTGCGGACACGGACGACCGGTGCGGCGGCAGACGGCGCGAGACCTGCCAGCGGCACGACCTTCTGTGCGCCCGCGGGGACCAGGATCCCGGTCGCCCCTGGCGCACTCACGGCACCGGACTCGCTGAAGATCGTGAGGTCGACGGTCGCGTCGACCTCGCCCGCGTTGGCGAGGAGGACGAGGCTGGTCTGGCCGAGCGAGGTCGCACCGGCGACGAGCCAGGTGTCCGCGCTGGGCTCGGCGCAGGCCGAGGCGGCCTGACCGGCGAGGTCGTCGGTCTTCGCGGTCTGCGACTGCGCCGCCGCGAAGAGCGGAGGGGCGGTCGCGCCCTTCGGCGTGGAGACCGAAACGAGGAGCGGCGCCTGCCGCGACGAACCGTTCCCGGAGTCGGGCTTGAGGGAGCGGGTACGGATATCGGCACCGTCGGCTCCTGATGCGAAGGACGGCGTGCCGATGGAATTCGGCCGGGTCGCCGCTCCGGCGTCGGCGGCGAGCGCGAGGAGCGGGCCGGGACAGACGCGCTGCTGGTCGGCGGGCACCGGCGTGACCGTCTGGGACGGCGCGGCGATGGCGAAGTCGGGCAGCGGGAGCATCGTGGCGCCGGCGATCGCGACGACCGCGACGGCGACGCCGATCACCCCGCCGACCGCGCGCATGCCGATCCGGGCGATTCCCTTGCGGTCAGCCACGGGCGCCTCCCTCGGTACGGACGCGGGGTCGGATGATGGTCTCCTCCAGGCCCGCCTCGAGCGTCGTCGGGGCGGGCGGCGTGGTCACGCGCTCCGTCTCGCGCTCGACGCGGTGGTCGGTTTCGGGGTCGGCGCCGGGCTCGGCGATCGGCTCGGACGTGGTCTCCGGTGCCGAGCCCGGCCCGGAAACGGGCTCCGGCTCCGGCTTCGGCTCCGGCTCCGGCTCCGGCTCCGGGATATCGTCCTCTTCGGCCGACTCGACGACCGCCTCGTCCTCCGGTTCGGCCTCGTACTCGTCGAGGCTCTCGGCGGCGACACCGGCGGGCGGTTCCGGCTTTTCGGGCTCGTCGTCGTCGGGTTCGACCGCCCGTTCGTCGTCGGTCCGGCGGGGGCGGCGCGCCGCGAGCTCCGACACGCGATCGGCGGACCGCGTCGTCGGGATGGCGAGAAGCAGGGTCGCACCGATCACCAGGCCCTGGACGACCAGCACGATGACGCGCCACAGGCCGCCTGCTCCGACGGGGATCTGCGCGGCGGGCGGAACCACCGTCGTTCCGCGGTCGAAGGCCCAGAGCCGGCCCGTGCCGGTCGCACCGACGGGCGCCAGCAGCGGATTCGCATCCATCGCCACCTCCGCGCGCGATCGCGTGGCGTCCTCAACAGTCGTGTCGGTCGACCCGAGGGCCTCGGCGGGCGGCGTCAGGAGCACGAAGTCGATGCCCAGCCGCTTGAGCTGCGGAGCGGCGTCGTAGCCGCTGCGCGACGACAGGTTGCCTGCCAGCACGGCAAGAGCGCGCTGACCCGGGGTGAGCGCCCGCCGGGTGTCGGACAGGGTCGACTGCCCGTCGAGCGTCTCGCCGCTGCCACGGACGATATCGGCACTGATGCCTCCTCCGGGCTGCGGCACGATCCGCAGGGTGCCGGTGCGCGGTTGCGTCGCCGCTTTCGCCGTGACGACGGCGGGAAGAGTGCGTCCGTCGCTCTCGGCGACCTGGGCCGTCCCGTTCAGGCTCGCGATTCCCAGCGGCACGACAGCGACGGCGAGCGCGACGACCGCGACCCAGGCCGGGTACACGGCCGCTCGGCCCAGTGCGGAGAGCGCGAGCACTGCCGCCCCGACCAGTCCGAGCCAGTAGAGGCTGACGGCGCTGCCCGGCCAGATCGGCACGACGGTTCCGCCGGTGACCGCGAGCTGGAGATGCAGGGCGGCGACCGCCGTCACGAAGCCGGCGAGCGCGACGAGGAGGGCGACGATGGCGCGCACCGTGCCGCGGAGGAACAGTGCGAGGATCGCGAGCACGCCGAGGGGTGCGAGCAGGATGGGCACGAAGATGGTGGCCGAGTTCGTCGGCAGCGCAGCCGCCAGGGCGTGCCAGCCGCCGAGGGTCCCGTCCGGGAAGCCGAGCGCGAGCTGCCAGGCGGGCGTCTGGCGTGCATCGAGCGGGACACCCGGGTCGGCGAAGAGCGAGACCCAGGCTCCTCGCGAGAGCTGCTGCCAGGCGAGAGGCGCGAACAGCACGACGGCGGGGAGCGGGATGAAGACGATCCGGGCGGCACGACGTCCGGCGAAGGCGATCGCCGCGATCCAGGCGATGGCCAGCGCGGGGATCAGGATGGGCGCGCACGCGACCGTGGCCGCGGCCAGGAGGGCGGTGGTGGCGCTGGCGGCCCAGGACCGTCGCGCGGCCAGCCCCGCGAAGAACAGCCACGGCAGCAGGATGTGCGCAAGCACCGCTGCGGGACGGCCCCCCTGCAGCGCCACCAGCAACGTCGGAGCGAGCGCGTACGCGAGGGCGCCCACCGCACGGAGCAGGCCGCGGTTGGTCAGCCGCGCCGCGGCGAGCCAGGCGCCGAGGGCAGCAAGAGGCAGGGCGAGCACCCACAGCACCACGAGCGAGAGCGAGGGCTGCCAGAAGGTGATGCTCCCGAGCACCGCGAGCACGGCCGAGAACGGGTCGGCGGCGCCGGTGAAGCCGAGGTTCACATCCCGCCACCCGTAGCCGAGGTTCGCCCACAGCTGCCCGACGGATGAGTCGAGCGGGAGTAGACCGCCACCGCTGAGAGCACCCGAGCCGATCAGCGGGAAGAACAGCGCGACGCCGATGAGGAGAGCGGCCAGGACCGCCCATCCGCCGCCCGTGCCGAAGAAGTCGATATCCTGCCGCTCGCCCTGCTGCTGGACCAGAGCCGCCTCGCGCTTCAGCGCCCGGGCGCGGCGCACTTCGGGGAACGGGATGCGCAGCGGCGCGACGGCCGCCCACCCGACCTCGCGGGCGGAGGCGAGCCGCCGCCGGGCGCGGCCGACGGCGACGCCCGAGAAGGCGACCCGGAAGGCGGCGCCGAGCTCGCCTCCGATCGAGCCCGGCTCCTTGCGAAGCAGACGGACGAGCCCGCGGAGGATGCCGAGCGGGACCAGGGTGAGCCAGTGCAGCGGAACGGCCCAGCCTGGCGCGTACACCATGCGGCGGTGGAGCTGCGCACGGCGGCGCTCGCTCGACAAGCGCCGGCGGACGGCCCATTTGGGCGAGAGGTTCGGCCCGGCCAGGCCATCGCCCGCCAGCGCGACCCGCGCCTGGGCGACCAGGGTCACGCGGAAGCCCGCCAGGCGTGCGCGCGTGCAGAAATCGAGGCCGTCATCCGCCGTCGGGAGCGCGGGGTCGAAGCCGTCCAGCCGCTCCCACAGGGACTGCCGGACGAGCATCCCGGCGCTCGAGACGGCGAGAACATCGCTTAGGCCGTCATGCTGCGCCTGGTCGAGCTCGTTCTCGACGAGCGGCACGGAGGCGCCGAACGGCGTCATCGCTTCGCCGAACTCGCGGATGAAGGCGGGGTCGTCCCAGTCGACGAGCTTCGGTCCGACCACAGCGACCGAAGGGGAGACCTCGAGCGCGGCCAGCAGCGCTTCGAGCGCCTGCGGTTCGGGAGCGGTGTCCTGGGCGAGGAGCCACAGCAACTGCTCGGATCCGGACGTCGGCGGCAGCACACGGACTGCGGCGGCCACGGCCGCACCGAACGGCAGCTTCTCGGGAAGGGCGATCAGCTGCGTGGGCTGCGACTCGGACAGCAGACGGGCGGCGTCATCGGTGGACGCGGCATCGACAGCGATCACGGCGTCCGGTCGACGGGTCTGCTCCGCGAGGGCGTCGAGAGTGCGCTGCAGGTGTGGCCCGCCGCGCTGGGCGACGACGATGGCGGTGACTCTCGGATACATCGGGAGCCAGCCTAGGTTGGGGTTGCGCCGATTTCGTCTTTGACGTGGGCGCGGCGCGGATCAGCCGGGAGGTGGCGGTGACGCTCAGCCGGCGCGCTTGCGCAGCTTGCGGCGCTCGCGCTCGGACAGCCCGCCCCAGATCCCGAACCGCTCGTCGTTCGCGAGCGCGTATTCGAGGCACTGGGCGCGCACCTCGCATGTGGTGCAGATGCGCTTGGCGTCGCGCGTCGAGCCGCCCTTCTCGGGGAAGAACGCTTCGGGGTCGGTCTGCGCGCACAGCGCGTCGGACTGCCAGGACAGCGGGTTGTCGTCGTCGACCTCTGCTGACCGGACTCCGGGGACTCCGAGGTTGACCGGGTCGATGAACCAGTCGTCGGGCACCCCCGCACGATACTCGGGCACTGGCATATCGGTCTCCCCACCCATGAACTGCTGAAACACGAGATTCCCGTGTGTCACTAATTACACCGTTGTCATTCGCTTACGTCAAGTCGCGAATCGTAAAGCCTGCACCGCTGGTCGAGAGTTCGCGACGCGCCGAGGATCGACAACAATCGCGACACGCCCGGTCGAAACGGCCCGGCTGGCAACGATGTCAGGAGGCCGCCTGGCGTGCTTCCCAGGCGCTGCGCACCATCTGGTCCAGGGTGTGCCGCATCTTCCAGTCGAGATCGCGTGCTGCGAGCTCTCCCGAGGCCACGATCCTCGCCGGATCGCCCGCGCGTCGAGGCCCCACTTCTGGGGTGAAATCGATACCGGTCACTTTCGCCACCGCGGACATGATCTCGCCGACCGAGACGCCCTCACCGCTGCCCAGGTTGTACACGGGCTCGATCGGCTCGTGCGCATCCAACCGCTTGGCGGCCGCGACGTGCGAGACCGCCAGATCGGCGACGTGGATGTAGTCGCGCACGCAGGTGCCGTCCGGCGTCGGGTAGTCGTTCCCGTTGATGCGCGGCGTCCGGCCCTCGGCCAGGGCGTCGAAGACGAGCGGGAAGAGGTTGTGCGGGCTCGTGTCACGCAGGCTCACGTCTCCCGAGCCGACGACGTTGAAGTAGCGCAGCGACGTGTGGCGGAGCCCGGCGGCGACACCCTGGTCGCGCAGCAGCCACTCCCCGATCAGCTTGGACTCGCCGTACGGCGACTCCGGGCTCTTTGGGGTCGACTCGGTGACGATGTCGACGTCCGGCGTGCCGTAGACGGCCGCCGAGGACGAGAACACGATCGCGTCGACGCCCGCATCCTGCATCGCCGCGAGCAGCACGGCGGTCGCCGTCACGTTCTGCTCGTAGGTGTGGAGGGGGCGCTGGACGGAGACTCCCGCGTACTTGAACCCGGCGACGTGCACGACCCCGCTGATGGTGTTCTCGGCGAAGATCGTCGAGAGCAGCTCGCCATCGAGGATGGTCCCGCGGTAGAAGGGGACGCCCGCCGGCACGAACTCCTCGTGCCCGCTGGACAGGTCGTCCACGACGACGACGTCGATCCCCTGCTCGCGGAACGCCCGCACGACGTGCGCTCCGATGTAGCCTGCCCCTCCGGTCACCAACCACGCCACGGGCGCACCTCCTGCTCGATGGAGCTTCCCACCCTACCGGCCGGGAACGGAGGCGTGCCGCGGAGGACCAACGCTCAGACGAAGGCCGCCTGGCCGGTGATCGCGCGGCCGACGATGAGCGTGTTCATCTCGCGCGTGCCCTCGTACGAGTAGAGCGCCTCGGCGTCGGCGAAGAAGCGAGCCACGTCGTAGTCGAGCACGATCCCGTTGCCGCCGAGCGCCTCACGGCACCAGGCGACCGTCTCGCGCATCCGCGCCGTGGCGAACGCCTTGGCGAGCGCCGAGTGCTCGTCGCGCTGCTCGCCGGCGTCGAGCATCTCCGAGACGCGCGTGCACAGACCGATCGAGGCGGTGATGTTGCCGATCGACTTCACCAGGAGGTCCTGGATCAGCTGGTGCCCCGCGATCGGCTTGCCGAACTGCACCCGCTCCTTCGTGTACCGCACGGCCGCCTCGTAGGCGCCGACCGCGACGCCGACGGCCGCCCAGGCCACCTCGGCGCGGGTCAGCCGCAGCACCCGGGCGGTGTCCTTGAAGCTGTTCGCGTTCTGCAGGCGGAGCGACTCCGGGACCACGACGTTCTCGAGCGTGATGTCGGCGTTCTGCACGATGCGGAGCGACTGCTTGCCCTCGATCTTGGTCGTCGTGAACCCGGGGGTCGAGTTCGGGACGATGAAGCCCTTCACCTGGCCGTCCTCCGCGCTCTTCGCCCAGATGACGGTGATGTCGCTGAACGTGGCGTTCCCGATCCAGCGCTTGGCGCCGTTCAGGACCCAGTTGTCGCCGTCCCGCGTCGCCACGGTCTTCAGCCCCTGCGCCGAGTCCGACCCCGACGTCGGCTCGGTGAGCCCGAAGGCGCCGAGCACCTCGCCGCTCGCGAGCTTCGGGAGCCACTCCGCGCGCTGCTCCTCGGAGCCGCACACGCCGATCGCGCCCAGCGCCAGGCCGTTCTGGACACCGACGTACGTGCTGACCGACGCGTCGATGCGCGCGAGCTCCAGCGCGACCCACCCGCGGAACACCGCGGAGTTCTCGAAGGCGGCGGTCTCGGCGAAGCCCAGTCCGATCACCTTGTTGCGGTGGAGCACGTCGATGATCTGGTGCGGGAACTCCGCCTTCTCCCAGTACTCGTTGACGATCGGCTTGACCTCCGACTCCAGCTCCGCGCGCAGCGTCGCGATGAAGTCCTTCTCGCGGTCGGTCAGCAGGTTCTCGAAGCCGTAGAAGTCGCCGGCGATGGTCTCGAAGGGCATGTGTGCTCCAGTGCGTCCACAGGGATGGTCAGGCGGTGGTCAGCCTACGGATGGATGCCGGACGAGACAAAGCGATTGGTAGTTTGGTCCAAGCGACAAAAGGGATGAGGACGCATGTTTGTGCGCATCGGCAACACTCCGCGCGACTACGCATGGGGGTCAACGACGGCGATCGCCGGCCTGCTCGGGACCGAGCCGAGCGGCGGGCCGGAGGCGGAGCTGTGGCTCGGCGCCCATCCGGGCTCGCCCGCTCGCGTGCTCGACCCCGCCCTGGCGGACGGCGCCGCCGATCTCGCCGCCTGGGAGCGGACGCACGACCTGCCCTACCTGCTGAAGGTGCTCGCGGCCGACGGCCCGCTCTCGCTGCAGGCGCATCCCTCGCCCGAGCAGGCCCGGGCCGGGTTCGACCGCGAGAACGCGGCGGGACTCGCGGCGGACTCGCCGGACCGCAACTACAAGGACCCGTTCCACAAGCCCGAGCTGATCTTCGCGCTCAGCGACCCGTTCGAGGCGCTGTGCGGCTTCCGCGACCCGGCCGAGAGCCGCGCGGCCCTGGAACGGCTCGCGGCCGCCTCCAACGGTGGGGCGGTGCTGTCCGGTTTCGCGCGCACCCTCGACGGCGAACCGGGCGCGGTCCTCCGCCGCGCGACCGAGTGGCTGCTCGGCGCCGACACCGACGTCGACCTGCTGGTCGCCGAGGTGGTCGCGGCGGCGCGTGCGCTGCCCGACGACCGCGATGCGGAGACGGTGCGGATGCTCGACGACGCCTTCCCGGGCGATCCCGGCATCGTCCTCGCTCTGCTGCTGAACCGCGCGACTCTGCGCCCCGGCGAGGTCCTCTACCTGCCGGCGGGCAACATCCACGCCTACCTCCGCGGCCTCGGCATCGAACTGATGGCGGCCTCCGACAACGTGCTCCGCGGCGGTCTGACCCGCAAGCGGATCGACGTGCCCGAGCTGGTGTCCGTGCTCGACTTCTCGCCCATCCGGGCCACTCCCCTCGCCCCGGAGCACCCGGCACCGGGAGTCGAGGTGTTCCGCCCCGACGTCCCCGACTTCCAGCTCTCGCGCGTCGAGATCGGGGAGACGGACTCGGCCCGGCTTCCCCTGCCCGGGACGGCCATCGCTCTCTGCACCGAGGGAACGGTGCAGCTCATCGGCGCTGGCGGGTCGCTCACTCTGGCACGCGGAGAGGCCGCCGTGGTGACCGCGGACGAGGGCGAGCTCTCGATCACGTCCGGGCCGGGCATCCTCTTCGTCGCCACTCCGAACCGGTGAGCTATTCTGCGGGAGTGACGAGCCCGCCCTCCACGCTGAAAGACCGCGTCCGCGCCGCCCGCACCTCGGCCGGGACCGGTGAGGCCGTGTTCGCGGCCGTGGTCCTGTTCACGCTGTTCGCCGGTGAGTTCTGGCGCAACCTGATCAGCTGGCCGGGATACTTCGTACTGGCCGCGGCCCTGGCCGTCGTGAGCGCCGTGCTGCTGGTGCGCTCGCGTCCCACCTTCCGCTGGCGGCAGACGCCGAAGACCCTCGTCCTCTTCCTGGCGCTGGCGATCGTGTCCATCGCCTGGTCCGCCTACCCCGCGGCGAGCGCCCTCGGCGTGATCGCCCAGCTCGCCACGACCCTGGCCGGACTGTTCCTCGGCCTGCGGCTCAGTCGCGCGGGACTGCTCAGCGCCCTGGCCTCGGCGTTCCACTGGATCCTCGGGCTGTCGCTGCTCTTCGAGTTCGTCGTCGCGGTGTTCGTGCGCCAGCCGGTCCTCCCGCTGACGCCCGTGCAGGCCGTGCCGTCCGGACCGCTGCCGCAGGCCTTCTACTGGAGCCGGGGGGCGCTGTTCCACGGCGGACCCATCCAGGGCATCGTGGGCAACAGCAACCTCCTGGCCATGATCGCGCTCCTGGCCATCATCGTCTTCGCCCTGCAGTTCGCCGACCGGACGGTGCGGCGCGGGTCGGCCGCGACCTGGCTGGTGGTCGCCGTGCTGACCTTCGTGCTCACCCGTTCGGCCACCGTGATCGCGGCCACCCTCGCGACGGCGGTCGTACTGGCATTCGCCCTGTGGACGCGCCGGGTCGGCCCGCAGCGCCGGACGCCGGTGTACGTCGTCGCGATCGTGGCGGCGGCTGCCGTCGTGACGCTGGTCGCGGTGTTCGCGTCCCGCATCCCCTCGCTGTTCGGTAAGAGCGAAGACCTCACCGGCCGGCTGGACATCTGGGACAAGGTCATCGGCCTCGCTCAGCAGCGCCCGGTCTTCGGCTGGGGGTGGGTCAGCTACTGGGCGCCGTGGGTGAAGCCGTTCAAGGGCCTCGCCACCCGCAACGGCGTCGAGTACCTGCAGGCGCACAACGCGTGGCTGGATGGGTGGCTGCAGTTGGGCATCGTCGGGCTGGTGGTCTTCATCCTCCTGGTGGTCACGACCGTCGGGCGCGCCTGGTTCCTCGCCGTCGATCGGCCGCGCGCAGGGATCCGCGACGACGCGCGGTACACCGCGACGGACCTCCTCCCGCTGCTGCTGCTGGCGGCGCTGATCGCGCAGAGCTTCGCCGAGAGCCGGCTGCTCATCGAGTCCGGCTGGGCGCTGCTCGTCGCGCTCGCGGTGTCCACCAAGCGGGCCCGCCGCTGACGGACCCGTATCCTGTGGATATGGCAACGCCCCGACGGACCTTGGTGCCGCCCGCGGTGACCGAGTTCCTGGGCTCCGCCCGCTTCACCTCGACGCTGGCCCTGCTGGCGGTGATCACCGGTTTCTCGACGCACGCCATCCGGGCCCTGATCGGCTGGCCCGGCCTCATCGGCGCCCTCTCCGTGCTGGTGGCGCTGGCCGCCGTGTCCTTCGCGGCGCAGTGGCGGCTCATCGAGTGGCACGGACTTCTGCCCGTCTCGGCTCTGCTCTTCGTCGGGTGGTGCGCCCTGTCGCTCCTGTGGAGCCAGTACCAGTGGGCGACCTTCGGCGCTGTGATCTACCAGCTCATCTTCGCGTTCCTCGCGGTCTACATCGCCCTCGTCCGGGACGCCATCCAGATCGTCCGGGTGGTCGGCGACGCGCTCCGCTTCCTGTTGACGCTCTCGCTGTCTCTGGAGGTGCTGAGCGGCCTGCTGCTCGACGCCCCGATGCGGTTCCTCGGCATCCAGGGCAACATCGCGCTCGGCGGACCGATCCAGGGACTGTTCGGCACGCGCAACCAGCTCAGCATCGTCGCGCTGATCGCGTTCGTGACGTTCCTGGTCGAGCTGCGGACGCGATCCGTCCGCCCCCCGGTCGCCGCGTACTCGATCACGTTGGCCGGCCTCTGCGTGCTGTTCGCGCACTCCCCCGTCATCGCGGCCGTGTCCGTGGTGGTCGGGCTCGCCACCCTGGCGCTCTACCTGATGCGCAAGGCGTCGCCGCAGCAGCGGCCGTACTTCCAGTGGGGGCTCGCAATCCTCACCGTCGCCGTCCTCGTCACCGCCTACATCTACCGCACGCGCGTGATCGACCTGCTCAACGCCCGGGCGGACTTCCAGGTGCGCTACCAGCTGTGGATCCAGATCTGGCAGCTGATCCCCGTGCAGCAGACGATCGGGTGGGGCTGGGTGGGGTCGTGGCCGACCGGACTGTACCCGTTCACCGCGATTCAGGATGCGACGGGCGTCTACCACTCGAACGGTCTGAACGCCTACCTCGACGTCTACCTGCAGGTGGGCATCATCGGCCTGCTGCTCTTCGTGGCCCTCATCGCCCTGGCGTTCGGCCGATCCTGGCTGCTCGCCTCCAACCGCCGCAGTGTGGTCTACGCCTGGGCGCCGCTCGTGCTGGTGGCGCTTCTCGTGACGAGTGTGTTCGAGAGCTCGATCCTGTTCGAGTCCGGCTGGATGCTGCTGGTGATCTGCACGGTGAAGGCGTCGCAGGGCATGAGCTGGCGTCTCCGGCTGCCGCACCGCGACGCGAGCTGAGAAGGCGCTATCAGGCCGCGGGCGGTGTGCTGCCCGCGTCGGCGGACCGGCCGCCACCGGAGGCGCCCTGTCTGCGCTCCAGCTCTTCGACGCGCAGCTGCAGCAGGACAGCGTGCTCGGCGAGCGAACGCGTCTTGTCCTCCAGTGTGGTGAGCTCCGAGCTCGCCTGGATGCAGACCAGGAACAGCACGGCGATGCTCACGAAGAACACGAGGTTGGTCGGAGCGCCCACCCCGAAGAGATCGGCCGCCCAGTTCAGGATGCCCGGGAAGATACCGATGATGAGCGCGAGCGTGCCGGCGAGCAGCCACCAGATGGCGTGACGCTCGCGCATCCGCTTGCGTCGCATCATCTCGATGACCAGCCCGAGCGTCAGCAGGGCGGCGATGATGCCGAGGATGTAGGCGGTGAGGCTCACGAGGGGTTCAGCTGCCTCTCGGCCGGGGTGATGGGACGGAACAGCGCGAAGCCGAGGGCGAGGAAGGCGCGGCCGAGGTAGGTCGCGGCCTTGATCGGGTTGTGCGACGGGACGCCCGCGGCGCGAGGACGCATGACCACCGGGACCTGCACGATGCGGCAGCCCGCGCGGGCGGCGATGACCAGAGCCTCGATCGTGTCGCCCAGGTACTCCGCCGGGTAGTTGCGCGCGAAGAGGGCGACGGCACGGGGGCCGCTCGCCTTGAACCCGGACGTCGTGTCGCTGAGCTGGGTGCCCGCGGTGCGGCTGAGGGTGCGCGAGAGCATCCGCATCGCCCACTTGCGCGGACCCCGGACGGCGTAGTCGCCCGCCCCGGCGAAGCGTGCGCCGATCGCCAGGTCTGCGCCCTCGAGCGCGGCGAGCAGGGCCGGGACATTGGACGGGTCGTGCTGCCCGTCGGCGTCGATCTGGATGACGTTCTGGAAACCGTGCTCCAGCGCGTACTTGAAGCCGAACCGCATCGCCCCGCCGACGCCCATGTTGAACGGCAGGGTGGCGACCTCGGCCCCGGCTTCGGCCGCGACGATGCTCGTGGTGTCGGACGACCCGTCATCGACGACGAGGACGCTGATCCCGGGGAGGGCGCCCGCGATCTCGCGGACGACGGCGCCGACGGAGGCCTCCTCGTTGAAGGCGGGCACGACGATGAGAGTCTGTGCGAGCGAGGTGGGCATGATCCGGAATTCTAGCAGTCGAGGGGTGCGCGAACGCCGATAGCCGCCCACCTCACCAGCCGCGGACCACGTGGCGCGTCAGTGCACGGACACCCGCTCCGTCCCGTTTCGCCAGTGCGGCGGGCAGCCGGGTGACGGCATTGAGCCGGCTGGAGACGTGGGCAGACGCGACCCGCGCGGCGTGCCTCCACCCGCGCCGGCGCAACCGGCGTTTGACGTCGAGGAAGAAGGCGCGCTCCTCGTCGAAGCGGGTGCCGTCCTGCGCCGACCAGGACGACACGCTGCCGGCGTGCCTGCGGTAGCGGAAGGTGTGCTCCGGGAGCACCACGAGTTCGCCGCCGTCGAGCACGATGTCGAGCTGGAGCGCCAGGTCGAGCACCACATCGAAGGCCGGGTCGAAGCCATGCTTGCGCACCGCGTCCGTCCGCCAGCAGATCGACGGGAAGTAGGTCCAGTTGCCCCGCAGAAGGCTCACGGCCAGCTCCTCGCCGCTCAGCACCGTCGCCTCGGGGCGACTCGGGCGGTACCAGGCCTTCACCCGGTCGGCGAGCGGCAGAGCGGGCTTTCCGGCGTCGTCGATGACCGTGACCGCGGGCTGCAGGTAGGACGCCCCGGGATGGGCGGCGATGGCAGCGTGCATCGAGGCGACGTACCCCGGTTCCATCAGATCGTCGCACCCCATGAGGACGAAGTACTCGGCCTCGGCAAGCTCCACGGACTTGGAGAAGTTGCCGCTGACCCCCAGATTCGACGCGTTGCGGACGTAGTGGATGCGCGGGTCGCCCAGCGCCGACACCCACTCCCCGGGAGCCGTGTCGGGGTACACATCGTCGATCACGACGAGCCGCCAGTCCGGGTCGGTCTGGGCCTGGACGCTCTCGACCGCAGCCCGGAACAGTCCCGGGTCGCCGTAGAACGGCATCATGATGTCGATCGTCACTGCGCCCAGGCTTTCGTCGTAGGGTTGGCGTGCCGCGCTCCGCGGCCGCCGTCCATCCTTTCACGCGCTCCGGGGAGTCTCCCATCACCGCTTTCGAACCGCTGAACGAGCCCATCCCCGATGTCGAGGAGTCCGGGGCGCCGCGGTCGGCACGATCCTCGGTCGTGCTCATTCTCGGCGCGACGGCGATCGCCGGGATCGCGGGGTACGTCGTCACCTGGCGTGTCTACACCGAGATCGGCGCGGCCGGATACGGCGTGTTCTCGGTCTTCTGGTCGGCGCTCTTCCTGGTGGTCGGCGTGCTGTTCGGGCTGCAGCAGGAGTCGACGCGCGCGACCGCGCAGACCGTCGCAGCGCGCGCCACCGAGCCCTCCTCGGGCAGCCGGACCACCTCGCTGTGGATCTTCGCCTCGGTCGCGGCGCTGGCAGTCGGTGTGGTGGTGATCGCCACCAGCGTGCTGTGGGCCGTCCCCAGCCTCGGTGCCGCGAACGCGGGTCTGGCGTGGTTCGTCGCGCTCGGTGCTGCACTGAACTGCTTGGTCGCCGCTGCTTCCGGCGTGATGGCCGGCGCGGGGATGTGGCGTCAGCTCGCCGCGATCGTCGCACTGGACGGCATCCTGCGGGTCGCGGGCGTCGTCGCGGTCCTGAGCGTGACCCACGACGTCGTCCCGCTGGCGATCGCCGTCATCCTCCCGTTCCCGATCTCGCTCGCGATCGTGTTCCTCAGCGCGCCACGCGCCCTCGTCGAGAATGCGCGCGTCACGCTCGGCGTGCGGGCCCTGGTCGCCAACACCGGCCGCACCATGCTCGCCGCATCCGCGACGGCCCTGCTGATCAACGGCTTCCCGCTCGTCCTGTCGTTCTTCGCGGGCCCGGGCAATCACGCGGCCCTTGGTTCGCTCGTCCTGGCCGTCACGCTGACGCGCGCACCCATCCTCGTTCCGCTGACCGCCCTCTCGAGCTTCCTCGTCAGCCGGTTCTCCCATCACCCGGAGCGGACCGGCCGCACGGTCGCCATCCTGCTCGCCGGCATCGCCGCGGTCATTCTCGTGCTCTGCGCCGCCGCATGGCTGTTCGGCGAACCGGTGATGCAGGCGGTGTTCGGCGAGCAGTTCGACCTCGGAGCGGGCGTGCTCGTGGCGCTGATCGCCTCCTCCGGCCTCATCGGCGCCCTGTTCGTGAGCGGCTCCGCGGTGCTGGCGCGCAACCAGCACGGCCTCTACGCGGCCGGGTGGGTGGCGGCATCCATCGTCACGCTGGCGCTGCTGTTCCTGCCGCTGCCGCTGCCGGAACGCGCAGCCCTGGCCCTGGCCGCAGGGCCGGCTGTCGGCCTGGTGGTGCACCTGGTGGGGATGCGGACGGGACGCCGCGACCCGCTCCCGCGAAGCCGTACGACGACCTAGCCGATGACGCCCCCGGAACGGGTAATCCTTTAGGGTGTTGGTGTGCAACCTGAGCGTACGGCGGTGCGATGACGCTGCTTCAGCCGCAAGCCGCCCGCCTCGATGAGACGAGCCCTGTGAACGACGACACCGCCACCGCCCCGCGCACGCGCTTCCCCGTGCGGGTCTTCCTGGTCGCCTGGGCGCTCATCACCGCTCTGTGCCTGTGCTGGAGCTTCGCCACCCCGGTCTCGGCGTCGCCGGATGAGCCCGCACACATCGTGCGCGCCGCCAGCGTCGTCCGCGGCGAGTGGGTCGGGACCCCGTCCGCCTTCGGCAACATCGTGACCGTGCCCGCCTACATCGCGCGGTCGCAGGCCGTCACCTGCTTCGCGTTCCATCCGTCGGTCGACGCCGACTGCGGGATCGCCGAGCCGGCCGACCCGGCTGCGGATACGCGTGCGGCCACCAGCGCGGGGCTGTACAACCCGCTGTACTACCTCGCGGTGGGCTGGCCGTCGCTCGTCCTGCACGACACGTCCGGCATCTACGCCATGCGGGCGATGAGCGCTCTGCTGACCGCGTTGTTCCTCGCGCTCGCGTTCGCCGTCACCGCGACGCTGCCGTTCCGCCGGCTGGCGATGCTGGCCTACGCGCTGGCGATCACTCCGATGCTGCTGTTCCTCGGCGGGACCGTGAATCCCAACAGTCTGGAGGCCGCAGCGACGCTGGCGGTCTTCGTCGGGATGCTCGCGATCGCCCTCGACCGCACGTCCGTCCAGCTGAAGACGGACCTGGCCGTCGTCGCGGCCGGCATCGCCATCGGGGCGAACGCGAGAGGGCTCTCCCCGCTCTGGCTCGTGGTCGCCCTCGGCGCCCCGCTCGTGCTCATCGAACGCAAACGCCTCGTCGCGTTGCTGCAGCGCCGGGCCACCATCGTCGCCATCGTGGTCTCCGCCGTCTTCGTGATCGGCGCCGTGGCCTGGACGCTCGGATCCAACTCGCTGGCCAACGCCATCGTGAAGCCCGACGAGGCGCTCAAATTCCCCGGCGTCGGGGCCTCGCCGCTGACCGGGTTCCTGCGCGTGCTCACCGGCACGGTCGGCTACGGACAGGGTCTCATCGGCCTGTTCGGGTGGCTCGACACCCCCGCGCCCGACGTCGTCGTCTACGTCTACGGGCTCGGGATCGGCGCCCTCGTCATCACCGCGCTGCTCGCGCTGCGGGGCCGCAAGCTGATCGTGCTCGGCATCCTCCTCGCTTCCTTCCTGCTGTTTCCCGCGATCGTGCAGGCGGTCTACATCCACGGCGGCGGGCTCATCTGGCAGGGCCGTTACAACCTTCCGTTGTTCCTCTGTCTCGTCGTGGGAGCGGCCGCGCTGCTCGGCTCGCGGGCCGAACTCCTCTCCCCCGCCACGATGCGCCGCCTGATCCTGCTCGTGGTCATCGTCGCTGTCGGCGCCCAGTGGTGGGCGTTCGAGGCGACGCTGCGCCGGTACTCGGTCGGTGGGAACGGCACGATCCGGCTCTTCCTCTTGGGAGGCGCTCCCTGGTCGCCCCCGGGCGGCAACCTGCTGTGGCTCGGTCTGGCGGCCGTCGTCATCGCCGCCAGCGGTCTTCTGCTGGCGCTGACGACCTGGCCGCGCGCTGCCGAGCGGGTCTCAGGCCGGCTGTAGCACGTCGCGGACGATGTCCGCGCGTCCCCGGCTGGCGAAGCGCTCGTAGTCCCCCCGGGTGGCGAGGCGTGCCACAGCGGCAAGTCGCCCCACTCGGAGTGCCGGCATGGCCGCTCGCGTCGCTTCGAAGGTCAGCTTGCGCCGCGCCAGCTCCAGCGTCCCGGCCGGGATGCGATCGCCGAGCGTCTCGAGCCGCTGGACGAGCACCTCCGCGCGACGCGCAAGTCCCCGGTTGCGATCGCCGCGCGGCTGCAGCACCCGCCCGACCTTGCCACGAAGCGTCGGGTCGGCGACGCCGATCTGGTTCGCGTCGTGGCGGCGGTAGTCCGTCAGACACTCCTCCATCAGGTCGGCGCCGGAGAGCGCAGCGGCGATGATCGCCAGCCACTCGTCGTGCACCCATTCCGCGGGGAACGGCAGCGCAGCCTCCAGCAGGGACCGACGGAACACCACCGTCGCCCCGGTCGCCAGGTTGCGGCGCAGGTACACCGCGAACGCCTCCCCCGCGTGCACCGCGTCACGGTCGGCCGCCGACACCTCCAGCGACTGGAAGAGGGTGGTGCCCGTTGGCGCGCCGCGATCGTCGATGAGCCGGGCGTCGGTGTGGAGGAAGAGGAGACTCGGGTCAGCGGCGAACCGGGCGGACATCCGCTCGAGCTTCTCGGGCAGCCACCTGTCGTCCTGGTCGCTGAGAGCGATCAGCTCGCCGTGTGCGGCGGTCACCGCCTGCTGGAAGTTGCCGACCACGCCGAGGGGATGGGCGTTCTCGAGCACGCTGGCCTCGGAGAATCCCGCGAGCGCCGCGCGCACCACGGCGACGGTCGTGTCACCCGATGCGTCGTCCGAGACGACGATCTCGGCCGGTCGCCGGGTCTGAGCGAGGATGGAGTCCAGCTGCTCCCCGACGAAGGCCGCGCCGTTGTAGGTGCACAGCGCGACGGAGACGTCCACCACGTCAGCGGCGTCCGAGGCGGCGCTGGATCTTCCGGAAGACGACCCGCGGGCCACCGTTGCGCAGGTAGTGCGCGACCAGTCCCAGGTCGTGACGGATGCCGCTCTTCTTCACGCGCTTGTGCACGCGCTTGGGAACCCCGCTTCCGGACACCACGCCGGACGCGACGAGGTCGGGCGCATGCTGCGGCTCGGCCACGAAGTCGACGAGCGGCTGCAGGACCTTGTCCCACCGGAAGTCCTGGCGCACCCGCGCGATGTTCTTCTTCGCCTTCCGGGCGAACGCCGCGTCGAACAGCACCTTCTCGAGCGCATCGCTGAGCGCGGCCACGTCGCCGGACGGGACGACGACGCCCAGTGTCTCCGACTCGACCAGGTCGGCGAAGTGGTCGCCCTCGGTGACGACCATCGGCAGCTCGGCCCAGAGGTAGTCGAGGATGCGCGTGCGGAACGAGAACGTGGTCTCGACGTGGGTGAAGTGCGTGCTCACTCCCGCATCCGCTTCGGTGAGATAGTTCTGCCGGTCGGCGTAGTCGACCCAGCTCGCGTTGAAGAAGACGTTCGTGTCGAGCACGCCCAGCTCCCGGGCCAGCGTGCGCGACTCCGCGACGATCTCCATCTCGGGCACACCGGGGTGCGGGTGCTTCGTGCCCTGGAAGAACAGCTTCACCTCGGGTCGTGTCCGCGCCAGCTGCGCCACAGCGCGGATCAGCGTCTTCGGATCGAACCAGTTGTACAGTCCCCCGCTCCAGAGCAGGAGCTTGTCGTCCACGCCGATCCCGGGCAGCACGCCCTTGAGCACCGGCTTCACGTGCTCGGGAGGCGTCGTCGGCAGCCCGAACGGCACGACCGTGATCAGGTGAGAGAGATCGGAATCGTTCGCGTAGTTGGCCGGGTTGATGCGCCCGAGCGCCGCCAGCTGGCCGAGGTAGAAGTGCTTCTGCCGCTCGGAGGCGCACAGGAAGAAGTCGCCGCGCGCCAGCTGCTCGTTGAGCACGTCGGTCGCGTCGCCGACCTGCTTCTCCCACTGCGCCGTCCCGAGCTCCCGCCCCTGCTCGAGCTGCTCCAGGTGCATCGGGTCGTAGATGTCCGCGACCACGATCTTGTCGGTGTTCCGGATGCTGTCGAACAGTGCCATCGCAAGGCCCTGGAACACGATCACGTCGGTGGACTCGACCAGCTTCGCCATCGCGCGCTGGTCGCCGGGCCGCACGTAGGCGATCCGGAACGGAGCGTCCTCGATCTCGCTGCCGGCGAGCGTCACGAGGGTGACGTCGTTCTGGTACGCCAGGGCCTCTGCCATGTTCCAGGCGCGGATGGCGGGACCGGCCATCTTCTCGCCGAGCGGATCGCCGGTGATGATGAGGACTCGGGAGACGGACGGCTGCACGGCGACCGGGAACGCCGTCGCGATGTTCTCGTAGCCCTCCAGGTAGTCGTCGTCCTGGTAGACCGGCGCGTCGGCGAGGCCGAACAGCCGCCACAGGGCGCCGTCGCCGACCACCCTGCTCGCCTGGATCTCAGCGCGCGACGCGGAGAGCGACGGGAGGTTGGCCACCAGCTGGTCGATGGCGAAGAGGCCGGCCGCTGTCTCCTTCGAGAGGGAGATCTCGGGGTCGTCGTCGCCGCCGCTCTTCCGGAGGTCGAACGCAGTGGAGTCGAGCGCGCCCTTCGACACCGCTCGCCGGACCGCCAGCAGCAGGGAGCCGGGCAGGGCGTCGGTCAGGGCCTCGTCACCCAGGTTCTTGTAGAGCGTGTACAGCGCGTTGCGCTCCAGGAGGTACGTCTCCTTGAAGGAACCGAACGACGACATCGACGCGTGATGCTTGTGATAAGCGAGCGACGCCGGCTCGTAGACGTAGCGCCACCCGCGCAGGTTGAGGCGCCATCCGAGGTCCACGTCCTCGAAGAACATGAAGTACCTCTCGTCGAAGCCGCCGAGAGCTTCGTAGACGCTGCGACGGACGAACATCGCCGAGCCGGTGCCGAAGAGCACGTCGGCCGAGACGTCGGGCGTCGTCGGCAGCGGCTCGCCGGTGAGCGGCTTGTAGCCCATGCCGTACCAGGTCATCGCCGAGCCGATGTAGTCGACCTTCTCGCCGTCCCAGTCGACGACCTTGCTCGCGACCGCCCCGACGCGGGGCGACTCCTCGAACTTCGCCACGGCGGCGCGGATCCACTGGGCGTCCGGCTTCGCGTCGTTGTTGAGGAACGCGACGTACTCGCCGGAACTGGAGGCGACACCGAGGTTGGACCCACCGGCGAACCCGAGGTTCTCGGCGGACTCGATGAGCGTCACGTCGGGGTGCGCCGCGCGGATGCGGGCGGCGCTGTCGTCCTGCGATCCGTTCTCGACGACGATGACCTCGAGCCGCTCCTGCGGCCAGTCGAGGCCGGCGATCCGCTCGAGGGCGTGGATGGTGTCGTCGGCCCCGCGGAAGTTCACGAGGACGACCGAGACGACCCCTGGTCGAACGTTGGGCATGCTGGCCTTCCTGGTCGTTCAGCGGATGCTGAAGCTTAGCAACGGGCTGCTGGGAGCTGTCGTAGACGCGTGGCGGTCATAGACGCGCGAGCCCTCATGGATGCGTGGGCGGCTTGGCCGTCGTCACCGCGATGCCCTCGTCGGGGCAGGCGGCGGCGACCTGGGCTTCGAGGCCGGCGTCCGCGGTGTACACCGTCAGCCCGGGTCCCATCTGGTGGGCGAGCGAGCAGAGGTCGTCGACCTTCGTCTTGTCGAGGTTGTACGCGAAGATGCGGAGGCTCTTGTTGTCGATCCGGCCGGCCGCGAGCTGGATCACCCACGAGTCGATGGCGGACTCGGCCGGGTCGCCACTGTTCCAGAGGATCCCCCGCTGACCGGGCTCGGACAGCGCGAAGATCGTCTGGAGCGCGCGGTCGCCGTCGGACCCGTCGAAGAAACTGCCGGACAGGATGCGCCGCACCGGATTCTGAGCCTCGTATCCGACCGAGGTCGACGTGGAGAACAGGAACGCGACCGTCAGGGCCATGCCGAGCGCGGCCGCCCCCGCCCGCGCCCACGCCCGCGGCGGGTCGGACATCAGTCGCCCTGCAAGGCCGATCACGATGACGAGCAGCACGATGGCGGCCAGCCACTCGAACTTGTACTGGTAGTACCCCCACAGGCTGTCCTCGTGGCGGCGCGTGAAGAGCAGGGCGCCGAGTCCGACCGCCAGCACGCCGCACAGGGTGAGGACCGCGACGCAGACCCCCACGCCGATCTGGCGGACCAGCACCACGGCGAGGAACGCGGCAAGCAGGACGAGCACCTGGAAGATGACGTGAGCGAAGGGATAGATCCCTCCAACGGCCGAGAGCGCCTTGCCCTGCGACACTAGCGTCGGAAGGGTGAACAGGGCACCGTAGAGGACCAGCTGCACGAAGGCGACGATGAGCCCGGCGAGAGCCCACCCGCGCACTCCGATCACGGCGCGCCAGTTCTGGATCACGAGCAGGACCCCGAGCGCGGCCGGGACGACGACGAGCGGACCCCACGTGGCGAAGACCAGCGTCGCCGTCACGAACATCATCGCCAGCGCGAGCACGGGCGTCCTGCGCGCGGCAAGGAAGATGATCCACGCGAAGAGCACGACGACCAGGGTGAGCGGAGCGTTCAGGAATCCGTACTCGAGCGGGTATCCGGTCACGAACCATGACAGGCCGACCACCGAGGCGAACGCGCTCACGACGGCCGTCAGAATCCAGCGCTCCCGCCGCACGGACGCCCCAGCGGTGAGGCCGAACAGCAGGCAGGTCAACGCGATCAGCAGCATCCACGTCTGGGCGAACGCACCGATGTCGTGCTCGACCAGTCCCGCGCCGGAGCCCGGCCGCCCCGGCAGGAACGTCAGCGCCAGCAGACTGGACGGGAGCGGCACCGGATTGGACGATGGATCGAACTCGATCCCGTTCGCGCCTATGATCTGGCGCGCGTAGAGCAGGTTGTTCGCGGAGTCGCCACGGATGACCCAGCTGAGCCGCGCTGCGCCGGGGCGGAAATTGGTCGCCAGCAGAACGAGGAACCAGACGACCGGGCCCGCCAGCGACCCGATCCAGAGCGCCAGGGAGCGCCGCTCCGGCCGAACCAGCACGAAGGCGCCACGGTACAGCAGGAAGACGCCTGCGAGCCCGACGAGCGCGACGACCACCACGAAGGTGCCGAGCAGCGGCAGGCCCGTGGCAGCGGTCGCCATCGGGACATAGAGCGTCAGGACGAAGGCGATCGCCACCACCGCGACGACCGCGAACGCCCCTCCTGCCCGGCGCGTGAGGAGGAGCACCCAGGGCGCGGCGGCGAGCGCGACGGCGATCCAGATGGAGGCACCGGCTGCGACGGCGATCGCGGAGAGCACGATGATCACCGCCGCGGCAGCGGCCACCCCGATCGCCGCTCGGCGAGGAAGGACCGGTGAGGTGGATGGCTCATCACCGAGGGTCGGCTGAATCCCTCGTTCGGTTGTTCCCGAGGGACCAGGCGCGTCGGTCATCGGCCTCTCTTCCTTGTGCGTGCCCGCAATGGACCCGAGAATCCTAGCAACCGCGAATGGACGCCTACTTCGAGGTGACGGGGTGGCAGCCCAGCGACGTGGCGCTGCCGTTACCGACGTTCTGCAGGTAGACGCACACCGTGTGGGCGCCCGCAGCGGTCGGGACGGTGCCGCCGAACCCGTGGCTGGACCCGGAGCCCGGGAAGGCCGCCTCGGTGTTCGAGGATGCCTGGTCGGCATTCCACAGCAGCCACTGGCTGTCCACCTGCACGTCGACCTTCACCGGCTGGGTGAGGATGTCCGGGTCGACCGCCCAGCCCGCCAGGGTCACTCCGCCCGTCGCACCCGTCACGGTCACGGCGCCCTGCGGGTTGCCGTTCGCGGCCGGCTGGGTGACGGTGATCGACCGGCAGCCCAGGGAGGTCGCCGTACCGGCTCCGACGTTCTGCAGGTAGACGCACACCGTGTGGGCGCCGACCCCGATCGGGACGGATCCGGTGAAGCCGTGCGAGCCGCCCGAGCCCGGGAACACCGACTCGGTGTTGGACGACGGCTGGTCGGCCGTGAGGAGCGCCCAGGTGGAGTCGACCTGCACATCCACCTTCACCGGTTGCGTCAGGATGTCCGGGTCGACCGCCCAGCCCGAGAGCGACACGGCGCCGGGGGCGGCACTCACGGTGACGGCACCCTGCGGCGGTCCGCCGACCGGTGCGGCGACCGTGACCGCCTTGCAGCCGAGAGACGTCGCGCTGCCGAGACCCACGTTCTGGAGGTACACGCAGACCGTGTGCGCACCCGGCCCGATCGGGACCGTGCCGGAGAATCCATGGCTCGTGCCCGCGCCGGGGAAGGCGGCCTCGGTGTTGGCCGACGGCCCGTTGGCGGTGAGCAGCGCCCAGGTGGAGTCGACCTGCACATCCACCTTGACGGCCTGCGTCAGCACATCGGGATCGACCGCCCAGCCGGCGACCGAGACGCCTCCGGAGACGGGTGCGACGGTCACCGCGCCCTGCGGCGGTCCGCCGGGGGCGGCCTTCGTGACCGTCACGGACGAGCAGCCCAGCGAGGTCTCGGCCCCGATTCCGACGTTCTGCATGTAGACGCAGACCGTGTGGGTTCCGACTCCCGCTGGCGCGACACCCGAGAAGCCGTGGTTCGTCCCGGCGCCCGGGAACGCGGTCCCGGTGTTGGGTGACGAGCCGTCGGCCGTCCAGAGCAGCCACTGCGAGTCGAGCTGGATGTCGATCTTCACCGGCTGGGTGAGGACGTCGGGGTCGACCGCCCATCCGGCGAGCGAGATGCCCCCGGCGACCGCGGATGCCGTCACGGAGCCCTGCGGCGGACCGCCCGGCGTGCCGTTGGTGATGTTCAGGACGCGGCAGCCGAGGGCGCCGTCCGGGCCGCCCGCCGTCGAGTTCTTGATGTACAGGCAGACCGTGTTCGATCCGTTCGCAGCCGGGAAGGACCCGGAGAACCCGTGCGAGTTGCCGGCGCCCGGGAACTGCGCCTCACCGTCGGCCGACGCCTTGTTGGCCGTCAGGCTGTACCAGTTCGAGTTGATCTGGACGTCGACGTTCAGCTTCGCCGTCACGGCGTCCGGGTCGACCGCCCAGCCGGAGAGGGTGATGCCGCCCGGGGTCGCGGCGACGGAGTAGACGGCGCCCTGGCCGGGAGAGTCGGGCACGACGACGGCCTTGCAGCCGAGCGACGCCGCGCTTCCCGTGTTGATGTTGCGCATGTACACGCAGACCGTGTGCGACCCGATGGTCGCGGGGACCTTCTGATTGAAGCCGTGGCTGCCCCCGGCGCCCGGGTACGTGTTCGCCGCGTCGGTCGAGGCCTGGTTCGCGTTCCACACGTACCACTGGCCGTCGACCTGCACGTCGAGCACGACCGGGGAGGTGAGAGCGTCCGGGTCGACCGCCCAGCCGGCGACCGAGATCGACGCCGGGCCCGGGGCGACCGTCTGGAGGGCACCGGCCGGAGAGGCGTCGGGCACGGTCACCGTCTGGCAGCCGTACGGGAGGTCTCCTCCCTGGCCGACGTTCAGGGCTGTCACGCAGAGCGTGTGGACTCCGGGCGAGGCGGTGACGGAACCGGAGAATCCATGGTTCGAGCCGGAGCCCGCCACCACGTTTCCGGAAGCAGCGTTCGGCTGGTCGGCGACCAGCGCCGCCCAGTTCGAGTCGATCTGGATCGCGATGGACAGGTTCTGGGTCGGCGCGTTGATGTCGACCGCCCAGCCGGTCAGCGTGATCGTGTTGTACCGCGTCGTCACCGACTGCAGCGAGCCGTAGGGAGTGCCGGCCGGCAGCGTCGTCGGGCCGAACCAGTTGTTGTAGAAGACCCAGAAGTTGCGGTTGCCGTAGGCCGAGCAGCCGTCACCGGTGCCGCCCAGGTTCGCGAGGGCTGCGGCGTTGGGCTGATACGGCGTGTAGTAGTACAGCGCCGCCGTCGCCTTGTTGGCGATGGTGATCGTGGAGCTGCCGCAGCCCGCATTCGGGTTGTACTGGACCGCCGACGGGCTCCCCACGGGGAACCAGGTGAAGAAGTTGCTGGTGCCGGGAGGATTTCCGTAGCGCTTGAACTGCCAGGCCGCGAGATAGATCTGGTTGTAGAGACCGCCGTAGGCCGGATCGCACCAGCCCGGGGTGGCCGTGTTGTCCGGGCACGCGTATCCCATCGCCCGGTCGAGCTTCGAGGACGAGGGCGCGGGATTGGTGATCAGCGCCTGCTCCTTCTGGAGCGTGACGAGGAGCACGCGGGCACTGATGCCGCAGGCCTGCTGGACCTTGAAGATGATCGTGGAGGTGAGCTCGGAGGCCGCCCCGGAGTACGCGCCGCACATGGCGTCGGCACTGCGGCTCGACGTGTCGGTGCGGGCGACGGCGAGGCAGTTGCCGTTCTGGCAGCTGACATTCGCGTTCAGGAACGCCTGGATCTGCGCCTGCGACATCGCGTTGGCGTCGTAGAAGTTGGCATCGCTGATGATATTGGCGGGATCGAACTGGCTGCCGCTCAGCGCTTGCGCCGGCTGGGAGAAGGACACGCCGACGAAGGTCGCCGCGAGCGCGAGCGCAACGCAGACCATGCCGACGAATCGAGTCCGTCGAAGGCGGGTGCGGTTTACTGCCATAGCGAAGCTCCGAGTGATTTGCCCAACAAAGTCGAGCCTACGCATGGGATCACAGCAGGCTATGCCCTGACCGTACTTGATGTACGGGGGTAGAACACGTTAGTGCTCCGGCGTTGCGTCCGCCAGGGCGGTGTCCCCTTTCAGGGTGTACGGGACCATGTTCATCACCGCGACGACGTCAGTGGTGCACGCCATCGTGACCCCCGCCTCCTTCATCCGGCGGATCAGATTCCAGTCGCCCGGCTCCTCCACGATCCACGAACGCTCGTCGTACCGGAAGATATCGTGCAGCGCCCGAAGGTAGATCGCCCCCTGGAAACTGAACTCGCTGATCGCCGGGGGCGAGCTCCAGATCCGCTTCTCCCAGCCGTGGACGAGGTGCTTCTGCGTCAACGCGCCGTACGAGAGCTCGACCTCGTTCTCGACACCGATGGAGACCAGCTTCTCCAGGTGGTCCGGCGTGAACTCGTCATCGTCGTCGAGCGGGGCGATCCAGACGCCGGTGGCCAGGCCCGCCGCGTGATTCATCGCCGGCGAGCCCGCGACCATCCAGCGCCAGTGCGGGTCCTCGGGGTACTCGCCGCGCTGCGGCAGCTCACTGTAGGAGATCCGCGGGTCGCCGATCCCTTCGACCGCCCGGCGGGTCGTGTCGTTCGGGCCATCGTTGACCACGATGAGCTCGAAGTTGTCGTAGGTCTGCGCCAGCACCGAGGCGATGGCGACGTCGACCAGTTCCTCCGTCTTGAGGTACGACGCGATGCGCACCGAGACCAGGGGCTCACGCTCGGACCAGGACTTCCGGTAGTCGGGGGTGGCCCGCAGGGCAGCGAGCCTGGCCGTCAACTCCGGAATCGCATCCCGCTCCTGCCGGGTGGCCGCGAGCTGCGTCTCCAGCCGCCGCCGGACGGCCGCGAGTTCGGCCACCGACTCCGCGAGGGTCTCGGCGGTCTCGTTCCGGAAGGCCTGGAGCCGTTCCTCGATCCGCGCGCTCGCCTGCACGGACTGGTCGAGCGAGTCGCGGAGGCCGTCGATCGTCCCGCGCACATCGAATCCGGCGCTCCGGTTCACGAACGAGTCGCGGTAGTGACCCATTTTGCTCATCGGTCTGTCTCCAAGGTCTGCAGGGACTCGACGACGCGGTCGATGTCCGCGCGCCTCATCTCCTGGTGGATCGGAAGGCTGACGATCCGCCTGCCGACGTCTGCTGTGACGTCGAGCGGGCCGGCCGACTCCCCCTCCGCGAAATAGGGCTGGGTGTGCACTGCAGGGCTGTAGTAGGACCGCGCCTCCACGCCGCCTGCCGCAAGCCGGGCGAGCGCCCGGTCCCGGAGCGCCTCCGTCGGGAGCAGGAACGAGCCGAAGCAGACCGACGATGCGCCGATGTTGTCCGGCGCGCGGAACAGCCCGGTCGGGAGCCGCGACTGCAGCTCGCTCAGGACCTCCTGGCGGGAACGGACGGCGGCGTCGAAGTCGGCGAGCTGGCGGAGTCCGAGGGCGGCGTTGAACTCCTGCAGCTTGCCGTTCAGGCCCAGCTGGGTGGCGCCGGAACCCGGCTCGAAGCCGAAGTTGCTGAACGACTTCAGTCGTTCCGCCAGTTCGTGATCGCGCGTCACGACCGCGCCGCCCTCCCCGATGGCGAAGGGCTTGGTGGCGTGGAACGAGAAGACCTCGCACACGCCAGCGTCGCCGACCCGGCGCTCGGGCGTGTAGCGCGAGCCGAAACCGGCGGCCGAATCGATGATGAGCGGGATCCCGCTCCGCGCGCTGAGCTCCTCCCACTCGGCGATCCGGGGGTTGCCGATGCCGAAGGTGTTGCACAGCAGGATCGCCGCGATACGCCCGGGGTTCGCGTCGATGGCGGCGGACGCCTCCTCGAGCGACGGCTGGAGCGACGACGGCTCGATGTCGATGAAGAGCGGGCGATGCCCCGCCCACACGATCGCCTGCGGTCCCGCGGCGAACGTGAACGACGGGACGATCACCGAGCGGGAGCCGTCCCCGCGTCCCGCGACCGCCTGGACGGCGGCGAGCAGTCCGAGCGTCGCATTCGAGAACGTGACGGCCTGGTGGCCCTCCCCCACGAAGTCCGCGACCGCCTGGGCGAACTCTCGTTCGATCGGACCGAAGTTGGTGAACCAGTTGGAGGCGACGATCCGGTCGAGGTCGGCCGCAATCGCGTCACCCGACGGGAACAGCGGCCGGATGAAGGGGACGTCATAACTCACGGAGCCAGTCCTCTCTGGTGCCCAGTCTGCGCGCCGGAGCGCCGGCGTACACGCCGTTCGGTTCAGTATCCCGGATGACGACGGCGCCGGCGCCGATGACCGACCCCGCCGCGATGGTCACGCCGTTGGAGACAGAGGCTCCGATCCCGACGAAGGCGCCGTCCTGGATGGTGACCCCTCCCGCGATGTGCGCGCCGGGCGAGATCGTCACGAAGTCGCCGACCGTGCAGTCGTGGCTGACGGTCGCGCTTAGGTTGACGATGACATGGCGTCCGAGCGACGTGCGGCTCGAGACGGCGCTCAGGGGCGCGATCACGCATCCCTCGCCGATGGCGGCCGTCGCCGCGACGTAAGCGGTGGGATGCTGCACCGTCCGGTAGCTCGACCCGGACCACCGGGCGACCAGCTCGCGACGGAGCCCGGGAGCTCCCACCGCCGCCACGACCGGAAGCTCCGTCAGCGCCGGGTCATCGGTGTCGACGTCGCACAGGGGCGGCTGCGAGTCCCGGAGGTAGGCGGCATCCACGGCGAAGAAGCGGACGTTCTCGGACCCGACGTAGTCCACCACCTCGGCGGCCTGACCTCCCGCGCCCAGAAGACCGAGGCCGATACCGGTCACCGGACTCCGCGGCGGATCCGGCGGACCGCCCGTCCGGCCAGCCGGCGCCCGTACTGCGCGACCCGTTCCGCACCGCGGAGCGGGCGCGTGAGCTTCCACGACCGGCTGTTCAGTACCATCACCAGGGTCTTCCGTGCGCTCTCGTACTCCTGGAAGGCCATGAGCTCGCGGACCCGCGTGACCGTGCCGGGGGCCAGGAGCAGCACCGATGCGTTGAGCTTGCGCAGCACCCGGGCCTCGGATGCCGCCCAGGAGTCCCGGGTGTGCTCGGTGTAGGAGGACGTTCCGCCCTCCCAGCGCCGGTAGATCGCCGTCAGCGCCGGGACGTCGTGGACGCCGAGGAGGAGCGAGCCGCGCAGGATCATGTCCCAGTCCTCGCACACGCTCAGCTCTTCGTCGAAGCGGTAGCCGAGACGGCTGAACAGCTGGCGCGGGAAGGCCCAGCTCATGAAGGGCGAGTGGTTGACGATGAAGTGGTCGAACTGCACGAACCGGGGCGCGTACTCCGCCTTCGGCCAGGAGATCGTGCGGAACCCCTGGTGCTGCTGAGGCCAGAGCTCGGGCTTCACCTGCTGCGTCGCCGTGAGCGAGCGGAGCATCCGGCTGCCGGCGACGCGGGAGGCCGTGTGAAACTCCTCCACCCAGTTGGCGAAGAGGATGTCGTCGTCGTCGTAGACCGCGACGTAGCGTCCCTTGACGACGTCGATCGCCGCGTTCAGCGGCTTCGCCCGGGACCCACCGGAGACCTCGATGACCCGGATGCGCTCGCGGAACGACGGCATCTGCATGTCGATCGCTTCGCGCACCCGCTTCGCCGCCTCCGGCTCGGCGTCGTGGTCGACCACGACGACCTCGAAGTCCTGATCGGTCTGCGCCGCCAGGCAGGTGAGTGCGTCCTTGAACGGTTCGAACCGCTTGCCCTGGGTGCGCAGGATGACCGACAGGAAGGGCGCATCCGGCGTGAACTCGTGGTCGATGAGGTCGATCGTGCGGCGGAGCGCCTCGCCCAGCTCGGGCTCGACGCCGTCGTTCTCTGCCAGAGCCTTCAAGGCGTCGACGAGCGACGAGTCCTCGAGCTCGGGGGTCGCAGCGGATCCGGCGTTATCGGGGTGATTCATGACGTCCTTAGAAGCGGTGGACAGCGTAGTTTCCGTCGCGGAACTCTGCCACGGAGTGCTGCGGGTCGAGCTGGGCGGGCAGGGCGCCGGAGTCTCGCTTCGACTCGAACGCCGCGACGGCCTTGAGGACGGCCTCCGATCCCTCGGCGCGGAACTGCTCCAGGAGCCGCTCCACCAGGTCGTCTCGCGAGTACTTGTAGGCGAGGAAGATCGCGGCCTCGGCAGAGTAGTACACCTCGGCCGAGCTGGCCGGCCAGTCCGCGGTGACCGTGAGTCGCTTGTCGTGGAAGACGCGCGCGGCGGGTTCGTAGACGACGCGGTAACCCGCCAGCCGCAACTGCCACGAGTAGTCGACGTCGTCGCAGTACAGGAAGAAGGTGTCGGCGTCGAAGCCGCCGACCGCGTCGAACGCGACGCGCGTGGTGAGGGCGCAGGCCGTCGAGGCCCAGCTGGTGTCGCCGGTCGCCTTCGTGAAGTCCTTGGGATGCTCGAGCGGGATCTGCCGCGCTTCCGCGATGCCGACGCCGTCCGTCACCGCGCCGGCGAGCTCTTCGATCGTGTCCGGGGCGACCAGCGCGTCCGGGTTGAGGATCAGCAGCAGCTCGGTCTGGGACTTCTGCGCGAGCGTGTTGTGGCCGCGCGCCGAGCCCAGGTTCTCGCCGAAGAACGTGTACTCGAGGGCTCCCCCGGCGGCCTGCACGAACGCTGCGATCGCGTCGCGGTCCGCCGTCGTGAGCGCCTCCGCGGGCGAGCAGTCGCCGAGCTGCAGCATCCACTCGGAGATGAGCCCGCGGTCGCGAGCACGGCCCACCGAGTGCGACAGCGCCTCGGCGGCGCGCACGATCTCGGCGGCGTCGTTCCCGTACAGGACGGACTGGACGACCAGCGAACGCGGGTCAGGCACGAGCCGTCCCGTCCTGGGGCAGCTCGGCCGCGATCCACTCCTGGAGGGCGGCGAGGCCGCGGTCGAGCGGCCAGGCCGGAGCCCAGTCGATCGTCCCGAGCGTCGTCTCGATCGAGCACGCGGCGTAGCGCACGTCGCCGTCGCGGTACTTGCCGTTGACGTGCGGTGCGGGCGCTGAGTAGTAGGCGGCGATGGTCTCCGCCAACTGCTCGATGGTGGTCGCGACACCGGAGCCGATGTCGAGCACGGGCAGATCCGGTCCGGCCTCGATGGCGGCCACGAAGGCGTCCGCCACGTCGTCGATGAACACGAAGTCGCGAACGATCTGGCCGTCCTCGTACAGCGGGATCGACTTGCCGTCCCTCGCCAGCTGCGAGAAGAGGGAGACGATGCCCGTATACGAGTTGATGAGCGACTGCCCCGGGCCGTAGACGTTCTGCAGCCGCAGGATGGTCACATCCACGCCGCGGGCCTCTCCCCACGCCGACAGGATGTTCTCCTGCGCGAGCTTGGTCGCGCCGTACACGCTGGTCGGCGCGGGAACCGTCGTGGCTGCGGAGCTCGGCAGCGCTGTCGCTCCGGGGAAGTCCCACTGCGCGGCTTCGAACTGCTCGTGCGAACGCTGGCCCGGACGGAACGACTCGCCGTCCTCGTCCTTCCAGGTGCCCTCTCCGTAGACCGCGCGCGAGCTGCTGAGCACGACCCGCGACGGCAGGTGGCCTGCGCGCCCGAAGGCGTCCATCATCTGGGTGGTTCCCACGACGTTCGCGATGGAGTGACGGCTCGCCTCGTCGAGCGACTGCGCGGTGCCCGTCTCTGCGGCCAGGTGGATGACCAGGTCGGGCCGGACGTCCTGGAGCAGCGCGTCCCAGGCGGCCGGGTCGGACACGTCGCCGACGACCAGTTCGGCCTTCTCGTGGAGCTCGGCCGGCCGGGTCGTCGTCCCGTGCACCTGCGGGTGCATCGAGTCGAGCACGACCCACCGTTCGGCGCGTTCAGCGAGGCGCTGGGACAGGGCGCAGCCGATGAATCCGGCACCGCCCGTCACGATCACTGTGCCGAATTCGGTCTTGCCCGTCATTGCTCTCCTTCAACGATCTCGGCGCGCTCTGCGCCGGCTGCGGTCTGGCGTGACGCACGGGCGCGTCGCGCTGCGACCACCCGGTCGTACCAGTACTGGATTCCGCGTCCCGGGCCCCAGCCCTTCAAGTCCATCGCCCGCTTCTCGACCAGATGCCAGCTGAGCCAGGCGCACCCGAACGAGATGATCACGGCCGCGATCACGAACGGGAAGTAGCCCAGCTTGTAGACGCCGAAGAAGGCGAGGATCTGCTGGACGAGGAAGCCGTAGATGTAGACGCCGTACGAGTAGTCGTTCTTCGCGCCGATCCTCTGGAACGGCCGGGGCAGGCGGGCGGCCAGGTACAGGATGAAGTACACGCCCGCGACGACGCCGATGGTCTGGAACCCGCCGAACCGCAGGGTCGCGATGAAGACGACACCGGCGAAGATGCCCAGCCGGTCGTCGAACGGCACCTGTCGCGAGTACACGGCGATGCAGGAGCCGACGAGGAAGGTCAGGGTGAGGAAGAGGAACTGCGAGTCCGTCAGGATCGGGGCGACCTTGCCCAGCTGCTCCGGCGCCACCAGGTTGGCGACCTGCGCGATGAGGAGGAAGCCGGTGAAGATCGGGACGAGGATGCGCGCGTTCTTCAGCACACCGAAGACGACGGCGACGGCGATCATCAGGTAGCAGAGGAACTCGTAGTACAGCGTCCAGAGCGAACCGTTCATCACGCTGGCGTGCACGAGATGCCCGTACGGTGTCGTGTCCGCGAAGATGTCGTACAGCGCGTACGAGCCGATCTGCAGTGTCCAGTTGGCCGTGAAGTAGTTCACCGGGCCCGTCGGCGCGAGCGTGAAGTACGACCGCAGCGCGTCGCCGCCGACGACCCAGATGATGGGGCCGACGATGAGGGCGGTCACGATCAGCACCAGCCAGAAGGCCGGGAAGATGCGGAGCACGCGGCGCCAGAGGAACTGCATGACGTCGGCCGACATGCCGCTCTTGGCGATGAGGTAGCCGCTGATCGCGAAGAACCCGCCGACGGCGAGCGTTCCGAACGACGCCTGGCCGCCGGTGTGACCCCAGAGGATGTCCTCGCCGAACCCGCCGAGCGGGAAGGCGTGGTCGAAGATCACCAGCGTCGCCAGCACCAGCCGGAGGAAGCCGAGCGAGTTGTGCCGGCCGCCCAGCGCCTCCGCGATGGAGATCGAGGCGGCGCGGGACTTCACTTCCGCGTTGCTCACCGGATCCCCATTCTGCTCAGACGTACGCAAGCGATTGTAATCGGCCGTCCCTGAATGTCCGGGTCAGCCATGCAGCGACTGGAGATAGGCGCCGATGACCTCGTCGGCGTCGCCGACCTTGACCAGGTCGCCCTGGTTGAGCCAGGCGGCCTGGTCGCACATCTCCTGCACCTGAGCCATCGAGTGGCTCACCAGGATGACGGTCTTGCCTTCGGCCTTCAGCTCGATGAACTTCTGGCGGCACTTCTCCTGGAACTCGGCGTCACCGACGGCGAGCACCTCATCCACGACCAGGATGTCCGGGTTGACGTTGATCGCGACGGAGAACCCGAGCCGGACGTACATGCCCGAGGAGTAGTTCTTCACCGGCTGGTCGATGAAGTGCTCGACGCCCGAGAACTCGACGATCTCGTCGAACTTGGCGGTGACCTCTTTCTTGCTCATCCCGAGGATCGAACCGTTGAGGTAGACGTTCTCGCGCCCGGAGAGCTCGGGGTGGAAGCCGGACCCCACCTCGAGCAGAGCCGCCAGGCGCCCGTTGTGCGAGATGGTGCCCTTCTCGGGGTAGTAGATCTTGGCCAGGCACTTCAAGAGCGTGGACTTGCCCGACCCGTTGCTGCCGATCAGCCCGAAGGTCGAACCGCGCGGGACGTCGAAGTTGATGTCCCGGAGGGCCCAGAAGTCTTCGTGCACCGACCGGCGCCCGCGCATGATCGCCGACTTGAGGGACTGGTTGCGCTCCTTGTAGAGCCGGAATCGCTTGCTGACGTTGTCGACGCTGACCGCGATGTCGCTCACAGTGCCTCCGCCAAACCTTTTTCACTTCTCCTGAAGATGAGAACTCCCAGTGCGAACGCGATCAGCGCGCTCACGACGATGTAGAGGTAGTCGCCGCCATCCGGCCAGCGGTTGTCATAGAGCATGTTGCGGAACACCTCGACGAATCGCTCCATCGGATTGAGCCGGTAGATGTCGAGGACCGTGATGTCCGTTCCCAGGAGCCCGCCGACCTTGTCGGACTGCGCGGCGACCAGCGAGATCGGGTAGATGATCGGGGTCATGTAGAGCCAGATCTGCATGAGGATCGAGACGAAGTACTGCGTGTCGCGGAAGTGGACGTTCGCGACGGCCAGCATCAGGGCGAGGCCCGCCGCGAAGACCGCGAGGATCACCATGGTCACGAGCACCAGCGGGATCCACGGCCACACGAACGATCCGCAGAGCACGAGGACGATCAGCAGCACGCCCATCTCGAACAGCCAGTTGAAGCCGATCGAGCCCACGTAGGAGAGCGGCAGCACGATCCGGGTGAAGTAGACCTTCTGGACGAGTCCGGCGTTGGCGAGGAGCGAGCCCATACCGGTCTGCACGACGCCGGCGAAGAAGTTCCACGGAAGCAGACCGCAGAGCAGCCACAGGGCGAAGATGTCGAGACCGCTGGGGTCGCCCGGCGCGGGCTGCACCCGCAGGATGAACGCGAAGACGATCGTGTAGACCAGCATCGACGCGAGCGGGTTGACGAGCGACCAGAGCTGACCGAGGATCGTGCGCTTGTACTGGCCGCGGATTTCGCGCAGGGTGAGATTCGCGAGGAGCTCTCGAGAAGAGAGAACTTCCTTGACGTATGACATTTAGCCTCACTGATTCGTGGCCGGGGCGGGTGGCCGCCGAACAATCTAGCTTAGAACTATGATTGTTTGATCTATGGCACCCCCATCCCCCGCTGACGATCCGCGGCTCGCCGTCGTCACCGTGAGCTACGGATCGGACGGCGTTCTCCCCGACTTCCTCGGCTCGATCGAAGCCGCGAGCGCGGCCCGCCCGCTCGTCGCCGTCGCCGACAACAAGCCCGTTCCCGACAGCGGGGTGGCCCGTTTGGTGACCGCGGGCGGAGGCAAGTATCTGCCGATGGAACGCAACCGCGGCTATGGTTCGGCCATCAACGCCGTCGTCGCCGGTCTCCCCGCCTCGGTCGAGTGGGTGCTGATCTCGAACCCGGATGTGGTGCTCGGCGCCGGGTCCGTCGACCGTCTGCTCGCGGTGGCCGCAGAGGACGAGCACATCGGAGCGGTGGGCCCGGCCATCCTGGATGCCGACGGTTCGGTGTACCCGTCCGCCCGATCCATCCCGTCGCTCCGCACCGGGATCGGGCACGCCCTCTTCGCCAATCTGTGGATGAACAACCCGTGGTCGCGCGCCTACCGCAACGACGCCAGCGAGCACGTCGCTCGACGCGACGCGGGCTGGCTCTCGGGCGCCTGCCTCCTGGTGCGACGCACCGCGTTCGACCGCGTGGGAGGGTTCGACGAGGGGTACTTCATGTACTTCGAAGACGTCGACCTCGGGTACCGCCTGGGCAAGGCCGGGTTCCGCAACGTCTACGAGCCGGACGCGACGGTGATGCACACGGGCGCCCACTCGACCGAGGGCGAGTCCTCGGCCATGATCAGCGCCCACCACGACAGCGCCCGGCGCTTCCTGGAGCGCAAGTACGCGGGCGCGCTGCTGTGGCCCGTGCGCGTCGCCCTCCGGACCGGCCTGGCCGTGCGATCCCGTCTGGCCAAGCGCCGCGGGATCTAGGCCCGGTCGTCAGCCGATCTGGGCGACCTTCGCCGTCACGAGTTTCTCGGGGTCGCGCCGCCGGGTGATCCGCTTCGCCGCTTGGATCGCGGGCTGCTCGACCCAGCGGAAGATGAGATCGGCCATCAGGGCGCTGACGATCGCCACCAGGGTCGCCATGAGCAGGCCGACACCGGCGGCCGCGAAGACGCTGCCGACGACTCCCGCTGCGATCAGCTGCACGAGGTAGATCGAGTACGAACGCTGCCCGAGCCAGCGGAACGGGCCCCACGCCAGCACGCGTGCCGTCGGGGTCGGGGCGCACAGGCCGGGGAGGGCCAGAGCCGCGACGATGCCGTAGATGAACACCGTCGGGTCCTGACCGCGGAACGCCACGCTGATCGCACCGGCTTCGATCTGCAGCACCACGAGCACCAGGAGCGCGAGGACGGCGAAGAAGCGTGTCGTCACGAAGCGCACGGCACGGAAGCCTCGCGCGGAGTTCAGCACCATCGCGAGCCCGCAGCCCAGCAGGATGACGGCGTAGTGGATGAGTCCCTGGTAGAACAGCAGACTGCAGGCGACGACCCCGACTACGAGCAGCGCCCAGGCGGCGAGGCGCTTGAGCAGGAACGGCCCGATGAAGACGAAGGCGAGCAGCGGCCAGATCAGGTAGAACTTCTGCTCGATGCCGATGGTCCAGGCCTGACCGAAGTTCATCGCCGTTGGCGCGAACTCGGGGTTCATGGTCACGAAGAACCAGATCGACTGCGGTCCGCCCGCGTCGTCGAACGATCCGTGCGCGACGAGGAGCAGGACCGTCACCGCGAGCACCAGGTAGTAGGCGGGCAGGATGCGGAAGAGCCGCCGGATCCAGAAGTTGCCGAGCGAGATCCGGCCGTTCATCCGCTCCTCGCGCAGCAGCAGCGTGGTGA
Source organism: Leifsonia sp. T36S-04 (assembly GCF_042465655.1). Classification (GTDB taxonomy): domain Bacteria; phylum Actinomycetota; class Actinomycetes; order Actinomycetales; family Microbacteriaceae; genus Leifsonia. The sequence continues at coordinate 2,453,438 of NZ_CP146286.1, forward strand.
TGAGGAAGCCGGAGAGGACGAAGAAGAGCTGGACGCCGATCCAGCCGTTCGTGAAGGCCGCTTTCGGTCCGCCGAAGTGGAAGAAGACCACCATCAGGGCGGCGAGCGCCCTCACCCCGTCGAAGCCACCGAAGTGACGCATGGCGAGGAAGTCCGCATGCGTGTAAAGCGGCTTGAAGAGGTAGGCGGAGACCCGGTTCATCCGTGCGTTGCTGTCACGGGCTGCTCTTCGTTCGCCACCAGCCCGAGCAGGTAGCGGCCGTAGCCGCTCTTCACCAGCGGCTGGGCGAGCTCGAGCAGGCGACCCTCGTCGATCCACCCCGCGCGCCAGGCGATCTCCTCGATGCAGCCGACCTTGAAGCCCTGCCGGTCTTCGATCACGCGCACGTACTCGGACGCCTGCATCATCGACTCGAATGTCCCGGTGTCGAGCCAAGCGGTTCCGCGGTCGAGCACCTGCACCTGGAGCGCCCCCGCGTTCAGGTAGCGCTCGTTGACGGTCGAGATCTCGAGCTCACCGCGCGCGCTCGGCTCGATCGTCTTCGCGATCTCGACGACCGAGTTGTCGTAGAAGTAGAGACCGGGCACTGCGTAGTTGCTCTTCGGCTTCGTGGGCTTCTCCTCGATGGAGAGCGCCTTGAAGTCGTCGTCGAACTCGACGACGCCGTAGGACGTCGGGTTGCTCACGTGGTACGCGAAGATCAGCGCGCCGTCGATGTCGCTGTGGTTGCGGAGCGAGGAGCCGAGCCCGGCCCCGTGGAAGATGTTGTCGCCGAGTACGAGGGCGACCGACTGGTCGCCGATGAAGTCCTCGCCGATGATGAACGCCTGCGCCAGCCCGTCCGGCGAAGGCTGCACCGCGTACTCCAGCCGGATCCCGAGCTGGGAGCCGTCGCCCAGGAGCGCCTGGAACTGCTCGTTGTACTCCGGCGTCGTGATGATGAGGATCTCGTCGATTCCGGCCATCATGAGGGTCGACAGCGGGTAGTAGATCATCGGCTTGTCGTAGATCGGCATCAGCTGCTTCGAGATGCCCTTGGTGATGGGCCACAGCCGCGTGCCGGATCCGCCGGCGAGGATGATTCCGCGCATGAGTTCTGGGGTTCCTTACTTGTTGTCGAGCGTCGCGTAGAAGGCTTTCGCCGCATCCCAGGTCGGGAGCAGGCCGGCCTGAGCGGCCTCGGACAGTCCGGGAGCGTCCGTGTCCTTCGGCGAGAGGAGCAGCTCCTCGGCCGGGACCGGGAACTCGAGGGCGATCTCCGGGTCGAGCGGATTAATGCCGTGCTCGCGTCCCGGGCTGTAGACGTCGGTGACGAGGTAGCTCACGGTGGCGTTGTCGGTGAGCGCCACGAAGCAGTGCCCGACTCCCTCGGCCACGTAGATGGCGCGCCGATCCTTGTCGTCGAGGAGGACGGAGTCCCACTGCCCGAAGGTCGGCGACCCGACGCGGATGTCGATGACGAAATCGAGGACCGCACCGTGCGGAGCCATCACGTACTTGGCCTGGCTCGGCGGGATGTCGGCGAAGTGGATGCCGCGGACGGACCCGCGCCGGGACACCGACGTGTTGCCCTGCTTGAGGTCGAGCGAGTGCCCGACGGCCTCTTCGAGCCGGTCGAACCGGTAGAACTCGAAGAACAGCCCGCGGTCGTCCGGGTGCTGCCGTGGGGTGATCTCATAGGTGTCGGGGATCGAAAGCTCGCGGATCTGCACCACAAGAGTCTACCAATCGCCCTACCTGTAGACTGATCGCCGGTTTTCCGACAGAAAAGAGCCTGGACACCCTATGAAGATTCTCGTCACCGGCGGCGCCGGATTCATCGGCTCCAACTTCGTCCGCCGCACGCTGCAGGATGCGTACCCGGGCCTGGAAGGCGCCGAGGTCGTCGTGCTCGACGCGCTGACGTACTCCGGCAATCTGGCCAACCTGGCGCCGGTCGCCGACTCCCCGCGCTACTCCTTCATCAAGGGCGACATCCGCGACGGCGGGCTTCTCGACGAGCTGTTCCCGACCGTGGACGCCGTGGTGCACTTCGCGGCGGAGTCGCACGTCGACCGCTCGGTCCGCGACGCCTCCATCTTCGTCGAGACCAATGTGCTGGGTACGCAGCAGCTGCTCGACGCGGCTCTCCGCAACAACCTGAAGCGCTTCGTCCACGTCTCCACCGACGAGGTCTACGGCTCGATCGCCGAGGGCTCGTGGGCGGAGGACCGCCCGCTCGAGCCGAACTCGCCGTACTCCGCGTCGAAGGCCGGCAGCGACCTCCTCGCGCGCAGCTACTTCCGCACGCACGGCCTCAACCTGTCGATCACGCGCTGCTCGAACAACTACGGCCCCTACCACTTCCCCGAGAAGGTCATCCCGCTCTTCGTGACGAACCTGATCGACGACAAGCACGTCCCGCTGTACGGCGAGGGCAACAACATCCGGGACTGGCTGCACGTCGACGACCACACCCGCGGCATCGCGATGGTGCTGGTGAACGGCCGCGCGGGCGAGATCTACAACATCGGCGGCGGCACCGAGCTCACCAACAAGGAGCTGACCCAGCTGCTGCTCGACGCGACCGGCAAGGACTGGTCGTACGTCGACCGCGTCGCCGACCGCCTCGGCCACGACCTCCGCTACTCGGTCGACATCTCGAAGATCCAGTCGGAGCTCGGCTACGAGCCGCTCGTGCCGTTCCAGCAGGGTCTCGCCGACGTGGTCCAGTGGTACCGCGACAACCGCGCCTGGTGGGAGCCGCTGAAGGCACGAGCGGCGCTCGACAACTGATGACGCGCTACCTGATCGCCGGCGCCGCCGGGATGCTCGGACACGACCTGCAGAAGGCCCTGGCCGGCCGCGAGGTGACCGCGCTGTCCCGCGCCGAACTCGACGTCACGGACCGTGACGCGGTCCTCGCCGCCGTCGCCGGGCACGACGTCGTGATCAACGCCTCGGCGTACACGAAGGTCGACGACGCCGAGACGCACGAGGACGACGCGTACGCGATCAACGCCCTCGGCACGGAGAACCTCGCCGTCGCCGCCGCGCAGCACGGCGCCCGCTTCGTGACCGTCTCGACCGACTACGTGTTCGACGGCCACGCGAGCGAGCCGTACGCGGAGGACACCCTCCGCGACCCGATCAACGCCTACGGGCGCACCAAGGCGGCCGGAGAGGAACTGGCGCTCGCGGCGCATCCCTCGGGCACCTTCGTGGTCCGCACGGCGTGGCTGTACGGCGCACACGGCCCCAACTTCGCCAAGACGATGGTGAAGCTGGCCGGCAGCCACGAGACCGTCAGCGTGGTCGACGACCAGCTCGGCCAGCCCACCTGGACCGGCGACCTCGCCGCGCAGATCGTGGCACTGCTCGACGGCGACGCGCCCGCCGGGATCTACCACGGCACCAACTCCGGTCAGGCGAGCTGGTACGACTTCGCCCGCGCCATCTTCTCCGAGGCGGGACTGGATCCCGAGCGCGTCCTGCCGACCGACAGCTCGACGTTTGTGCGTCCTGCCGCGCGGCCGTCCTACTCCGTCCTCGGCCACGACGCCTGGTCACGAGCCGGACTGGAGCCGATGCGCCCGTGGAAGGACGCCCTGGCAGCCGCCACGGCGGACGGACTGTTCGCGGAATGACCACTCTGCGCGTGATCGTCGACGAGCTCGTCACCGATGAGCCCGGCGGGTCGCGCCGCTACACCGAGGAACTCACCCGCCAGCTCATCGCGACCGCTCCCCGGGACTGCGATGTCGAGGCCATCGTCTCCGCAGTGAGCGACGAGCAACTGCAGGTCCTCCGCGACCGGCTGCCCGGCATCGGCGCGATCACCCGCCTCCCCTTGGCGCACCGCGAACTCGCCCTGGCCTGGCAGTCCGGCGTCGCTGTCGGAGGCCCTCCGGGGATGCTGCACGCTCCGACACTGCTGGCTCCCCTCCGCCGTCACACCCGGCTCGACGACCCGCAGCAGATCGCGGTCACGATCCACGACACCCTCGCGTGGACGCATCCCGAAGCACTCGGGACCGGCGCGACGCTGTGGACCAAGGCGATGGCGAAGCGCGCCCGCAAGCACGCGGACGCCGTCGTCGTCCCGACCCATGCGGTGGCGGACCGGCTGGCCGAGGTGATCGACTTCGGCGACCGGGTGCGCGTGATCGGAGGCGCTCCGGCGACCTCCCTGCGCCTGCCCCCGGACGCCGACGAGCGGGCCGACCGGCTCGGCCTTCCGGAGCGGTACGCGCTGACGCTGGGAACGGTCGAGCCGCGGAAGGGCCTCACGCCGCTGATCCGCGCCATCGCACGACCGGAAGCGCAGGGCATCCCGCTCCTGATCGCGGGACCGGATCGCGTCGGCGAGCGCTCGGCCACCGGCGTTGCCGCGGCAGCCGGACTTCCCGAGGACCGGGTCCGCCCGCTCGGCGTACTCGCCGATGCCGATCTCGCGGTCGTGCTCGACCGCGCCACCCTCTTCGTCTACCCCAGCCTCGCGGAGGGCTTCGGCCTGCCGATCGTGGAGGCGTTCAAGTTCGGTCTGCCCGTCATCCACTCCGACGACCCCGCGCTCGTCGAGGTGGCCGCGGGTGCGAGCCTGCTCGTGGAGCGCCCTGCCGGCGCCGATGACGACGCGGCCTACTCCGAGCGCCTGGCCGCGGCCATCGGGCGCGTGCTGTCCGACGGCGAGCTGGCGGCCCGGCTCGGCGTGCTGGCGTCGGACAGGGCGCGCGCCTTCAGCTGGCGCGACTCCGCCGAGCGCGTCTGGCAGCTTCACGCGGACCTCTGACCTGCACCTTCAGCACGGCCTGCGCGGCGCCATCCGTGGGACGCAACGCGCCGCTAACACGCGCGGATAACGGCGTGTTGCGTCCCATGGACGGACGGTGGAGCCACGTCGCGTGAGCAGTTGGCGCTCCCCAGCCGCGAGGATCTAGCGACGCGCGCCCTCCGCAGAGGAGCTTTCGTCCCGCTGCCGGTCGACGACATCAGCCCGCTGCTCCGTTCGGCTCTCCTCGCGGCTCTCGTCGTCCCGGCCGAACCAGGTGCTGTAGCGCTTCGACGCCCACGCGCCCGCGGCCTTCGACCAGCCGTGACTGCGCTGCTCCACCAGCCAGAAGAAGCCGACGGCGACGAGAACCGCAACGGGCATCCCGAACAGCGGACCGACGTACCACGGGGACCCTGCGAAGAGGTACGTGCTGAAGATGAGGATCGGCACGTGGACGAGGTACAGGCTGAACGAGATCTTCCCGCTGAACTGCACCGGACGCGTCTCGAGCGTCGCGCGCAGCGGCTTCCAGCCGAGGGCCGCGACGACGAGACCGGCCGCGGCGAGCGGCACCAGCCCCTTCAGGAGCGGCTCCAGCTCGGTGACCTCGCTCACCGACGGACCGACGAGCCAGGGGGCGATGAGCAGCAGGAGGCTGCCGACGGTGAGCCCGGCCCACAGGGGGTGGCGGTACCAGTGCGTGTTGATGCGATCGGCGACGTTGCGCACCGCATCGAGACGGACCGCGATCACCGCGCCGACGAAGAATGCGGGCAGGTACTGCAGTTCACCCGAATCGGCGTGGACCCCCAGGTAGGTGAGCGCACACGCCGCGGCCAGCCCGCCGATCCACCACTTGCGTACGGCGAGCGCCAGCACGGCGAAGATCGGCAGGGCGAGCGAGAACACCAGCTCCCAGCGCAACGACCAGAGCGGGTTGTTGATCTGCCCGTCACCGCCCAGCAGATCCCAGCCCTTGACGATGTACTCCCAGCCGAAGTTCGGCGTGGAGGAGTTGCTGAGCCAGGTCCCGTCGGGCTGCGTCGACTTCTGCGGGATCGCCATGACCCACACGGCCGCCAGCAGCACCGAGGCCACCACCGGCACCAGAAGGCGCACGGCACGCCGCGGGAAGTAGGCGATCCAGTCGAATCCGCGTTTCCGGATGACCGGCAGGGTGACCACCAATCCGGACAGCACGAAGAACACGATCACCGACTCCACACCGGCGGTGAACAGCTTCAGCGGCGTGTAGCTGATCCACCACATCGCCGACCCTGTCGGAGCCGAGCCGCTGCCCGGGGTGCCAGGGAAGTTCGCGTTCGTGTACATGGCATGGTGCAGCAGGACGACCACCGCGGCGATGCCGCGCAGACCGTCGAGTGCGGCAAGCCGGCCGCCGGTCGCCTGTCTCGTCTTCTCTCCCACGCTTCCACCTGTACCCGTCATAGGCGGGCGACGCTACGGGCTTGCGCTGGGCAGTTCCTGTGACCTGTTCAGGGGGCAGCTGGGCGTGATCCGCGTGGCGCACCGGCCCTGCGCGTGGCCGCACCTAGCATGATCGCTATGCCTGCATCCACCTCTCCGCTGGTCTCCGTCGTCATGGGATCCGACTCCGACTGGTCGGTCATGCAGGAGGCGTCCCGGGTGCTCAGCGAGTTCGAGGTGGCGCACGAGGTGGAGGTCGTCTCGGCCCACCGGACACCCGAGAAGATGATCGCGTTCGGCAAGGCCGCGGCCGGCCGGGGCGTGCGGGTCATCGTCGCCGGCGCCGGAGGGGCGGCACATCTGCCGGGTATGCTGGCGGCCGTCACCACCCTCCCTGTCGTCGGGGTACCGGTTCCGCTCGCCCGCCTGGACGGTTTGGACTCGCTGCTGTCGATCGTCCAGATGCCCGCCGGTGTTCCGGTCGCGACCGTCTCCATCGGAGGCGCGCGCAACGCTGGACTCCTCGCCGTGAAGATCCTCGCCACCTCCGACGACGCCCTGGAGCGCAGGCTCGCCGAGTTCGCCGCCGACCTGGAAGCGAGCGTCGAGCAGAAGAACCAGGCCCTCCAAGCCCAGCTGTGAGCCGTACCCCATGACGATCGCCACCCCCCTCCGCCACCCCGACGCCTCCTCGTCGCACACGATGACGAAGCGCGGATGGTTCCTCGTGACGATGAACGTGCTGCTGCCCGGCTCCGCGCAGGTCGTCGCCGGTAACCGCACCCTGGGCCGGGTCGGGGTCCTGGCGACGCTGCTGCTCTGGGTGCTCGCCATCGTCACCCTGGTCGTCTACCTCGTCGCGCCGTCGGCGATCTACACGATGTTCACGCAGGCCGGCAGTCTCACCGTCGTCCAGCTGCTGCTCATCGCCTACGCCGCGCTCTGGGTGCTGCTCACGCTCGACACACTGCGTCTGGTCCGCCTCGTGCGGACCGCACCCAACTCACGCGGATGGATCGCCGCCTTCTCCGTCCTCGTCCTCGTCGGCCTGACCGGGACGGCGGGCTACGCCTCGGTGGTCGCCGGCTCCGCACGCGGCGCCCTGGGCGACATCTTCTCGGCGGCGGCATCCCAGCCTCCCGTCGACGGCCGCTACAACATCATGCTGCTCGGCGGCGACGCCGGCCCGGACCGCGACGGCCTGCGCCCCGACAGCATGTCGATCGTCAGCATCGACGCGAACACCGGCCAAGCGGTCACGATCGGGCTGCCGCGGGACCTCGACCCGGTGCCCTTCCGCAAGACATCCCCGCTGCACGCCCTCTACCCCGACGGGTACGGCTACAAGGACCGCTGCGACGTCGACGTCTGCCAGCTGAATTCCATCTACACAGAGGTGGAGCTGTACAAGCCGAAGCTGTACCCGAATGCCGAGAAGAACGGCAGCCAACCCGGCATCGAGGCGATGCGGGATGCGCTCGAAGGAGCCACCGGCCTCACCATCCAGTACTACGTGCTGATCGACATGCAGGGCTTCGCCGACCTGGTGGACTCGGTCGGCGGCGTCGACGTCACCGTGAAGGATCGCGTTCCCATCGGAGGCGACGAGAACCTCAACGGCGTCGCCGAGTGGATCGAGCCGGGCAACCGCCACCTGGATGGCTACCACGCCCAGTGGTACGCCCGCGCACGCCACGGCTCCAGCGACTACGACCGCATGGCCCGTCAGCGGCAGCTGCAGGACGCCATCCTGAAGCAGGTGAACCCGGTGAACGTGGTGTCGAAGTTCCAGGGCATCGCGAAGGCCGGAGCGCAGGTGATGAAGACGGACATCCCCCAGTCCATGCTGGGCTACTTCGTCGACCTCGGCCTGAAGACCCGCAAGCTGCCGGTGCAGCAGCTGGAGCTGGTGCCGCCGACGATCGACCCGACGAATCCGGACTACGCGCAGATCCAGGAGCTCGTGCGCCAGGCCGTGCATCCGGCGACCGCGAAGCCCGCCGGCAACTAGGACGCTCCGGAGGTCAGCCTTCGAAGAAGGCGGCTGCCGCGCGGGCCCGGTACGCGACGTCGTCGAGGTCGTCGCCGCTCGCGGTGACGTGCCCGACCTTCCGTCCCGGCCGCGGCGCCTTGCCGTAGCCGTGGAACTTGACGTCGGGATGCGCGGCGAGCGCCGCCGGGTAGCGATCCTGCAGGGTGCCCTCTGCGGGGCCGCCCAGGATGTTGACCATCACCGACCAGTCGGCCCGCTGCTCGGTCGAACCCAGCGGCAGGTCGAGCACGGCACGCAGATGCTGCTCGAACTGGCTGGTGACCGCGCCCTCGATCGACCAGTGGCCGCTGTTGTGCGGCCGCATGGCGAGTTCGTTCACGAGGACGCGCTCATCCGTCGTCTCGAACAGCTCCACCGCGAGAACGCCGGTGACTCCGAGCCCATCCGCGACGCGATGGGCGATGTCCGCGGCCGCCGCAGCGACCCGTCCGGCCGCCCCGGGCGCCGGAGCAAGCACCTCGGCGCAGACGCCGTCGCGCTGCACGGTCTCGACGACCGGCCAGGCGGCGACCTCGCCGGACGGGCGTCGCGCCACCAACTGGGCGAGTTCCCGCCGGAAGGGGACGAGCTCCTCCACCAGGAGCGCGCCTCCGCGGCCGTCCTCCGCGAGCGACAGGAACCAGTCGTCGGCGCCGCTCGCATCGGAGACCACGCGGACGCCCTTGCCGTCGTAGCCGCCGCGGGCCGTCTTCACGACCGCGCGACCGCCGTGGTCCGCAAGGAACGCGCCGAGCTCATCCGCGGACTCCACCGCCGCCCAGTCGGGCACCGGCAGGCCGAGCTCGCTCAGTTTGGCGCGCATCAGCAGCTTGTCCTGCGCATACAGAAGGGCGTGCGGGCCCGGGTGCACCGGGATGCCCCGCGACACCAGTTCGTTCAGGATGGCGCCCGGCACGTGCTCGTGGTCGAACGTCACCACATCGACGGTCTCGGCGAACGCCAGAACGGTGTCGAGGTCGCGATAGTCGCCGACGCCGCTTGCGGCGATGTCGGCGCTCATGCCCGGAGCCTCCTCCAGGACGCGGATCTCGATGCCCAGCTCGATCGCCGGCGGGATCATCATCCGGGCCAGTTGACCTCCACCGATCACTCCGACGACCTGGCTCGTCACGGGCGTCCGCCTCTCTGATACTTTTCATACTGGTCGGGGGGATTCACAGGAACGCGAAACCTCGTCCGCGTAGCGTGAACAACGCACTGACTATCTTCCCGCATCCTGAGGCAGGGGCATGACGACCGAGACCCGCACACCGGTACGCCGGGCGCGACTGATCCCGCAGCTGATCAAGTTCGGCGCCGTGGGTGCGGTCGGCTTCGTGGTCAACCTGATCGTGTTCAATGCGCTGATGCTGCTCGTGCTGGTCCAGGTGCCCCACAAGACCCTCTACGCGACGGCGATCGCGACCCTCGTGGCCATCGGAGCGAACTGGCTCGGCAACCGCTACTGGGCGTTCGCGGGCAACCGCAGCGAGAACGCGACGCGTGAGGGCATCGAGTTCTTCGTCGTGAGCCTCGCAGGAATGGCCATCCCGCTTCTCTGCGTCTGGGTGTCCCACTACCTGCTCGGCTACCAGAGCCTCCTCGCGGACAACATCTCGAATAACGTCGTCGGACTCGTCCTCGGCACCATCTTCCGCTTCGCGTTCTACCGGTGGTGGGTGTTCTCGCCCGACCGGGCGGCCGCCCGCAGCGCCCGCGGGTCGCGCGTCCCTCGCGTCCCAGTCCACGACCCTCGCGAGAAGGCCCCGATCACCGGTTCGACGCTAGCGAGTGCCCCAGACCGTGGTCTCGTCGGTGACTGACTCCGACTGCTGACGTCGCACCGCGACCACCGTCTGCGAGTGGTCCATCAGCTCCGACAGTGCCCGCTGGACCTGGTCGGCCTGCGGCACATCCTTCAGGACGACGGGATGCTCCAGGCCGGAGTTGATCAGCACGTCCCCCGAACGGAACACGCTCTGCAGCCAGGTGCGCCGGACGGCCACGTCGTAGCCGCGGCTGTGCAGGAGCTCCTGCCGCACGCGCACGAAGAACCCGTGGCGGATGATGAGCCGACGCGTCGTGATCGTGTAGCGCCGGCTGAGCCAGGCCGCCAGCGGCAGCAGGAAGAGCAGCAGGACCACGGCGGCAGCGGCGGACCACAGCAGGACGATCTCCCAGACCTCGCCGATGCGACCGGCGAAGTATCCGACCGCCCCAGCGGTGACGATCAGCACCAGGCTCGGCCAGAAGAGTCGCCGGGCGTTCGACCGCAGCCGGGCGATCACGCGCTCCGGCGGTTGGGCGGGAAGCGCGGAGGTCCCGTCCATGGTGCTGCTCATGCTCAATTAATACCGCAGGTGGGTCACGTCGCCCGCCGCGACCGCGGTGCGGCCCGCATCCGACTCCACGATCAGCCGTCCGTCGTGGTCGATGTCGACCGCCGTGCCGAGCAGATCGTCACCCGAGGGGAGCTGCACTCGCACCGCACGACCGATCGTGTGGCAGGCCTCGATCACCTCGTCGCGCAGCGCACTCCGGATCGGGTCGCCCCCGGCCGTGAGGAAGTCGCGGTACAGGGTCGACAGGTGGATGAGGTACGCCGAGAGCACCGCATCCCGGTCCACCTCCTGCGCGCCGGCCAGCGCGAGCGAGGTCGACGTCTCGGTGGGAAGCTGCTCCCGCGTCTGCACGAGGTTGACGCCGGCTCCGATCACCAGCGCCGACATCCCGGGCAGCAGCTCGGCGAGGATGCCGCACACCTTGTCACCGTCGATGAGGACGTCGTTCGGCCACTTCACCTGAACGCCGCCGGGGACCAGCGGCCCGAGGGCGCGGCTCATCGCGAGTCCCGCGAGCAGCGGGAACCAGCCGTACGACGCCGACGGCAGCCCGACAGGCTTGAGGAGCACCGAGATCGCGAGCGCCGTGTCCGGAGGCGTCACCCATTCCCGCCCGAGCCGCCCGCGGCCGCCCGTCTGATTGGCGGTGACGAGCACGGCGAGATCGGGCAGGTCGCCCGCGCGGGCGCTCAGCACGTCGTTGGTCGAGCCCGCCTCGGGCACGACCTCGAGGACGGGGACGATGGATCGGCTGCGTCGGAACTCCACGAGCCAAGTCTCTCGCACTGGGCCACTCTGCCAGTGCAGGCGCGTGGATTTGTAGGGTTTCGTCAACGACATGCCCGATCGGCTGGCCGGTAGAGTGAACCGCGTGACCGACACCGAACACCGTCAGACCGAACAGCTCCCCGACCTGACCACCACCGCCGGCAAGCTCGCCGACCTGAAGGAACGGTTCCACGAAGCCGTCACGGCGAGCGGGGCGGCCGCGATCGAGAAGCAGCACGCGAAGGGCAAGCTGACCGCTCGCGAGCGCATCGACCTGCTGCTCGATCAGGGCTCCTTCGTCGAGCTGGACGAATTCGTACGCCACCGCACCCACGCCTTCGGGATGGAGGCCAAGCGTCCGTACGGCGACGCCGTCGTCACCGGCGTGGGAACCATCCATGGCCGCAATGTCGCGGTCTTCAGCCAGGACTTCACCATCTTCGGCGGATCGCTCGGCGAGGTGGCCGGCGAGAAGATCATCAAGGTCATGGACCACGCGCTGAAGACCGGCGTCCCGATGATCGGCATCCTCGACTCGGGCGGCGCCCGCATCCAGGAGGGTGTCGTCGCGCTGGGCAAGTACGGTGAGATCTTCCGCCGCAACACGGCCGCCTCGGGCGTCATCCCCCAGATCTCGATCGTCATGGGCCCGGCCGCGGGCGGCGCCGTCTACTCCCCCGCGCTCACCGACTTCGTGATCATGGTCGACAAGTCGAGCCACATGTTCGTCACCGGCCCCGACGTCATCAAGACGGTCACCGGCGAGGACGTCGGATTCGAAGAGCTCGGCGGTGCACTCACCCACAACAAGGTCTCGGGCGTCTCGCACTACCTGGCGAGCGACGAGGAGGACGCGCTCGACTACGCGCGCACCCTGCTCAGCTATCTGCCCCAGAACAACCTCGCCGAGCTCCCCACCTTCCACGCGGAGCCGGAGCTCGAGATCACGGACGCGGACCGCCGGCTCAACACGGTCATCCCGGACTCGCCGAACCAGCCCTACGACGTGAAGACGATCATCGCCGGCGTCGTCGACGACGGCGAGTTCCTCGAGGTGCAGCCGCTGTTCGCCCCGAACATCGTGATCGGGTTCGCGCGGGTGGAGGGACGGTCGGTGGGCATCGTCGCCAACCAGCCGAGCGCCATGGCCGGCACTCTCAACATCGACGCGGGCGAGAAGGCGTCGCGGTTCGTCCGGTTCTGCGATGCCTTCGGCATCCCGATCCTGACCCTCGTGGACGTGCCCGGCTACCTGCCGGGGACCGACCAGGAGTGGACCGGCGTCATCCGGCGCGGCGCGAAGCTGCTGTATGCCTACGCCGAGGCGACCGTCCCCCTCGTGACCATCATCACGCGCAAGGCCTACGGCGGCGCATACATCGTCATGGGCTCGAAGCAGCTGGGCGCGGACATCAACCTCGCCTGGCCCACCGCGGAGATCGCCGTCATGGGCGGGCAGGGCGCGGTCAACATCCTGTACCGCGGTGAGATCAAGCGCGCCGAGGAGGCGGGCGAGGATGTCGCAGCTGTTCGGACCAAGCTCGCCAACGAGTACACGTACAACGTGGCCAGCCCGTTCCTCGCAGCCGAGCGCGGCGAGCTCGACGGCGTGATCGAGCCGGCCGCCACGCGCGTCTCGGTCATCAAGGCGCTGCGCGCGCTGCGTACCAAGCGGGCCTCGCTTCCCCCGAAGAAGCACGGGAACATCCCGCTGTGAGCGGCGCGCACGCGAAGGAGGAGGGGCCTTCCCCGCTCGACCCGTCGCAGCTCCGGTTCGTCACGCGCGGCGTGACGGCGGAAGAGGTGGCCGCGGTCACCGCCGTTCTGGCTGCGGCCGCTGCGGAACAGGCGGCCGCCGACGCCGAGGCCCGGACCGAGCAAGGTCCAGATGCGTGGGCGCGCACCCAGCGCGCGCTGCGTCCCGAACTGCGCCCGGGGGCCGGAGCTTGGCGTTCGTTCTCCGGCTGAGCGGCGTTCTGTACCCCGAACCGGGCGCGCTGTGCTGCCGCCTGGGCCGCATCCACGGCGTGCGCCTCTAACGGGGGTCGTGAGGTGTCCCCCAGTGTCCTCCAAAATGACGACTATGTATTTACTGGGAGTCCGACCACTATAGAGATTGCTAGGTGTCTCTCCTCGTGAGTTACACCGCCAATCACTCGCCGACTAGGGTAAGCGGGCGAGTGCTTTGGGGGCGAGTCAGGGCGATATTCGGGTTGTCGCCCTGACTCGGGGTTTGAAAAGGGGCCGACAATTCGGGTGTCGGCCCCTTTCCCCGTTAACGCGCGCACCCCCTCCGCGCGATTTGGCGCAAATCGCGGTTATCGCGACCCCATAACCGCGATTTGGCGGAAATCGCGGGTATCGGATCCCTCCGCACGATTTGGCGCAAATCGCGGGTATGCCCGCGTCAGAACCGCGATTTGGCGCAAATCGCACGTCTCACGCCGGACCAATGCGGGATTCGCCACGAATCGTCGCTATCGGCGCGCCAGAGCGGCGATTCGTCACGAATCTCGCGGGTGCCGGGGCTCAGGAGGCGACGGGGCGCGGGATCTCGAGCCAGAGGTCGACCTCGTCGTCCTCCGACTCGGCACCTAGCGCGTTGGCCGCGCCGTCGTCCGACATGCGCAGCCCGACCACGGTGACGGCAGTCTTCGAGGAGCGCGGAACCGTGCGCACGATGAGCTTGTCGGTCGTCGTGCCGCGGATCGCCTCGGCCAGACGGCGCAGGACCGCCTCGAGTCCACGCTGATCCAGGTCGTCGATGCCGCCCTCGTCGAGCAGGCTGACGACCACGCCACGGCGCCTGGCATCCATCACCTCACGGCGAACATCATCGTTGAGCAGGCGCCGCCCCCGGATCTCGTCCCGGATGGCACCCTCCAGATACCGGCACTCCCGCCGCTCCGCCTCTGTGAGGTCCCCGCCGCGGCGGACGATCTCGGCCAGCATGGGTGCGGCCACGCGATAGGTCTGGCGGAGGCGCAACTGACGCTCCATCACGTGCGCCTCCTGCGCGGCCTGCCATTCCGTCGCCTCACGCTCGGCTCGGGCGAACTGCAGCGCATCCCGGCCCGCCTTGGCCAGCGAGCCGGAGATGACGACCGCGACGCCGACCCACACGACCGAGCCGACCACTCCCAGTCCGGCGAGCGCACCAGGACCGGCCCAGACGACCGTCTGGACCGCAAGGAAGCCGACACCGGCCCACGCCACGATCTGCTGCCGCCGCACGGCGCAGATCGTCATCAGTGTGCCGACGGCCGCGACGTACCAGGTGGCGTAGCCGTTGTCCTTGGAGGGGTCCAGCTCGATGGTCACGAGGATCGGGATCACGACGCAGACGGCGAGATCGAACGCGGCCAGCCACAGCGGCATCTTCGTCGGGCTGGTCGGCCACAGGCTCATCACCGTGGCGATTCCGTAGAGGATCATCGCCACGATCGTGGTTCCCGCCGCGCGCGGAGTGGAGAGCGACGAGAGCGCGAGGAACAGGTGGTACGCCGAGAACAGTGCTCCGAGGCTGAGGAACAGGAGGCGGTTGAGGGTGATCACTCGCCCACCTCCGGTCCGCCGGCGGCAACAGGCTCGTGCATTCCGGATGCACCCGCCGCCCCGACGACGTGCTGATCGGCCGAGGGCCAGAGGATGGTCACCGTCGTTCCGACCCCTGGCTCCGACTCGATCCTCGCCCGGCCTCCGACTTTGGCGAGGCGGTCCCGGATGCTGATGCGCAGTCCCAGTCGTTCCGCCGGGACCTCCGACTCGCTGAACCCGCGACCGTCATCACGGACCACCACCTGGACCGTGGCCGCAGGACCGCCGCCGCGGATGGAGACGCTCCGGTCGACGTCCGCGCCGCCGGCGTGCTGCATGCTGTTCACCATCGCCTGCACGGTCGCGGAGTACACGGCCTCGGCGACGTTGACCGGGAGGGTGTGGACCTCCACATCGCGCACTTCCACCTGGAAGGGCGACGAGAAGGCATTGGCCGCCGTCAGCAGCCGCTCGGTGAGTCGGTCGAGCCCGACGGCGGACTGGTCCTCCGGGGTCGCCGCCTCGGCCGCGTGCAGATGGCCGATCGCGTCGGCCGCCATTGCGGCGGCGAGTTCCTTCTGCTCGGGCGACCGAGCCGACGCAGCGGAGAGGAGCGTGGTCAGGACGCTGTCGTGCACGATCGCGTCGACCTGGACGCGTTCGACCTCGGTGGCGTGCTGCCGGACGGCGTTCGCGTACCGCGCCAGCGCCTGACTCTGGGCCGTGTCCACCGCACTCGCTGCCTGCCGCATCATCGCGATGATCGCCAGAATCACGCCGCCAAGGATGGTCGCATAGATCGCGTCGAGCGCCGCCAGCTCGGGCCCGACGCCGCCGCCCGCAGGAAGGGCGCGGACGACGCCGTACGCGATCGGCGCCGCGAACGTGTAGGCGATGGCGAGCCAGAGCGGGTACGCGACCGCGGCGAAGGCGGTGAAGACCGAGCAGAGGAACCAGAGCCACGGCTTGTCGGCGGAGAAGGCGGCCGGGTCGGCCACCAGCAGCGGCCAGGTGACGAGCGCGACCAGGTAGACGACGGAAAGAACGCCCATCGCGATCTTCACCCCGCGCTGGATGATCGCGAGGAGCACCGTGAACGCGAGGCCTCCGAAGATGGCGACCATCAACACGGCGCCCCACGGCTCGCGCAGATGGCTGAGCTGACCGAGGGCCGCCGGGAGGGTCTGGAGTCCGAACACCAGGCCGAAAGCCGAGACCGTGCGATCGGCGATGCGCTCGATACGAGCGCGACTGAGGGGGTTGCGGGGCTTCACCGACTCGAGCGGGAGTCCCGGGCGTACCCCGCTAGGAACGCTCATTACCCGTGTCTGGATCGAGTCCGGGAAGGATGCCGTCCTCCACCGCACGCCGGAGCAGGTCCACCTTCGTCGGGGCCGGCCGCCCGACCTCCACGTACTTCACGCGGATGCGGTCCAGGTACTCACGGGCGGTCGAGTTGGCGATGCCGAGCTGGGCGGCGACCGCTTTCAGCGGGAGCCCGGAGGCGTACAGGTGGAGCACGTCGCGCTCGCGCCGGCCGAGCTGGGCCTTGGCGAAGTCGCTGTCGGCGTCGATGGCCGTCGCCCATTCGAGGTTGTTGAGCACGTCCCCGCGGGCGACCGTCGCGATCGCACTGATGACGGTCGTGGTCGGTGAGGATTTGGGGATCACGCCCGCCGCTCCCGCGGCCAGGGCCTCGCGGACGCTGGCGACGCGGTCGGCGATGCTGTGCACGAGCACAGCAGCCCCGGTGGCCTGCGCCCGTTTGACGTTGTCGGTGACTTTGGAGCCGTCGCCGAGCGACAGATCCAGCACGACCACGTCGCACTCCTGCGACCCCAGCTGGGCGACGAAATCGTCGACCGTGGGCGCGGTGAGCACGACCTCGTACCCCGCATCCTGACAGGCCGCCTTCAGCCCCAGGCGCACCGATTCGTGATCGTCGACGATTGCCACCCGCACCATGTTGACCATCGTAGGGGGTGAATGCATTTGCCCGTGCGGCACGCTCAGCGCGTCAGAGTGGCGACCGCCTCCAGGTGGTGGGTGTTCGGGAACAAGTCGAATGCACGCATCCCCTGCAATCGGTAGCCGTGGCCGCCGAAGTACGCGAGGTCCCGTGCGAGAGCGACCGGGTCGCATGCGACGTAGACGACCTGCGCAGGCGTGACCGAGGCGATGGCGTCGACGACCTCGCGTCCCGCCCCGGAGCGAGGCGGATCGAGGACGATCGTCGCTGCGCGCAGGCGTGAGCGCTCTGCGGCCGATGCGTCCGCGGCGAGCCGGGTGATGTAGCGCTCCACGCGGTCGGTGACCACGGCTGCACCGACCCAGTCGGCCAGATTCTCGGCGGCGTCGTCGGTCGCCGCCTCACTGCTCTCCACCGACGTGATGCGCAGGGTGGAGCCGAAGCGGTCCCCCAGCGCGGCGGCGAGGAGCCCCACGCCGCCGTAGAGGTCGAGGTTCGCCGCTCGAGGATCGAAAAGTGCCTCGTCGACGGCGGACTGCACCGCGGACGTGAGGGTCTGAGCGGCGGCGCGGTGCACCTGCCAGAAACCCCGGGCGTCCAGGCGGAACTCGCGGTCACCCACGCGCTCCCGGATCGGGACGGGCTGCCGGCGGGGTCGCGCCGAGCGGGTGCCCTGGCCGTCGGCACCGCGATCGGCGGCACGACCGGTCCGGCGGTTCGAGCCGCGAGCGCCCGGCCGCCCACCGCCACGGCTGCCGGCGCGGTTGCCGGAGCGGTCGGGAGCGTCGTTCACGAGGACGTGCGAGGTGCCGGCACCGGTCGCCACCACATCCACCGACTCCGCGCCGGGGAAAAGCTGCCCGAACGGCACCGCATCCTGGACCAGTGCAGTCGCCAGCGGGAGGTCGTCCACCGGGATCACCGTGTGGGAGCGGGACGCGAACGGGCCGAGGTTGCCGTGGGCGTCGACCTGCAGGCGCACCCGGGTGCGCCATCCCGTGCCGTCCGCTGTCTCGCCGTCGACCGGCTCGACGCGCACGCGCGCCCCGTCGACACCGGCGGTCGCGATCTCTTCCGGTGAGAACTTCGCCATGCGTTCGAGGGCGTCTTCGAGGACCTGCAGCTTGAGTTCGCGCTGGTGCTCCAGCCGGATGTGGCCGAACTCCGCCCCTCCCGCTCGCTCGGCGGGCGGTCGCTCGATCGATGCCGCCGACCACACGTGCGACTGCCGTTCGGGGGACGCCTCCAGCACCTCGAGCACCTCACCGCGCCAGAACCGATCGTGGCTGCTGTCGCCGATTCGCACGCGGACGCGCTCCCCCGGCATCGTGTCGGGGACGAAGACCACCCGGCCTTCGTGACGGGCGACGAACACGCCGCCGTGGGCGACGTTGGTAATGTCGAGCTCGACCTCGCGCTTCGGGAGGTCTCCCTCATCTTCTTGGGGCATCCTTCGAGCATTCCACAGGTGACCATGCACCTCTACCTCGCCTCCACGTCGCCCGCCCGCCTCGCGCTGCTGCGCGCCGCCGGCGTCGAGCCGGTCGTCGTTCCCTCGCACGTCGACGAGCCCGCAGCCGTCGCCGCCGCCGAGGCCGACCACGGCCCGCTCGATGCGCGTGCCATGGTGCAACTGCTGGCGCGCCTGAAGGCCGAGGCCGTCCGCGGCACGCTGGAGGGCGAGCCCATCGACGGTCTCATCCTGGGCGGTGACTCCGCTTTCGCGATCGACGGTGCCATCCACGGCAAGCCGCACCTTCCGGAGGTCGCCCGCGAGCGCTGGCTGCAGCAGCGCGGACGAACCGGTGTGCTCTATTCCGGCCATTGGCTGATCGACCACCGGGAGGGCCGCGAGAACGCCGCGGCCGGAGCAGTCGCCGCGGCGTCGGTGACGTTCGCCGACGTGACGGACGTCGAGATCGACGCGTATGTCGCCAGCGGGGAACCGCTGGAGGTGGCCGGTGCGTTCACGATCGACAGCCTCGGCGGACCCTTCATCACGCGTGTCGAGGGCGACCCGAGCACGGTGGTGGGCCTCTCGCTCTCCACCCTGCGCGACCTCGTCGTCGAGCTCGGTGTGGACTGGACGTCGCTGTGGAACCGGAGTCGCTGAGCGGTCCCGTTGTAGGCTCCTTGAGCTTCCGGTCCCTCATTTTTGTGGGGATCGGCCAAATCGCGTTCGATATCGAGCAATAGGCTAGGGAACTGTGCCCCGTATCACCAAGGTTTTGATCGCCAACCGCGGCGAGATCGCTGTCCGAGTCATCCGCGCCGCGAAAGACAGCGGCATCGCTTCGGTCGCCGTCTACGCGGACCAGGATCGTGACGCCCTCCATGTGCGCCTCGCGGACGAAGCGTATGCGCTGGACGGGACGACGAGCGCCGACACCTACCTCGTCATCGACAAGCTGCTGTCGGTGGCCCGCCGCTCCGGCGCAGACGCCGTGCACCCCGGCTACGGCTTCCTGGCCGAGAACGCCGACTTCGCCCGCGCCGTGATCGCGGCAGGCCTCACCTGGATCGGCCCGTCCCCCGAAGCGATCGAGCGCCTCGGGGACAAGGTCTCGGCGCGGCACGTGGCAGAGAAGGTCGGAGCTCCTCTGGCTCCCGGCACGCTGAACCCGGTCGCGGACGCGGCCGAGGTTCTCGACTTCGTCGACGTCTACGGACTCCCGGTGGCCATCAAGGCGGCCTTCGGTGGCGGCGGTCGTGGCCTCAAGGTGGCCCGCACCCGTGAAGAGGTCGGCGAGCTCTTCGAGTCGGCCACCCGCGAAGCCATCGCCGCGTTCGGGCGCGGAGAGTGTTTCGTCGAGAAGTACCTCGACCAGCCGCGGCACGTGGAGACCCAGTGCCTCGCGGACGCGTACGGCAACGTCGTCGTCGTCTCGACCCGCGACTGCTCCCTTCAGCGTCGTCACCAGAAGCTCGTCGAGGAGGCGCCTGCGCCGTTCCTGACCCCCGAGCAGACCGAGAAGCTCTACTCGTCGTCCAAGGCCATCCTCAAGGAGGTCGGCTACCAGGGCGCGGGGACGTGCGAGTTCCTCATCGGCAAGGACGGCACGGTGTCGTTCCTGGAGGTCAACACGCGTCTGCAGGTCGAGCACCCGGTCTCCGAGGAGGTCACCGGCATCGACCTGGTCCGTGAGCAGTTCCGGCTCGCCGAGGGCGGCGAGCTCGACTACGACGACCCGGCACCGCGCGGCCACTCGTTCGAGTTCCGCATCAACGGCGAAGACGCAGGCCGCGGCTTCATCCCCTCGCCCGGCCCGGTCCACGTATTCAAGGCCGCCGGTGGTCCCGGTGTCCGCGTCGACAGCGGCATCCAGGCGGGCGACGTGATCAGCGGCGCGTTCGATTCCATGCTCGCGAAGCTGATCGTGACCGGCTCCAGCCGGGAGGAGGCCCTCGAGCGCTCGCGCCGTGCCCTGGACGAGTTCGAGGTCGCCGGCCTGCCCACCGTGCTGCCGTTCCACCGAGCGATCGTGCGCGACCCGGCTTTCGCCCCCCAGGACGGCGAGCCGTTCTCCGTGTACACCCGCTGGATCGAGACCGAGTGGGTCAACGAGATCGAGCCGTGGTCCGGCGAGCTGGGCGACCAGCCCTCGGCGGAACGACGCAGCAACGTCGTGGTCGAGGTCGAGGGCAAGCGCATCGAGGTGTCGCTCCCGGCCCGCCTGCTCAACGGCGGTGCGGGAAGCGGTGAAGCCTCTGCCGCTCCGGCACCTCGCCGTCGTGGCGCTGCGCACAGCGTGGACACCGCGACCGGTGACTCGGTCACCGCCCCGATGCAGGCCACCGTCGTGAAGGTCGCCGTCGCCGAGGGCGACCCCGTGGTGAAGGGCGACCTCGTGCTGGTACTCGAAGCGATGAAGATGGAACAGCCGCTGACTGCCCACAAGGACGGCACCGTTTCGGGCATGAACGCCGCCGTGGGAGAGACGGTCTCGTCGGGCCACCTCCTGCTCAACATCGTCTGACCGCTTTCCCGACAGCCGACCAGGGAGGGACCCGGGCCCGAAACGGGCGATGGTCCCTCCTTTCGTCCATTCACGCGCCGCTGACACGTGTCCATGCTCCGCGGAAGGAGATGAGCGTCGACACGCCGGGCGTTGTCGGGGAACGGAGGAGAAAGGAGGCGCGGAGCGCGAGAACTCCTCCGGATTCAACCAGCCCGTCTCAGCCGGTCGCTTCGGTGGGGTCGCCTTTGAGGTCGATGCTGATCTCGTCCGCATCCAGGTTGCTCAGTGCACCGGCCAGCACGTCCGCGCTGAACGTTCCGTCGTCGCGCGCATCGAGCAGCGCGTCGCGCTGAGCACGCAGGCGGGCCAGGCGCGCGGCCTTGTGCGCGGCGAACGCCTCCGGCGTCCGGTCCGTGGTGGCCGGCAGCGGCACGGTCCTGCCCGCCTCGTACAGCAACTCCATGAGCCGTCTGCGCTCGTCGCGCTCCGACTGCGGGTCCGCCCCGGCCGGCTTGACGAGTCGCAGCACGAGCCCGAGGGTCCCGCCCTGCAGCAGCAGCGAACCGGCGGCCACCAGGAAGGCGATCAGCACCAGCACGGACCGCCCGGGGGTGTCGTGGGGCAACGACTGCGCGGCCGCTACGGTGACCGCACCGCGCATGCCGGCCCAGACGACGATGGCACCCTCGCGCCAGCCGAGCGGTGCTCCCGTGAAGTACTCGATGTCCGCGATTAGCCGGCGCAGCCGCGTCCCGAACCGTGTCAAGTTCTCGACCGAGGGGATGCCGCGGCGGGCGAGGCGCCGACGACGGCGCTCCGCCTGTTTGGGCGAGACCGGCCTGCCTCCCGCCGGGTCGAGCAGGGGGCCCGGGAAGACGGCGTCTGGAACACGGGGCGCGGCGAGCGCGGCGAGGGCGGCCTCCGACCCGTCAACCCCCGGCTCCCCCTGCTCCCCCGGCGCCGCAGCCGTATCCGCGTCCTCCCCCGCGCCGTCACCCGCACCGGTCGTCAGCGCACGCTCCTCCGGGGCCGCGACGCGCTGAGCGATCCCCCGCTGCACCGCCTCCGGGTCCGAGAGATGCTGCTGCAGCTGTTCCAGCCGTGGCCGTATCCGCTGCCCGCGGCGATGCCGCCGCGCCAGCAGCGCGAGCAGCGGGGCGACGAACCCCGCGCGCACCACGATCGTCAGCAGAAGAGCCCCCGCGGCGATCCCGATTGCCGGCAGCACTCCCGCATGGTCGTTCTGCACGTTCTGCACGATGCCGAAGAGTTCGAGTCCCATCGTGAGGAAGATGAGCCCCTCGAGGATGAGTTCCACTGTGCGCCAGTTCTGCGTGTCCGAGAGGCGGTGCTCGGGGGACAGCAGCCTCGGCGCCCGGCTGCCGGTGACGAGTCCCGCGACCACGGCCGCGACGAGTCCCGATGCACCGAGCGCCTCGGCGGGGATGGATGCGAGGAACGGCACCGTGAACGAGATGGCCGTGTTGACGGTCGCATCCTTCACCCGCTGACGGACCATCAGGTTCAGCCACCCGACCGCCGCCCCGAAGACGACGGCGACCAGTACCGAGTAGAGGAAGGTCAGCGTGACCTCACCCACCGTGAAGGACGCGACGGCCGCGGCGGCGATCGCGGCGCGGAGGAGCACCAGCGCGGTCGCGTCATTGAGCAGGCTCTCGCCTTCGAGGATGGCGACGACGCGTGGCGAGATTCCTGCCCGTTTGACGATGCCTGTGGCGACGGCGTCGGTGGGACTGACGATCGCACCCAGGGCGACTCCCCAGCCCAGACCGAGCCCGGGGATCACCCACGCGAAGAACAGCCCGAGCAGCACGGAGCTGACGATCACGAGGAGGACGGAAAGACCCCCGATCGCTCCGAACTCCCGGCGGAAGTTCATCGCGGGCATGGAGACCGATGCCGAGTACAGGAGGGGCGGCAGCACGCCGGCGATGATCCACTCGGGCTCGATGGTCACCGCGGGAACGAACGGCAGCAGGCTGACCAGGATGCCGAGCACCACCAGGATCAGCGGCGACGCCACCCCGAACTTGGGCCCGATGGTCGTGGCAGCTGCGATCGCGAGGACGGCGAGGACACCGACGACGAGCCCGATCTCCATCCCCCCGGCCCTCCCGTCAGAGCACGATGTGCATTGCGCGGGCCGCGTCGGTGATCGAGCCCGAGAGCGAGGGATAGACCGTGAACGCGCGAGCGACCTGGTCGACCGTGAGGCGCTGCTCGACGGCGAGCGCCAGCGGGAAGATCAGCTCAGAGGCTCGCGGTGCCACGATGACGCCTCCGATCACCGTGCCCGAACCGGTGCGCGCGAACAGCTTCACGAAGCCGTCCCGGATGCCCAGCATCTTCGCCCGCGGGTTGGATTTGAGGGGCAGCTTGTAGATGTCGCCCTGGGCGATGCCCTCCTCGATCTGCTTCTGGCTCCAGCCGACGGTGGCGATCTCCGGCTGGGTGAAGATGTTCGAGCTGACGTTGCGCAGCTCGATCGGGTTCACGGCATCCCCCATCGCGTGGAAGACCGCCGTGCGGCCCTGCATCGAGGCGACGGAGGCGAGTGGAAGCGAGTCGGAGCAGTCGCCCGCGGCGTAGATGTTCGGGATGGACGTGCGGGCCACCCGGTTGACCCGGATGTTGCCGTTCGGCGTGAGCTGGACACCGGCCTCCTCGAGCCCGATCCCAGCGGTGTTCGGCACGGACCCCACCGCCATGAGGCAGTGCGAGCCTTCGATCGTGCGCCCGTCGGTGAGGGTCGCCACCACGCCGTTCTCGGTGCGGACCACCGACTCGGCCCGGGACTTCGAGAGCACCTGCATGCCGTTGCGCCGGAAGACGTTCTCGATCACGGCTGCAGCGTCCGCATCCTCGCCCGGGAGGACCTGGTCACGCGATGAGATGAGCGTCACCTTCGAGCCGAGCGCGTTGTACGCCGAGGCGAACTCGGCACCCGTGACACCCGACCCGACCACGATCAGGTGGGAGGGCACCGACTGCAGGTCGTACAGCTGCGTCCAGGTGAGGATGCGTTCTCCGTCGGGCATCGCCGATGGCAGGATGCGCGGGCTCGCCCCGACCGCGACCACGATCGTGTCGGCCTCGACCCGGTCGAAGTCGGTGCCGGTGTCGCCCTTCGCCGTGGAGACGATGATGGCTCCGTTGCCGTCGAGCCGGCCTTCGCCGCTGACGATGCGCACCCCCGACCGGACGAGTTCGGCCCGCATGTCCTCCGACTGCTGCCGGGCCAGCCCCATCAGCCGCTTGTTGACCGCCGCCAGGTTGACCGCGATCTCCGGGCGTACCGGTTTGCCGGTCTCTCCGCGGTGGAAGAACTGGACGCCGAGGTCGGTGGCCTCACCGATCGAGTTGGTCGCTTCTGCCGTCGCGATCAGGCTCTTCGACGGGACCACGTCCGTGATGACGGCCGAGCCGCCGACGCCGGAGCGCTCGACGATCGTGACGTCGGCACCGAGCTGAGCGCCCGCCAGCGCCGCCTCGTACCCACCGGGACCGCCGCCGAGCACTGCGATGCGCTGCTTGCGCTCGAATTCATACGCCATGGATCCCATTGTTCCGTATGGGGGTGCACCGATGCGCATCCCGCTGCTGGCCTGTGCGAAGACGGCGGCTCAGTAGAGTTGAATCATGTCGGATTCCTTCACCAACCCGCTCGACGACCCTGCTGCCGACCCCTTCGAGGTCGCGCGTGAAGCCGCCGCTCAACTGGCCGAGAAGACAGGGGTGAAGCGCCACGACATCGCGCTCACCCTGGGCAGCGGCTGGGGCAAGGCGGCCGACCTCATCGGCGAGACCGTCGCGACCGTGCCCGCCACCGAGATCGTCGGCTTCAGCAAGCCGGCCCTCGAGGGGCATGTCGGGACGCTGCGCTCGGTGCGCCTGCCGAACGGCAAGCACGCGCTGGTGATCGGCGCCCGCACCCACTACTACGAGAACCACGGCGTCCGCCGCGTCGTCCACAGCGTCCGCACGGCCGCGGCCGCGGGAGCGACCACGATGGTCCTCACCAACGGCGCAGGCGGTATCAAGGACCACTGGAAGCCGGGAACACCGGTCCTGATCAGCGACCACATCAACCTGACGGCCGACTCGCCGCTCGAGGGCGCCACCTTCATCGACCTCACCGACCTATACTCGAAGCGGCTGCGCGATCTGGCCCACACCATCGACCCGTCTCTGGACGAGGGGGTCTACACGCAGTTCCGCGGACCGCACTACGAGACGCCCGCCGAGGTGCAGATGGCGAAGGCCGTCGGCGGTCACATCGTCGGCATGTCCACCGCCCTCGAGGCGATCGCTGCGCGACAGGCCGGGATGGAGATCCTGGGGATGTCGCTCATCACCAACCTGGCCGCGGGCATCCAGAAGACCCCCCTCAGCCACCAGGAGGTCATCGAGGCCGGCCGCGCCGCGGAGCCGGTGATCAGCGCCCTCCTCGCCCAGATCGTGGAGGCACTGTGACCGGGACGGACACCCCGCAGCTTCTCACCGAGGCCCGCGCCTGGCTGGCGCAGGACCCGGACCCGGAGACCCGGGACGAATTGGAGGCGCTGATCGTCGCCGCCGAAGCGGACTCGGCCGAGGCTGTGGCCGAGCTGCACTCGCGTTTCGATGAGCGTCTCGCCTTCGGGACCGCCGGCCTCCGCGGCGCCATCGCCGCCGGCCCCAACCGCATGAACCGCGTCCTCGTCGCCCAGGCCGCCGCCGGCTTCGCCCGCTGGCTGCTGGAGCACGCCGAGGGCGGCACGCCGTCCGTCGTCATCGGCTACGACGGCCGCAAGAACTCCGACGTCTTCGCCCGCGACACTGCGGAGCTCATGGCGGGCGCCGGCGTCCGCGCCATCCTGCTCCCCCGCCTCCTGCCGACCCCCGTGCTGGCGTTCGCCGTCCGGCACCTGGAGGTCAGCGCGGGCGTCATGGTGACGGCCAGCCACAATCCGCCCAACGACAACGGCTACAAGGTGTACCTCGGCGGCGAGAACCACGGTTCGCAGATCGTGTCGCCGGTCGACGCCGAGATCGCAGCGCACATCCTGGATGTCGCGAACGGCAGCATCGCCGAGCTTCCGCGGTCGGACCGCTACGAGGTCGCGCCCGACGCGGTCGAGCAGGCGTACATCGACGCCACCGTCGCCGTGGCCGCGACCGAGGCGCCCCGCGACGCCGTCTCCTTCGCGTACACCGCCATGCACGGCGTCGGATGGCGCACCGCGCGGGAGGTGTTCGCGCGCGCCGGATTCGCCTCCCCCACGCCGGTCGCCGAACAGATCGAGCCGGACCCGGCGTTCCCGACGGTCAGCTTCCCGAACCCCGAGGAGCCGGGCGCGATGGACCTCGCGTTCGCGACCGCCCGCGCGGCCGGAGTGGACCTGGTCATCGCGAACGACCCGGACGCGGATCGCCTCGCCGTCGCCGTTCCCGACTCGTCGCTCTCCGACGGATACCGCCGCCTGTCCGGCAACGAGGTCGGCGCGCTGCTGGGCTGGCGCGCCGCCGAGCTCGCGGTGGCGCGCGCAGGCGAGCGTGGGGACCTCGGGACGCTGGCCTGCTCGATCGTCTCGTCACCCGCACTCGCGGCAGTCGCCCGCGCGTACCGGATGGACTTCGCGGACACCCTGACCGGCTTCAAGTGGGTGTCGCGCGCTCCGGGCCTGGTCTACGGCTACGAGGAGGCTCTCGGCTACCTGGTCAACCCGGAGACCGTCCGCGACAAGGACGGAATCTCGGCCGCCGTCGCGTTCCTCGACCTGGCGAACGATCTGGCGGCCACCGGCTCGACCATCGGGCAGCGGCTCGACGCCTTCGCAGAGCGGTTCGGCTTCTTCGCCAGCGACCAGATCTCGCTGAGGGTCACCGACCTGTCGCGCATCGGCGAGATCATGTCCGCTCTCCGGTCGACGCCGCCCAGCCACCTGGGCGACGTGCGGGTCACGCAGATCGACGACCTGATCGACGGCTTCGGCGGCCTGCCGCCGAGCGACGTGCTGCGGATCCTGCTCGAGGACGGTTCCCGCGTCATGGTCCGCCCGAGCGGCACCGAGCCGAAGCTCAAGATCTACATCGACGCCTCCAGCGACGACGGCTCCGTCGACGAGCGTCGGGCGACCGCCACCGCGCGCGTCGCGGCCCTCGCCGAGGCGATGCGGCTGCTGACCGCGTAGCGACGGAACAACCTTTCGCTCCCGCTTGCCTTATGAAAGGTTAGAGCTTTATCCTTTCATAAGGCAGCGGGAGGTGAAAGGATGTCGCACGAGCTTTCGTACGAGCGTAGGACGCTGCCCGCCGACACCGAACCGCACTACGCCTCTCGGCGGATGCAGTTACTCCGCCGGGAGCCTTACGACGCCGCCGTTCCCGCCTCCATCGCCGCGGAGTCGTTCACTCTTTCGGCCGACGTCCTCTCTGAGGCGGACGACGCCACACGCGAACTGGTTCGCTTCGACAGCGAACGGGCATCCTTCATCGCGCCGTTCTCGGCAGTCCTCCTTCGCACCGAGTCCGCCTCGAGCTCGCAGATCGAGAACCTCACCGCCGGTCCGCGGGCTATCGCAGAGGCAGTCATCGGGGAGCGGACCCACGGAAACGCCGACCTGATCCTCAGCAATGTCCGTGCGATGGAGGCCGCTCTCGCGCTGGCAGAGGATATCGAGAACGCGTCCATCATCACCATGCACGAAGCCCTCCTCGGTGACTCCGCACCACACATGACCGGCGGATACCGGCAGGAGCAGGTGTGGATCGGCGGTCAGCTTCCGCACAAGGCGTCGTTCGTACCGCCGCACTACGACAGGGTGCAGGCAGCGATGGACGACCTGGTCGCGTTCATCCGCCGAGTCGATATCCCCGTCCTCGCGCAGGTCGCCATCGCTCACGCGCAATTCGAGACCATCCACCCGTTCCCTGATGGCAACGGCCGCACGGGTCGGGCCCTGGCGCACGCGATGTTGCGTCACGGCGGCATCCTTCGCCATCTCGCCGTCCCCGTCTCGGCCGGGCTGCTCACCGACCTCGAACGCTATTTCGACGCCCTGACCGCTTTCCGTCGCGGGGAGGCCGAACCGATCGTGAGCGTGTTCTCCGATGCCGCGTTGAAGGCCGTCGCGAACGCTGATGAGTTGGCGAACGACATCGGCGCTTCTCGCGAGGAGTGGAGCCAGAGACTTTCCGGGATCCGGTCGGATGCGGTGGCACGGGCGCTTGCGGAGCTATCGATCGAGTACCCGGTCCTCAACGCAACGACGGCGGCGCACGTCACGGGAGCGAGTCGCCCGGCTGTGACGAACGGTCTCGATACGTTGGTCGAGCGGGGAGTCCTCGTCCGAGGAAACTCGGCTCATCGAAACCGGACGTGGATCAATAGCGACGTCCTCGACGCGCTGACGGCTTTCGCAGAGCGAAGCGGGCGTCGAGCACGGCCCTGACGGCCGCTCTAGCCGAGGGCCTCATCGAGCTTGCGCTCCAGCTCCTCGAGGTCGAAGTAGTTGTGCACCACGATCACGTCGGCGTTGGTGCGTCCGATCCGATCCACGAGCTCGGGCGAGGTCAGCACGACCTGGGCGTCGGCTGCCGCTTCGCTGATGTGGGCGGCGTCCGACGCGGTGACGTCGGCGTCGATCCCGAGCCGGTCGAGCACGCGTTCGGCGTTGACCTTGAGGATGCCAGAGGTGCCGACTCCGACACCGCAGATGGCGACGATCTTCACGGTTGCCCGCCCGTCATCGCGCGGCCTCTTCTTCACTCACCGTGAGGATGCGCTGAACGTCGGCACGGCTCGTCGCCGCGGCGAGGGCGGGGATCGCGTCCGGGTCGTTGAAGATGTTCGCGAGCTCGGCGACGCTCGTCACGTGGGCCTCCGGAGTGGAGACGGCGAGGCCGAGCACCACCGACACCGGGTCGTTGTGCGGGTGCCCGAACACGACCGGCTCGTCGAGCGTGACCACCGAGAGGCCGTCCGAATTGACGTCCGGGCCGGGCCGGGCGTGTGCGAGCGCGAGGCCCGGGGCGATGACGATGTAGGCGCCGAACTCCTCGATCACCTGGATCATGCGGCGCCCGTACCCCTGCTCCGTCGCACCCGAGCGGGCCAGCGCCTCGCCCGCGAGTTCGACCGCCTCACGCCAGTCGGCCGCATGCGCGCCGACAGTGATGGCGGAATCTGGCAGCGGAGGCAGGGACATGAGTTCAGCGTAACGCGCGGGGCGTCAGGAACCCTCGAAACCCGCTGTGATGATCTCGGCCAGTTCCTCACGCTCTTCGAGCGGCAGGAACGCACCCGCGGCGGCGTTCAGCTGGAAGATCTCGAGGTCGGTGCGGTCGTACGCGAACGCGTCGGCCAGGATGCTCAGCTCACGCGTGAGCGTCGTCCCGCTCATCAGCCGGTTGTCGGTGTTGACGGTGACGCGGAAGCCCAGCTGGTAGAGCAGATCGAACGGGTGGTCGAGGATGTCGTCGCCCCACGCGGCGATCGCGCCCGTCTGCAGGTTGGAGGTCGGGCTCGTCTCGAGGGCGATCTCGCGATCCTTCACCCACTGCGACAGCGAGCCCAGCGTCACGTAGGTGTTCTCGTCGTCCTGGCGCTCGATGGTGATGTCCTCCGCGAGGCGGACACCATGGCCCAGGCGGAGCGCCCGGCCGTCGAGGAGGGCGCTGCGGATGCTGTCGAGGCCGTCCGCCTCGCCCGCGTGGACGGTCGCCGGGAAGAACTCCGCGGCCAGGTAGTCGAACGCCGCACGGTGGTTCGACGCGGGGAAGCCCGCCTCGGGACCGGCGATGTCGAAACCGACCACGCCGCGGTCGCGGTGACGCACGGCGAGCTCAGCGATCTCGAGCCCCCGGTCGTTGTGCCGCATCGCGGTCACCAGCTGGCCGACGCGGATGCGGCCACCGGCGTCGCGCACATCCTGGATGCCCTGCTCGATGCCTTCCTGGACCGCATCGACGGTCTCGTCGAGGGTCAGGCCGTTCGAGAGGTGCTGCTCGGGAGCCCAGCGGACCTCCCCGTACACGACGCCGTCCTCGCCGAGGTCCTGAACGAACTCCCGGGCGACGCGACTGAGGCCCTCGCGCGTCTGCATGACGGCGGTGGTCACGTCGAACGTCTTCAGGTACTCGACGAGCGAACCGGAGTTCGACTTCTCGGCGAACCAGCGGCCCAGCGCGGATGCATCCTGCGCCGGAAGCTCCAGCCCGATCTCGGCTCCGAGCTCCAGCACGGTGGCCGGGCGGAGACCGCCGTCGAGGTGGTCGTGCAGGGAGACCTTCGGAAGCGGACGGATCTCGGTGCCGTCGGCTAGTGCGTACTCGTTCCAGGCGTCGCTCATGAATCCAACCCTAGGCGATGCGGTCGGCGATCAGCGGGCCGCGCTCGAACGGCGTCCCGGCCGGCGCGATGCGGTAGGAGCCCTCCAGGGCCTCGAGGGCGCGCTCGAAGCGCGCCGGCTCGTCGGCGGACAGCGTGAACAGCGGTTGCCCCGCGCTGACCGTGTCTCCCGGCTTCACGTGCAGATCGATGCCCGCGGCGTGCTGCACCGGATCCTGCTTGCGCGCACGTCCCGCACCCAGGCGCCACGCGGCGATGCCGAACGGCAGGGCCTGCTGCTCGACGAGGATCCCGCCCTCGTTGGCGACGACGGTGTGCGTCTCCTTCGCGACGGGGAGGGCCGCATCCGGGTCGCCGCCCTGTGCGCGGATGACCTCGCGCCACTTGTCCATGGCGCGGCCGTCCTTCAGCGCGGCCTCCACGTCCTCGTCCGGACGCCCGGCGAGGGTGAGCATCTCGCGCGCCAGCGCGACCGTCAGCTCGACGATGTCGGCCGGGCCGCCGCCGGCGAGCACCTCCACCGACTCCCGGACCTCGTTGGCGTTGCCGATGGCGAGCCCGAGCGGGACGTTCATGTCGGTGAGGAGCGCCGAGGTGGCGACGCCCGCATCCCGGCCCAGCTCCACCATGGTGCGGGCGAGCTCGCGCGAACGCTCGATGTCCTTGAGGAACGCGCCGGAGCCGAACTTCACGTCGAGGACGAGCGCGCTGGTGCCCTCGGCGATCTTCTTGGACATGATCGAGGATGCGATGAGCGGGATGGCCTCCACCGTGCCGGTGATGTCGCGCAGGGCGTACAGCTTGCCGTCGGCGGGGGCGAGCCCCGATCCCGCCGCGCAGATCACGCCGCCCTCGTTCTGCAGCTGCGCGAACATCTCCTCGTTGCTGAGGTTGGCGCGCCAGCCCGGGATGCTCTCCAGCTTGTCGAGCGTGCCGCCGGTGTGACCCAGTCCACGGCCCGACAGCTGCGGCACCGCCACGCCGAAGGTCGCGACCAGCGGCATCAGCGGGAGGGTGATCTTGTCGCCCACGCCGCCGGTGGAGTGCTTGTCGGCGGTGGGCTTGCCGAGGCCGGAGAAGTCCATCCGCTCCCCCGACGCGATCATCGCGAGCGTGAGGTCCTTGATCTCGCGGCGGGTCATCCCGTTGAGGAAGATCGCCATGGTCATGGCGGACATCTGCTCGTCACCGACGTAGCCGCGCGTGTACGCGTCCACCAGCCAGCCGATTTCGGCGGTGCTCAGCTCGCCGCGGTCGCGTTTGGTCCTGATCAGGTCGACGGCGTCGAACGCCTCGACCTCTCCTGCTCGATCGGTCACGAAGGGTGTTCCTCTTCAGTCGTTCTCGTGCTCGGCCGCGTAGGCGGCGAGCTGGCGCGGCCCGAATGCATCGGGCAGCACCTGGTCGATGGTGCGGATGCCGGAGACCGTCTCCAGCAGCATCCCCTCGGCCGAGTGTTCGTACAGCAGCTGGCGGCAGCGGCCGCAGGGCATCAGCGTCGCGCCATCGCCGTCGACGCAGGTGAAGGCGACCAGGTGGCCGCCGCCCGACATGGCGAGCGCCGAGACGAGGCCGCATTCGGCGCACAGCGTCACGCCGTAGCTGGCGTTCTCGACGTTGCAGCCGCTGACGATGCGGCCGTCGTCGACGAGTGCGGCAGCCCCCACCGGGAACTTCGAGTAGGGCGCATATGCGCGCTTCATCGCCTCGGTGGCCGCTGTGCGCAGCGCGGCCCAGTCGATCGACTCCGGGTCGATCGACTCCGGGTCGATGGATGCGGGGGTCGGGTTCACGGCGATCATGACTTGATGTACGGCTTTCCGTCGGCGGCCGGCGCCCGCGAGATGCCGACCAGGCCGGCGACCGCGAAGATCGTCACGACGTACGGCAGCATCAGCATGAACTCGCTGGGGACGGGGGAACCGATGATGCTCAGCACGTTCTGCAGGTTCGACGCGAAGCCGAACAGCAGCGCTGCGAGAGTCGCGCGGATCGGGTCCCAACGTCCGAAGATCACGGCCGCGAGGGCGATGAAGCCCTGACCTGCGGTCATCTCCTTCGAGAACGCGCCGACCGATCCCAGAGTGAAGTAGGCACCGCCGAGTCCGGCGATCGCGCCCGCGAGCGAGACGTTCCAGAAGCGCGTGCTGTTGACGTTGATGCCGACCGTGTCCGCGGCCTCGGGGTGCTCGCCGACGGAACGGAGGCGGAGGCCCCAGCGCGTCTTGAAGAGGCCGAACCACACCAGGAAGACAGCGATGTACATGAGGTACTCGATGATCGACTGGTCGAACAGCACCTTGCCGATGACGGGGATATCGCTCAGCACCGGGATCGGCCAGCTGGGCAGGCGCGGCGGGTGGTTGAGCAGCTGGGGGTTGCCCGCGAGCACCTTCGAGTACAGGAAGCTGGTCAGGCCGATGACGAGCACGTTCAGCACGACGCCGACGATCACCTGGTCGACCAGGTACTTGATCGCGAAGGCCGCGAGGAGGAACGAGACAAGCACGCCTGCGATCATCGCGGCGATGAGTCCGACGACCCAGCTTCCGGTGAGAGTGGCCGTCATCGCGGAGACGAAGGCGCCGGCGAGCAGCTGGCCCTCAATGGCGACGTTGACGACGCCGCCCCGCTCGGAGACGACACCGCCGAGGGCGCCGAACACGAGAGGGACCGCGAGCGAGACCGTGCCGAGCAGCAGACCGGTCACGGGCACCGGATAGGGGCTCCCCGAATCGGCCCAGGCCAGGAACGCGAACATGAACAGCAGCGAGAAGACGATGACCATCCAGATGGGCGTCTTCCGTGCGCGGTACGAGAGGTAGGCGCTCCACAGTGTCAGCGCCAGCAGCAGGATCGTCACGACGGTCGTCGTCAGGAACGTGTCGACGGTCAGTCCGGGAAGCTTCAGCGCGTCCGAGTTCTCGGAGAACCGGAAGCTGCTCTGCTCGTGGCGGGCGAACCCGAAGAACAGGATGAGGCTGATCAGGACGAAGACGCCGAACGCGATCGGGGCCTTCCAGGAGCGGATCTCCGCCTTCTCGAGAACGATCGGCGAGGAGTCGGGAACGACGGGGGCGGTCGTGGTCACTTGGCCTCCACCTCCTTCGTGACGATGGGGCCGGGTCTCCGGGGAGCGCTCCCCGGCGCGGGAAGGCGGAAGATCGCCCGCACCAGCGGCGGCGCAGCGACGAACAGCACGATGAGGGACTGCAGGATCAAGACGATGTCGATCGGGATGTCGTTGGCCGCCTGGATCGTGTAGCCGCCGGCCTTCAGCGCTCCGAACAGCAGACCCGCGATGAAGACGCCGCCCGGCCGGGAGCGGCCGAGCAGGGCGACGGTGATCGCGTCGAATCCGATGCCCGCATCCACGCCCGAGCTGATGCCCTGCGGGAAGACGCCAAGCGCCTGGCTCGCGCCGGCGATGCCGATCAAGCCACCGGCGATGAGCATCGCGTAGACGTAGATGTTCTTGACGTTGATGCCCGCGACGCGGGCGGCGTTCGGGTTCTCTCCGACCGCCCGGAAGCGGAAGCCGAGGCTCGACCGGTCGATCAGCCACCACACGAAGATCGTCGCGGCGATGACGATAACGAACGCCCAGGTGAGGTTGTACTGCTCACCGAACAGCGGCGGGAACACGGCGTTCGGGTGCACCGCGGGCGCCTTGGGGTTGTTCGACCCGGGCGCCTGGAGCAGGCCCTTCGTGCGCAGCATGTACGAGATGAGGTAGAAGGCGATGTAGTTGAGCATGATCGTCACGATCACCTCGTGCGCGCCGGTCCGCGCCTTCAGCAGGCCGACGATCCCGGCCCAGATCGCACCGCCGACGATGCCCGCGACGATGGCGAGCACCAGGTGGACGACCGGCGGGAGGTCGAAGGAGAACCCGACCCAGGCCGCTGCGGCAGCCGCGATGAGGATCTGTCCCTGGCCGCCGATGTTGAACAGCCCGACCCGGAAGGCCAGGGCCACGCCGAGACCGCTGACGATGAGCGGCGTCGCGAACGACAGCGTGTCGGTGAGCGGGCGGATGCCCGCGGCGAAGGTGGGACGACGGAAGTTGTAGATCGCGCCCTGGAACATCGAGACGTAGGCGTTCGACACCGACGTCCAGATGGCCGAGAACGTGTCGCCGGGCCGGGCGAAGAAGTAGCCCGCTGCGTGCTGGACCTGCGGGTCGGTGAGGGCGATCAGGATGGCTCCGACGATCAGCGCGAGCACGACGGCGAGGATCGAGATGACCACCGGTCCGCTCATGATCTCGCGGACCGCCTGGTTCCAGCGCGAAGGCTCCCCGTCGTGTCCCGGAGCGGGGGCCGGCGTACCCGGCCCCGCGGTCTGGGCCGGCGCCACGGGCTGGCCGGGCGTTGGGGTCGCCGTCATGCTGCTGCTCCTGCCTGCTCCGGCGATTCGCCGGCCATCATGAGGCCGAGGACGTCGCGAGACGTGTTCCCCGGCACGATTCCTACGATCCCGCCGCGGTACATCACCGCGATGCGGTCGGCCAGCGCCGCGACCTCGTCGAGTTCCGTGGAGACGACGATCACCGGCACGCCCGAGTCGCGCGTCTCGACGATGCGCTTGTGGACGAACTCGATCGATCCGACATCCAGCCCTCGGGTCGGCTGCGCCGCCACGAACAACCGGAGCGCGCGGCTCAGCTCGCGGGCGAGGACCACCTTCTGCGCGTTGCCGCCGGAGAGCCGGCCGACCTTCGTGTCGATCGACTGGGTGCGCACGTCGAACTCGCGCACCTTCTCCGTGGCGAAGTCCTTGAGGTACGAGAACTGGATGTTGCCGCCCTTGACGAACGGCTCCCCCGTCGAGCGGTCGAGCATCAGGTTCTCCTGGATGCTGAACTCGCCGACCAGGCCGTCCTCGTTGCGGTCTTCCGGCACGAACCCGACACCGGCGTCGAGCACCTTCCGGACGCTGTGGCCCTGGATCGGCGCACCGTCGAGCAGGATCTCACCCTGGACCCGAGGCTGCAGGCCGATGATCGCCTCGGTCAGCTCGGTCTGGCCGTTGCCCTGAACACCCGCGATCGCCAGGATCTCGCCGGCGCGCACCTCGAAGCTCACGTTGTTGACCACGAGCTGCCCGATGGGGTCGATGACCGACAGATCCTTCACGACGAGAGCAGGCGCTCCCGGGGTCGCCGCCTCCTTGGAGACGGTGAGGGAGACCGCACGGCCGACCATCATCGACGCGAGCTCGACGTTGGTCGCGGTGGGCTCGGCCTCGCCGATCACCTTGCCGAGCCGGATGACCGTGATGCGGTCGGCGACCTCACGCACCTCGCGCAGCTTGTGGGTGATGAAGATGATCGCCGTGCCCTGCTCCTTGAGCTGGCGCATGATGCCCATCAGCTCGTCGGTCTCCTGCGGGGTCAGGACCGCGGTCGGCTCGTCGAACACCAGGACGCGCGCATTCTGCGACAGCGCCTTGATGATCTCGACCCGCTGCTGAACTCCGACCGGCAGGTCTTCGACCAGCGCGTCCGGGTCGACGTCGAAACCGAACCGGGCCGAGATCTCGCGCACCTTGGCGCGCGCGGCGTTGAGGTCGAGACGGCCGCCGAACGTGGTCTGCTCGTGGCCGAGCATCACGTTCTCGGCGACGGTGAACACCGGGATGAGCATGAAGTGCTGGTGCACCATCCCGATCCCGGCCTTCATGGCGTCGCCCGGGCCGGCGAAGTGCTGGACGGCGTCGTCGAGCAAGATCTCGCCCTCGTCGGCCTGGTAGAAGCCGTAGAGCACGTTCATCAGAGTGGACTTGCCTGCGCCGTTCTCGCCGAGCAGACAGTGGATCTCGCCGGGTTCGACCGTCAGATCGATGTGGTCGTTCGCGACCAGGGCACCGAACCGTTTGGTGATGCCGCGGAGTTCGAGCTTCATTCGGGTGGGGTTCCTTCTCTGCTCGCCCGTGGGGAGCACAGAGCCTGATTAGAGGGGGCACGCGAAAGGGCGGGTGGCCTCATTGCGCCTGATTCACACTACTTGCTGCGCATATGTCAGTGTGCGCTCAGATGAGCGACGGCGACAAGGCAGCAACGACGACAAGGGAGCAACGGAACGGGGAGGCCAGCCGTGGCTGACCTCCCCGTTCACAGATCCTCGTCGCTGATTACTGCTTCGGCGACGACGGCGAGGTGACCTTGATCGAGCCGTCGATGATGCCGGCCTTGATCTTGTCGAGCTCGCCCTGCAGGCCCGCGTCCACCTTCGACTCGAAGTCGTGGAACGGTGCGATGCCGACGCCGTCGTTCTTCAGCGTTCCGACGTACGGGGTGCTGTCGAACTTGCCGTTGGCGGCCTGGGTGACGACGTCGTTGGTCGCCGGCTTCATGCCCTTCATGACCGAGGTGAGGAGCAGGTCCTTCACGCTCGGGTCGGACTCGAAGACGTCGGCGTCGACACCGATCATCGCGATCGGCTTGGCCGAGTCCTTGATCGCCTGAGCGGCCGACTGGTAGATCGGGCCACCGACGGGCATGATGACGTCGGCGTTCTGGTCGATGATGCCCTGAGCCGTGTTCTTCGCGGTCTCGTTGGCGTCGAAGCCACCGGTGAAGGAGCCGTTCTGCTTGTCGACATCCCAGCCGACGACCTTGACGGACTTGCCCTTCTGGTCGTTGAAGTACTTCACGCCATCGGCGAAGCCGTCCATGAAGATGGTGACCGTCGGGATCTGCATGCCGCCGAAGGTGCCGACGATGCCGGTCTTCGAGTAGCTGGCGGCCGAGTAGCCGGCCAGGAACGCCGCCTGGGCGGTGTCGAAGATGATCGGCTTGACGTTCTTCGCCTGGATCTCGTTGTCGTCGATGATCGCGAAGTTGATGTCGGGGTTCGCCTTCGCGGCCTTCTCCGTCGCGTCCTTGAGAAGGAAGCCGACCGTCACGACCAGGTTGCAGTTGGCGTTGACCATGCTGTCGATGTTCGGAGCGAAGTCGTTCTCGCTCTTCGACTCCGCCGACTTGTACTTGACGTTCAGCGACTTCGCGGCCTGCTGCAGGCCCTCGTAGCCGAGCTGGTTGAACGAGTGGTCGTCGAATCCACCGGAGTCGGAGACCATGCAGGGGGTGAAGTCGGTCTTGGCGGCGCCGGCGGACGAGCTGTCCGACGGGGCAGCCGAGCACGCGGCGAGCAGCGACATGACGCCGACCGCCGCCAGGCCGAGCAGACCGGCCTTACGGGCTGTGATTGACAAGGTTGTTCCTCCAAGATGCGTAGCCGCGCGGGTAATCGCAGGCTGTCTGCGTTTCACGTTACCGAATGTGACGAACTGCTCCGTTCGAAAATCCGGCTTCTTCATGCAAGCGTTACAAACGCTCACGCGAATGGCACGCGCTCATCCGAGCACGCTGTCACCCGTTCGGGGTGGGTGGCTATCGAAGGAGAACGTGCCCCGAATCTCCGACGTTAGGCAGTGATGCAGGAGATTCGGCGCGCGTGCCGCCGAATCTCCGACGCAAGTGAGGGGTCAGAGCCAGCCGCGGCGCTTGAAGATGGAGTAGAGCAGCCCGCTCAGCCCGACCATCGCGAGGACGGCCAGCGGGTACCCCAGCGGCCAGGCGAGTTCGGGCATGTGCGTGAAGTTCATCCCGTAGATGCTCGCGATGAGGGTCGGCGCGAACAGGATGGCCGCCCACGACGAGATCTTCTTGACCTCTTCGCCCTGCCGGTGGCTGGAATGGGCCAGCCGCGTCATCTCCTCGTTCTGCCGCTCGGACACCAGCGTGGAGTTCACGGTCAGGATGTCGCGGAGCAGATAGCGGAACGCATCCACCCGCTCGTTCACTTGCGTGAGGTGGTCGGCGACGTCGCGCAGGCGGCGCTCCAGCTCCTGGGTCACCCCGTACTTCACGGACCCCCGCTCCAGCGCGAGCATCACGGCGGAGAGAGGATGCGTCGCGCGCTGGAAGTCGATCACCTCGCGCGACAGCTCGTAGATGCGCCGGGAGACCAGCGCATCCCCGCCGAACACCTGCGTCTCGATCTCGTCGATGTCGTTCGCGAGTCCGGCGACGACCGGGCTGTACGCATCCACCACCGCGTCGATGATGGCGTACAGGATGGCCTGCGGGCCGAGGGCGAGCAGCTCGGGCTCCCCCTCCATCCGCTGCCGCACGTGCGAGAGGTCGGGCGACTCGCTGTGCCGGACCGTGATGACGAAGTTCGGTCCGACGAAGAGGTGCAGCTCGCCGAAGTCGACCTCCTCCGGCACGTCCAGGTAGTTGGCCGCCTTCAGCACGACGAAGAGGACGGTGTCGTAACGCTCCAGCTTCGGGCGCTGATGAGCCACGATCGCGTCCTCGATCGCGAGCGGGTGGAGGTTGAACTCCTCCGACAGCGACATCAGTTCCTGCTCGGTCGGCCGGTACAGGCCGATCCAGGCCACGCCGCCGGGCGTCCGGTCGAGCGCGGCATACGTCTCTGCGAGCGAGGTGGGCGACGCGACTCGAACGCCGTTGGCGTAGATCGCACTGTCCACCATGCTCCGCCGGCCGGGCGTCTGCTCGGTGGCCGGCTGCACAGTGGAGGGACTCGGAGGCTCGACCCGGCGGGTGCGCGTCACGAAGGGCATGGGAATGCCGCGTCGGTTCAGGTTGGCCATCGGTCACCTCCAGGGTGCAGAGGACGGAGTTCGTCGAACAGCGGGGCCCGCTCGGGCCACCTAACTGTACGCTCGCGTTCCCTCCGAACGCTGGACGCCATCCGCCGCGGCGTCTGCGATGACGTTCAGGATGACGCGCTCGTAGTGGCCGGTCAGCTCACGGCAGACGACGTCCCAGCTGCGGCCGAGCACGGCTCGTCGCCCGGCCTCCCCCATCCGGCGGCGGAGCGCGCCGTCCCCCACGAGCATCGACACCGCGGCGCGCAGGGCCCGATCGTCGGACGGCCGGAACAGCAGCCCGTCGACGCCGTGCTCCACGAGGTCGATCGGGCCGCCGGCGCGGGGCGCGACGACCGGAAGCCCCGAGGCGTGCGCCTCCTGGACCGTCTGACCGAAGGTCTCCTCCGAGCCGGTGTGCGCGAACAGGTCGAAGGCCGCGTAGGCCGTCGCGAGGTCGTCTCCGCCCAGACGGCCGAGCCAGTGCACGTTGAGGCCACGCAGCTCGCGAGCGACAGCATCCCGGGACGGCCCGTCCCCGACGATCGCGACCGTCAGCCCGGAGATCCCGCGCAGGGAGCGGAGCCGCTCCACCTGCTTCTCCGGCGCGATCCGGCCCACGTAGCCGACGACGGTCTCGCCGTCGGGCGAGAGGCGCTCGCGGAGGGCCGCCGCGGCCGCCGTCCGCCGGTTGTTGGGGTGGTAGCGCTCCAGATCGACGCCGCGTCCCCAGCGCCCGATGCGCGAAACGCCGGCGGTCCGCAGGTCGTACTCGCTGGCCGCGGATGGGGCGAGGGTCAGGTCCGCGCCCTCGTGCACCCAGCGGACGTACTTCCAGGCGATGGCCGAGGTGACCCCCAGCCCGTTCCGGCGGGCGTAACCCGCGACGTCGGTCTGGTAGATCGCGACAGAGGGCACCCCGAGACGGTTCGCGGAGGCGATCGCCTGCGCGCCCAGGAAGAAGGGAGAGGCTGCGTGCACCACGTCGGGACCGAATCCCGCCAGCATGCGCTGTACCTGCGGGCTCGGCAGCCCGACCGGGAACTGCCGGTACGCGACCGACGGCACCTGGTGGATGCGGAACCCCGCGTACTCCGCCGGCGCTCCCGCATCCGGGCAGATCACGATCGCCTCGTGACCCTGGGCCGCGAGATGGTCGAGCACGCGCAGCACGCTCGTCGTCACCCCGTTGACCGTGGGGAGGAAGCTCTCGCTGACCACCGCGACTCGCATGTCCTCACGCTAGAAGCGGCCGGTGTCGCAACCGTGAACGGCCGGTGTCCGGCAGCGCTCGGTATCCTTTCGGCATGACGCGTCGCAGGATCACCCAGGGCCCACCCATCGAACGCTTCTACTGCGTCATCCCGGCGGGTGGCATCGGGTCGCGGCTCTGGCCGCTCTCGCGCGCCGACGCGCCCAAGTTCCTGCACGACCTGACGGGATCCGGCCAGACACTCCTCCGCGACACCTGGGACCGGCTCATCCCCCTCTCCGGCGAGCAGCGCATCATGGTCGTCACCGGGCGCGCTCACCGCGCCGCCGTCGAGGAGCAGATCCCGTCGCTCGCCGACCCCAATGTGGTCCTGGAGTCGGAGCCGCGCGATTCGACCGCCGCCATCGGGCTCGCCGCGGCGATCCTTGAACGCCGCGAGCCGGGCGTGATCATCGGCTCCTTCGCTGCGGACCACGTCATCCACAACCTGCCGCTGTTCCAGTCGGCGGTGCGCGAGGCGGCGGCAGCGGCGGAAGCCGGATACATCACCACGATCGGCATCCGGCCGACCGAGCCTGCGGTCGGCTTCGGCTACATCCACTTCGGCGACCGGCTGGAGATCGCCGGTGCACCGAGCGCGCTGGCCGTCGGCGGGTTCAAGGAGAAGCCGGACCTCGAGACCGCAGAACGGTACGTCGAGGACGGCTCGTACCTCTGGAACGCGAGCATGTTCATCTCGCGCGCGGACCGCCTGCTCGAAGAGATCGGCCGCAACCGCCCCGAGCTGCTGGAGGGCCTGCTCGAACTGGCCGCGGCCTGGGACGACCCGGCGACCCGCGGACCCGCGGTCGACCGGATCTGGCCGGGACTCGAGAAGATCGCGATCGACTACACCGTCGCCGAGCCCGCGGCAGCAGCCGGCCACCTCGCCGTGATCCCCGGCTACTTCGACTGGGACGATGTGGGCGACTTCGCGTCGCTGGCGAAGCTCAACTCGGGCGGCCGGAAGTCGGACCTCGCCATCCTGGGCAAGAACGCCCGCGTGCTGTCGGATTCGTCGAGCGGCATCGTGGTCAGCCAGAGCAACCGGGTGATCAGCCTGATCGGCGTCAAGGACATCGTCGTCGTCGACACCCCCGACGCCCTCCTCGTCACCACGAGCGAGAACGCTCAGCGGGTGAAGGCGGTGGTGGACGCGCTCAAGATCACCGGGTCCACCGACGTGCTCTGACCTCAGCCGGCCGCCGGGCCGTCGTCGATGTCGGCGGCCCACAGCGCCAGGTCGTCCTCGGAGACCTGCAGGCCGGATGCGTCGAACCGCTCGCGGAGCATCATCTCCGTGGTCTCGGAGCGGGGCAGCTGCATGTCCACGCGCACCTGCTCGACGATCCCCGCGATCTTCGACTCGTCGCTCGCGTCGGTGCTCCCGTGCATGATGGGTTCGTCCTGGGTCATGGGCTGGACGGTACGCCGGGGCCCGTTCCGCGTCGAGGGCGGGCAGTTATCTCGACGTCGAGATAACCAAGGCAGGCCTAAGAGGCATGACCCCCGCTCGCGGCATAGACTGACGCTGCGCTCAGCGCATCCGTTGAAGCGATCAGCAACCAGGGAGGGTTGTCCGTGTCAGACCAAGCGGCAGGGACGCTGCAGCCGGCCAAGACCCGGCCCGGCGGCACTCTGTACCGAGGACGCGAGGGGATGTGGTCGTGGGTGCTCCACCGCATCACCGGAGTCGCCATCTTCTTCTTCCTTCTCGTCCACATCCTGGACACGTCGCTCATCCGCGTGAGCCCCGAGGCCTACAACGCGGTGATCGGCACCTACAAGAACCCGATCATGGGATTCGGCGAGATGGCGCTCGTCGCAGCGATCATCTTCCACGCCTTCAACGGCATCCGGATCATCCTCATCGACTTCTGGAGCAAAGGCGTCAAGTACCAGAAGGTCATGTTCTGGATCGTCCTCGCACTCTGGGTGATCCTGATGGCCGGTTTCGTGCCGACGCAGCTCATCCACATCTTCTCGGAGGTGAACTGACGTGACGACCATCGAGGCGCCGCGCAGCCCCGCCGCCCGCTCCAGCCGCGGCAAGAACTGGGAGAAGTGGGGCTGGATCTACATGCGGGCCTCCGGCCTCGTGCTGGTGATCCTCATCTTCGGCCACCTGCTCATCAA
The DNA here is from genome assembly GCF_042465655.1 of Leifsonia sp. T36S-04. Classification (GTDB taxonomy): domain Bacteria; phylum Actinomycetota; class Actinomycetes; order Actinomycetales; family Microbacteriaceae; genus Leifsonia. Next base: position 2,495,589 of record NZ_CP146286.1, read on the forward strand.
CCTGGTGCTCGGCGACGGCGTCAAGCAGATCGACTTCGCCTTCGTCGCCGGCAAGTACGCCACCCCGTTCTGGCAGGTCTGGGACCTCCTGATGCTGTGGCTCGCGCTCATCCACGGCGGCAACGGCATGCGCACGCTGATCAACGACTACGCGTACAACCGCACGGTCAACCGCATCCTGAAGTGGGCGGTGCTCGCCGCGGTCGTGGTGCTGATCGTGCTCGGCACGCTGGTGATCTTCACGTTCGACCCGTGCCCCGCCGGAGCCGCCGCGAGCGACCTGCCGTCCTTCTGCCCGGCCCGCTGATCCCCGACAACGGAAGACCTGTGACAACAGAAGCTACTGAATCCACCGTCATCGACGGCGTCCACTACCACGAGTTCGACATCGTCATCGTCGGCGCCGGCGGTGCCGGGATGCGCGCGGCGATCGAGGCAGGGCCCCACGCCCGCACGGCCGTCATCTCGAAGCTCTACCCGACCCGTTCCCACACGGGGGCGGCGCAGGGCGGCATGGCCGCCGCGCTCGCCAACGTCGAGGAAGACAGCTGGGAGTGGCACACCTTCGACACCGTCAAGGGCGGCGACTACCTCGTCGACCAGGACGCCGCGGAGATCCTGGCGAAGGAGGCCATCGACGCGGTCATCGACCTCGAGAACATGGGCCTGCCGTTCAACCGCACCCCCGAGGGCAAGATCGACCAGCGCCGCTTCGGCGGGCACACGCGCGACCACGGCAAGGCGCCGGTCCGTCGCGCCTGCTATGCCGCCGACCGCACCGGCCACATGATCCTGCAGACGCTGTTCCAGAACTGCGTCAAGCTCGGCATCAACTTCTTCAACGAGTTCTACGTGCTCGACGTCATCATGAGCGACGTGGACGGCGTGCCGCAGCCTGCGGGCGTCGTCGCCTACGAGCTCTCTACCGGCGAGCTGCACGTCTTCCACTCGAAGGCGATCATCTTCGCCACCGGCGGCTTCGGCAAGATCTTCAAGACCACCTCCAACGCGCACACGCTGACCGGCGACGGCGTCGGCATCATCTGGCGCAAGGGCCTGCCGCTGGAGGACATGGAGTTCTTCCAGTTCCACCCGACCGGCCTGGCCGGACTGGGCATCCTCCTCACCGAGGGCGCCCGAGGCGAGGGCGCCATCCTCCGCAACGCCTCCGGCGAGCGGTTCATGGAGCGCTACGCCCCCACGATCAAGGACCTCGCGCCGCGCGACATCGTCGCCCGCTGCATGGTCCAGGAGGTCGCGGAGGGACGCGGCGCCGGCCCGCACAAGGACTATGTGCTGCTGGACTGCACGCACCTCGGCGCCGAAGTGCTCGAGACCAAGCTGCCCGACATCACGGAGTTCGCCCGCACCTACCTGGGCGTCGACCCCGTCGTCGAGCCGGTGCCGGTCATGCCGACCGCGCACTACGCGATGGGCGGCATCCCGACCAACGTCAAGGCGGAGGTGCTGCGCGACAACACCACCGTCGTCCCGGGCCTCTACGCCGCGGGCGAGTGCGCCTGCGTCTCCGTGCACGGCTCCAACCGCCTCGGCACCAACTCGCTGCTCGACATCAACGTCTTCGGCAAGCGCGCAGGCAACAACGCGGTCGAGTACGTGAAGACGGCCGAGTTCGTGCCGCTGCCGGAGGACCCGGCCGCCGCCGTGCGCGACATGATCGGCGATCTGCGCACCTCCACCGGCACCGAGCGGATCGCCGCGATCCGCAAGGAGCTGCAGGACGAGATGGACCGCAACGCACAGGTGTTCCGGACCGACGAGTCCCTCGCCAAGGTGACCGAGACCATCCACGGCCTGCGCGAGCGCTACCGCAACGTCCAGGTGCAGGACAAGGGCCGCCGCTACAACACCGACCTGCTGGAGGCCGTCGAGCTGGGCTTCCTGCTCGACCTGGCCGAGGTCGTCGTCTACTCGGCCCGGAACCGCAAGGAATCCCGCGGTGGCCACATGCGCGACGACTTCCCGAAGCGCGACGACGAGAACTACATGAAGCACACCATGGCCTACCTCACCGGCGACCCGCACTCGTCGGACGCGGCGGACCACATTTCGCTCGACTGGAAGCCGGTCGTGATCACCCGCTACCAGCCGATGGAGAGGAAGTACTGATGTCGAACGCCGTGCTCGAGACCCCGCCTGCGCCCGAGGCGCCGGTCCAGTCGTTCACCGTCACCCTGATCATCCGCCGGTTCGACCCGGACGTGGACTCGGAGCCGCGCTGGCAGGACTTCGACGTCGAGCTCTTCCCGACCGACCGCATCCTCGACGCCCTGCACAAGATCAAGTGGGAGCAGGACGGCTCGCTCACGTTCCGTCGCTCGTGCGCCCACGGCATCTGCGGCTCCGACGCCATGCGCATCAACGGCCGCAACCGGCTCGCCTGCAAGACGCTGATCAAGGACCTCGACATCACGAAGCCGATCTACGTCGAGGCGATCAAGGGCCTGCCGCTGGAGAAGGACCTCATCGTCGACATGGAGCCGTTCTTCGAGAGCTACCGCGAGGTGCAGCCGTTCCTCGTCGCGAACTCCAAGCCCGAGAAGGGCAAGGAGCGCATCCAGTCGGTCGCCGACCGTGCCCGCTTCGACGACACCACCAAGTGCATCCTGTGCGCCGCGTGCACGTCGTCGTGCCCGGTGTTCTGGACCGACGGCCAGTACTTCGGGCCGGCCGCGATCGTCAACGCGCACCGCTTCATCTTCGACTCGCGCGACGACAACGCCCAGGTGCGCCTCGACATCCTCAACGACAAGGAGGGCGTGTGGCGCTGCCGCACGACCTTCAACTGCACCGACGCCTGCCCGCGTGGCATCCAGGTGACGCAGGCGATCGCCGAGGTCAAGCAGGCCATCATGCGGGGCAAGGCCTGATCCTTGCGCTTCGACGGCGCCGCCTGATCGCTATTCTGGCGGCGTGGCCAAGAACACCCGGCGCGCGCCGGCTCAACCCGACCCTGCGCTTCAGCGCGCCGCGGGGACGGTCGAGCCGGAGGAGACGCTGAAAGAGCGGATCCTCGAGCGGGCTGAGCCGCTCAAGGAGCGGCTGGAGCGGCCGGTCGCGCGCGTCTCGCGGTGGGCGAGATGGGTCCAGGGCCTGCGTCCGTACCGGGTCTACATCAACTTCTCGCACTCCGACGGCAACCTGCGAGCTGCGGGTATGGGCTACCAGTCGCTGTTCGCGATCTTCGCGGCGCTCTGGCTCGGATTCTCGGTCGCCAGCTACTGGCTCTCCAACAACCCCGACCTGTTCGACGCGCTGGTGAAGCTGATCAACCGGACCGTGCCCGGGCTGATCTCGACGTCCACCACCCCGGGGGTGGTCGACGCCCAGCAACTGCAGGAGGCCACCGGGTTCGGGTGGGCGGGAATCGTGGCGGCCATCGCCCTGCTCTGGACCGCGATCGGCTGGCTCTACTACACGCGGCAGGCCGTGCGCGCGGTGTTCGGGCTCAGCCGCGACACCACCAACTACGTGCTGCAGAAGATCCGCGACCTCTTCCTCGCGTTCGCGTTCGGACTCGTGTTCATCATTTCGGGCGTGCTCACCATCCTGAGCACTCAGGCGCTCAGTTTCGTCCTCCAGCTGCTCGGACTCAGCGCGGATTCGTTCTGGGTCACGATGGCCACGCGCTACTCCGGTCTTCTCGTCTCCGTGCTGCTGAACATCTTCACCCTCGGTGCGATGTTCCGCGTCATGGCGCGGGTCGCGATCCCGTGGCGGAACCTGTTCTTCGGCGTGCTGCTCGGCGCCCTCGTCCTCGCCGGGCTCAGCGTGCTCGGCGGTCTGCTCCTCGGCGGCGCGACCAAGAACCCCCTGCTGGCGACCTTTGCAGTGTTCGTCGGTCTGCTGGTCTGGTTCAACCTGATGTCGCGGGTGATCCTGCTCTCGGCATCCTGGATCGCGGTCGGGATGTTCGATTCGGGCCTGTCGCCGCGGATGGTGACGCCCGAACAGCGCGCCGTCGAGCAGGCGGCCGCCGAGCACGAAGCCCGGGTGCTCGTCGCACGAGCGGAGCTGCAGGATGCGCGCAACGAACTCGCCCGCTCGCGGTTCCTCTCCCGGCTCGCGGCGCAGCGCAGAGTGGGCCGCGCCGAGAACGCGCTGAACGATCTGCTCGACGAGGGCAACGAGGTGCGCGGCTCGGGCGCTGTCGGCCGCCCCCGGTAGGCTGGAAGCATGCCGCCTCGTCCCCTGCGCATCGCCACGATCAACGCCAACGGCATCCGCGCCGCCTTCCGCAAGGGCATGGGCGCATGGCTCGACGGGCGCGATGTCGACATCCTCGCGATCCAGGAAGTCCGCGCCTCCAGCGAAGATCTCCAGGGGCTCCTCGGCGACGAATGGGACATCGTGCACGACCCTGCGACGGCCAAGGGCCGAGCCGGTGTCGCGATCGCCAGCCGGCACCGCGCGTCCATTCACCGGGTGGAGCTCGGGCCGTCCGACTTCGACAGCGCCGGCCGCTGGCTCGAGGCGGACTACGAGGTCGACGGCAGCATCGTCACGGTCGTCAGCGCCTACGTGCACTCGGGTGAAGCCGGTACCGAGAAGCAGACCGAGAAGTACCGCTTCCTCGATGCGATGGAGGCCCGCCTGCCCGAACTGCAGAAGCACAACGAGCTGGCGGTGGTGATGGGTGACCTCAATGTCGGGCACCGGACGCTCGACATCCGCAACTGGAAGGGCAACGTCAAGCGTGCCGGGTTCCTGCCGGAGGAACGCGCCTACTTCGACCGCATCCTGGGCGCGGAGGGCGACGAGCACTACAACGCCGGAGCCGGCCTCGGCTGGGTCGACGTGGTCCGCCGTCATGCCGGTGACGTCGACGGCCCGTACACCTGGTGGAGCTGGCGCGGACAGGCCTTCGACAACGACACCGGCTGGCGCATCGACTACCAGCTGGCCACCCCCGCCCTCGCGGCACGCGTGAAGGACGTCGCGGTGGACCGAGCGGCCGCCTACGACGAGCGATGGTCCGACCACACCCCCGTGGTCGTCGACTACGCGCTCTGACGGCGACTCCCTCCACCTCTCACCGACTTTCGAAAGCTGACCATGACCAGACTTCCCCGCCTCTACTCGGGCATGCAGCCCTCGGCCGACTCGCTGCACCTCGGCAACTACATCGGCGCTCTGCTGCAGTGGAAAGAACTGCAGAACACCCACGACGCCTTCTTCTCGGTCGTCGACCTGCACGCCATCACCGCGGCACAGGACCCGGCCGAGCTGCGCGAGAAGACCCGCCGCACCGCCGCTCAGTACATCGCCGCCGGTATCGACCCCTCCGCCTCCACGCTCTACGTGCAGTCGCACGTGCCGGCTCACGCTCAACTGGCCTGGGTGCTCAACACGATCACCGGTTTCGGTGAGGCGTCGCGCATGACGCAGTTCAAAGACAAGTCGGCGAAGCAAGGCTCCGACGCCGCGTCGGTCGGGCTGTTCGCGTACCCCATCCTCATGGCGGCCGACATCCTGCTCTTCGGCGCCGAGGTCGTGCCCGTCGGCGACGACCAGCGCCAGCACGTCGAGCTCACCCGCGACCTCGCGGAGCGGTTCAACAGCCGGTTCGGTCCGACGTTCGTCGTGCCGCAGGCCATGATCCTGAAGGACAGCGCCCGCATCTACGACCTCCAGAATCCGGAGTCGAAGATGTCCAAGTCGGCGGAGTCGGCGGCCGGCATCATCTGGATGCTCGACGAGCCCGACGTCACGCGCAAGAAGATCATGCGCGCCGTCACCGACACGGACGGTGTCGTCGCGTTCGACCGCGAGGGCAAGCCGGGCATCTCGAACCTGCTCACCATCTACTCCGCGCTGAGCGGCCGTTCCATCGAGTCGATCGAGCTGGAGTACGAGGGCAAGGGCTACGGCGACTTCAAGAAGGGCCTCGTGGAGGTCGTGGTGGAGGAGTTCGCACCGGTGCGCCAGCGCGCGCTCGACCTGCTTGCCGACCCGGCCGAGCTCGACCGCATCCTGGCGGTCAACGCCGGCCGGGCCAGCGAAGTCGCAGAGGGAACCCTCGAGAAGGCCTACGAGCAGGTGGGCTTCCTCCGGCGGGCGCGCTGATGCCGCAACCGGTCGTCCTGGCGGGTGAGCGGGTCACTCTGTCCGCCCCCGGGCTGGCCGACATCGACCGCATCGCGGAGGTGTGCGCCGACCCGGCCATCGCACGGTGGACGACCGTGCCGTCGCCGTACCGGCGCGAGCACGCGGCCGGCTTCGTCGAGAGCGTCGTGCCCGACGGCTGGGCGAGCGGCCGGGTGTGCACCTGGGCGCTGCGCGTGAACGGTCCGCTCGTCGGCATGGTCAGCATCGGCGACATCCATGAGCGCCAGGGCGAGATCGGCTACTGGCTGGCGCCGGAGGCTCGCGGGACGGGCGTGATGTCGGAGGCGGTGGCGCTGGTGATCGCCTACGGCTTCGCCGCGGCGCCCGACGGCCTGGCGCTCGAACGCATCGTGTGGCGTGCGCTGGCCGGCAACGCTGCGAGCGCGGCCGTCGCGCGCCGTGCCGGATTCCGCTGGGAGGGCGTCGCGCCCGAGGGCGCGGAGCAGCGCGGCGAGCGCCTGGACGAATGGCGAGCCACCCTGCACCCCGGCGACCGCCGGGCACCGTCCGGTGACTGGCCGGACGTTTCCTACGTGCAAGCGGCACTGTGACCACTCCGCGCACCGATGGGCCCCGCGCCATCCTGTTCGATCTCGACGACACCCTGTTCGCCCACCGGGCGGCGGTCGAGGCCGGCATCCTGAGCTACGCCGACGCACTCGGGGCACCCTACGGCGCGCTGGAGGCGGACGAGGTGGTGACGATCTGGCACGACCTGGAGGAGGAGCACTACCACTCGTATCTCGCAGGCGACCTCGACTTCGAGGGTCAGCGGCAGGCGCGTGCCCGGGATTTCGCGGCACGGCACGGAGTGGACCTCACTCCGGAGGCGGCGAGCGCCTGGTTCGCGGACTACTTCGAGCACTACGTCGCCGCGTGGTCGCTCCACGACGATGCGCTGCCCGCCCTCGACGCGCTCGAAATCGCGTTCCCGGGCGTGCGTTTCGGCCTCATCACGAACGGCGACCTCGCCTTCCAGCGGCGCAAGGTCGAGACGGTGGGCCTGGATGCGCGCATCGACCACCTCATCGCCTCGGGCGAGGTCGGGGCGGTCAAGCCGGATGCGGCGATCTTCCGCCTCGCCTGCGAGACCCTGGACGTCCGTCCCGAGCAGGCCGTGTACGTCGGTGACCGCCTGCGCACCGACGCGATCGGCGCCGCGCGCGCCGGCTTGACCGGCGTCTGGCTCAACCGCCGCGACGCCGTCCCCTCCCCCGACGACGAGCTGGACGCCGTCACCGCCGGCGTCCACACCATCCACTCGCTCGCGGAGCTCGCGCCGCTCCTCGCGAGATCGATGGGACGCAACACGCCGTTGTGAGCCCGGCATCACGGCGTGTCTTGACCCATGGATGTGCAGCAACGGCGAAGCGCCGCCCGGCGTGAGCCGGACGGCGCTTCGTGAGGGTGGTTCAGGCGTTGCGGACGTCGTCGTCGACCCAGTCGAAGGTCTTCGTGACGGCCTTCTTCCAGAGCCGCAGCTGACGATCGCGCTCGGCGTCGTCCATGTTCGGCGTCCAGCGGCTGTCCTCCTGCCAGTTCTTGCGCAGGTCGTCGAGGTCCGACCAGAACCCGACCGCGAGGCCGGCGGCGTAGGCCGCACCGAGCGCGGTCGTCTCCGCGACGACCGGACGCACGACGGGCACACCGAGGATGTCGGCCTGGAACTGCATGAGCGTGTTGTTGGCGATCATGCCGCCGTCGACCTTGAGCTCCTGCAGGTCCACACCGGAGTCGGCGTTGACAGCGTCCAGCACCTCGCGGGTCTGGAAGGCCGTGGCCTCCAAGACCGCGCGTGCGATGTGACCCTTGTTGACGTACCGCGTGAGGCCGACGAGCGCACCGCGTGCGTCCGCCCGCCAGTACGGCGCGAACAGGCCCGAGAACGCCGGCACGAAGTACGCGCCGCCGTTGTCGTCGACGGTCTTCGCCAGCTCCTCGATCTCCGGGGCGCTGGAGATGAGGCCCAGGTTGTCGCGCAGCCACTGCACCAGCGAACCGGTGACGGCGATCGAGCCCTCCAGAGCGTAGTGCGGCGCTTCGTCGCCGAGCTTGTAGCCCAGCGTGGTCAGCAGCCCGTTCTTGGAGTGGACGATCTCCTCACCCGTGTTGAAGATGAGGAAGTTGCCGGTGCCGTAGGTGTTCTTGGACTCGCCCGGATCGAACGCGGCCTGACCGAACGTGGCGGCCTGCTGGTCGCCGAGGATGCCCGCGACGGGAACCTCGCGGAGGAGGCTGGACGCCTCCACGTTGCCGTAGACCTCGGAGGAGCTCTTGATCTCCGGGAGCATCGACTTCGGGACGCCGAACACCTCGAGGATGTCGTCGCGCCAGGTCAGCGTCTCCAGGTCCATGAACATGGTCCGGGAGGCGTTGGTCACGTCGGTCGCGTGAACGCCGCCGTCAGGGCCGCCAGTGAGGTTCCAGAGCACCCAGGCGTCGGTGTTGCCGAACAGCAGGTCGCCCGCCTCCGCGCGCTCCCGTGCCCCCTCGACGTTCTCCAGGATCCAGGTGATCTTGGTGCCGGAGAAGTACGTGGCGAGCGGGAGGCCCACGATCTGCTTGAAGCGCTCCACTCCTCCGTCGGCCGCCAGGCGGTCGACGATCGGCTGGGTGCGGGTGTCCTGCCAGACGATCGCGTTGTAGACCGGCTCACCCGTGTTCTTGTCCCACACCACAGCGGTCTCGCGCTGGTTGGTGATGCCCACGGCCGCGATGTCGTGACGGGTCAGGTCTGCCTTGGACAGCGCCTGTCCGATGACCTCGCGGGTGTTGTTCCAGATCTCCACCGGGTTGTGCTCGACCCATCCCGCCTTCGGGAAGATCTGCTCGTGCTCCAGCTGCCCGGTCGAGACGATCGACCCGGACTTGTCGAAGATGATCGCCCGAGTGCTGGTCGTGCCCTGATCGATGGCGACGACGTAGTCGGCCATAGGTAACTCCTTTGTTTTGGGGGTGGAACGGAAAGGGGCCGGCGGGATGAATCTCCCGCCGGCCCCCGGTGTCACTTGAGGAGCGGAAGCAGTACCAGCGCGAGCCAGCCTGCAAGCAGACCGCCGATGATCGGGCCGACCACCGGAACCCACGAGTACGACCAGTCGCTGGATCCCTTGCCCTTGATCGGGAGGAAGGCGTGGGCGATGCGCGGACCGAGGTCACGTGCTGGGTTGATGGCGTATCCGGTCGGACCACCGAGGCTGGCACCGATGCCGACCACGAGCAGGGCGACCGGGAGGGCGCCGAGGGCGGCGAGGCCGGCGGCCTGGCCGGGCTGGTGACCGAAGGCGATCACGACGAACACCAGGACGAACGTGCCGATGATCTCGGTGACCAGGTTCCAGCCGTAGCTGCGGATGGCCGGGCCGGTCGAGAAGACGCCGAGCTTGTTCGCCGGGTCCGGCTCCTCATCGAAGTGCTTCTTGTACGCCAGGAAGGTCAGGACGGCGCCGATGATCGCGCCGATCAGCTGAGCCAGGATGTACAGCAGCACCGTGATGAAGTTGACCGGCACCAAGGTGTGAGCGGCCGCCGAACCGAACGTCTTGGCGCCGTTCGCCACGAGCCCGAGGGTGACCGCCGGGTTGAGGTGGGCACCCGAGTTGTAGGCCACGACCACGCCCGAGAACACCGCGATGCCCCAGCCGAAGTTGACCATCAGGAACCCGCCGTTGAAGCCCTTGTTCTTGATGAGGGCGACGTTCGCCACGACACCGGTACCGAGCAGGAGCAGCATCGCTGTGCCCACCAGCTCGGACAGGAAATCTACACCGATATTGTCCACGTTGACCTTCCAGTTGTTCAGTTGACCCGCACCCTGTTGTGCGTTCTGGTGAGGCTCTTGTCAGGGTGGGCACTAGAACGCTATTGCGGTCACGCTCACCTTGACAAGAACCGTGTCATGCACGTTCGTGCATTATCGAACAGCCGCGGCTTCGCTCCCGTCTCCCGACTTGAGCTGCACCCGGTGGGCGTCGGCGAGGTCCGCTACGAACGAATCTTCCTCCTCCGCACGGCGATTTGGCGACCATCCGAGTGCGTTTGCCGCGATTTCGCCGATCTCGTGCACGAGCGCCGGAGTAATCGCGCCCGTGAACGCCAGGCTCGTCCGACGCAGGAAGATGTCCGCGAGGTGCACGACGTGCTCGCTGCGGACGACGTGGTCCAGCTCGGCGCGGGAGTATGTCGGCGCTGCCGCGAGCGGGGCATCCTCCCCGTCCCACCCGGCGATCGCGTCGATCACGTAGCTCGCGCGGGTGCCGTACCGGTGGAGCAGCGTCGCAGCGCGCTCGGCGCCGACATCCGCTCCGTACCGGGCGATCCAGTCGCGCTCCGCCTGCGGCGTGGTGGGGAAGCCCGCCCCGCCGCCGATCGGCAGGCCGAGCGTCGGGACGGTCCGCTCCGCGTCGAGGGCCTTCAGGGTCTCGTTCGCCAGGTGCTCACTGAGCGCGCGGAACGTGGTCCACTTGCCGCCGACGAGGCTGAGCACGGTGGTGTCGCCCAGGCCCTGGACCGTGCCGGGGACGATGCGGTAGTCGCGGGAGACGAATCCCGGGGCGGTGTCGTCGTGGTGCGGCAGCGGACGAACGCCGGAGAACGTGTAGACGATCTGCTCCCGGGTGACCGGGATTCCCGGGAAAACGTGCGAGACCAGCTCGATGAAGTAGTCGATCTCGTCCTCGGTGATCACCGCGCGCTCCGACATGTCCGCATCGATGTCGGTGGTCCCGACCATCACGCGTCCCTTGAGCGGGTAGATGAGGACGATGCGACCGTCGTTGTTCTCGAAGAACATCTCGCGGCCGTCGCAGGCGGCGAGGAGCTCCGGGTTGTCCAGCACGATGTGCGAGCCCTTGGTGCCGCCCATGTACCGGGTCGCCTCGCCGAGCGCCTCGTTGGTGAGGTCGGTCCACGGTCCGGACGCGTTCACGACGACGTCCGCGGTGATCGTGAACTCCTCGCCCGTCTCGCGGTCGCGCACCAGGACGCCGCCGTCGCGTGCGCCGATCGCCTCGACGTAGTTGACCGCGCGGGCGTGCGGCCCGGCCGCCAGGCCGTCGGCGAGGACGTCGAGTGCGAGGCGCTCGGGGTCGTGCACCGAGGCGTCGAAGTACGTGGCGGTGTACTTCAGGGCGGGGTTCAGCGCCGGCAGCATCTGCAGCGACTTCTTCCGGCCGTGGAAGCTGTGGCGAGGCACGGACCCGCCGTCGCGCGAGAACGCGTCGTAGATGGTCAGTCCGGTCTTGATGAGGAACGCCCCGCGCTCCTTCGGCTTGCCCTGCTTGTGCGTGAGGAAGCGGAGCGGCGCCGCGAGGATGCCGGAGAACGTCGAGTAGATGGGGATGGTCGTCTGGAGCGGCTTGACGTAGTGCGGGGCGATTTTGAGCAGCCCGTTGCGCTCGGTCACCGACTCCTTCACCAGGCGGAACTCACCGTTCTCGAGGTAGCGGATGCCGCCGTGGATCATGTGGCTGGAGGCCGCCGACGCACCGGACACGAAGTCGTTGCGCTCGACGAGCGCGACGTCGACGCCCTGAAGCGCGAGGTCGCGGAAGGTCCCGAGCCCGTTGATGCCGCCGCCGACGACGAGCACCTGTGCTCGAGGGCGTTCGCGGAGGCGCTGGACCTCGGTGCGGGTGTTCGGCTTCGTCGTCACGGTGTTCTCCTATTGCTCTCATAAAGCGTGCTGTGCGGATATAGTCTTCGTCGCAGCACAACTCCGATCAAGCGCCGTGCACATACGTGCGCCTCGGTTTCCCGAGTAAGAAGGCCCGAATGTCCCAACCCGATACCGAGCACCTCCCCGACAAGGTCCGCGACGCCCTCAAGGCGGGCCACCTGTATTACATGCAGGACCTCACGATGGAGGCCATCGCTCACGAGATGCACACCTCGCGCTCCAGCGTCTCCCGGCTGCTCAGCTACGCACGCACGTCCGGTCTTGTGACCATCCAGATCGCCGAACCGCACGAAGGTGCGAGCCGCATCCAGCAGACGATCCACCAGCATTACGGCATCGCGGCGCACATCGTCCCGATGCCCAGCGCCATCAGCGACGTCGACCGTCTCGAGCGGGTGGCCATCTCGGCCGCGCGCATCCTCGACCGGTTCATCGACTCCAACCAGACCGTCGGCATCGCCTGGGGCTCGACGATGAGCGCATTGAGCCGCCACCTCATCCCGAAGGAGCTGCACAACGTCGAGTTCGTGCAGCTCAACGGGGCGGGCAATACCTATACGACAGGTGTGCTCTACGCGTCCGAGATCCTGCGCCGCTTCGGCGACACCTACTCGGGCACCATCCAGGAGTTCCCCGTCCCGGCGCTGTTCGACGATCCGCAGACCAAGCTGGCGATGTGGCGCGAGCGGAGCACCCGCCGCATCCTCGACATCCAGGAGCGGATGGATGTGGCCCTGTTCGGTCTCGGATCCCCCTTCTCCGAGGTGCGCTCGCACGTGTACGCCGGCGGCTACCTCGAGCAGGCCGATTACGCCTCCCTCGACGAGTCGGGCGTGGTCGGCGATGTGGCGACCGTGTTCTTCCGCGAGGACGGCAGCCACCACGGGATCCCCCTCAACCAGCGGGCCAGCGGGCCGGACATCGACCTGATCAAGCGGGTGCCGCGCCGGGTGTGCATCGTCTCGGGGCCGTCGAAGGTGCACAGCCTCCGCGGAGCACTGGCCGCCGGGCTCATCACCGACCTCATCGTCGACGAGGGAACCGCCCGCGCGCTCGCGCAGTTGATTCCGTCTTCCCAGCCCGCCGCGGCCTGACCCGCGTCGTAACCGTGGGCCGCACTCGGCCCGGGAATAGACGCCACCGGAACGCGTTGATCTAGACTCGACAACGAAATAACGTGCTCCGGGGTCGGTGAAAGTCCGAACCGGCGGTGATAGTCCGCGAGCGGGACGCCCAGGCGCCCTGCTGAGCCGGTGGAATTCCGGCACCGACGGTAATGCGTGCAGGCGAGAGCCTGCCGCTCAGTCCGGATGGGAGGAGGCACGGTGGGCGGCCCGCATGGGTCGACGCCCGCGCGACCCCGGTGACACGTCTCGACGCAAGAGACAGGATGGCAACGGGATGACGTGGGACGCCACGATGCGCACGGCACTCGAACTCGCCGCCAACGGTCCCGCCGCCGGGGTGAATCCCCGTGTCGGCTGCGTCCTGCTCGACGATGAGGGACGCGTCCTCGCCGAGGGCTGGCACCGCGGAGTGGGCACGCCGCACGCCGAGGTGGATGCGCTCAGCAAGCTGCCAGAGGGCGGCGCGCGCGGTGCCACCGCGGTCGTGACCCTCGAGCCGTGCAACCACTGGGGCCACACCGGCCCGTGCTCCGAAGCCCTGATCGAGGCCGGCGTCGCTCGCGTCGTCTACGGCACCGGCGACCCCGGACACCACTCCAGCGGTGGCGCCGAGCGCCTGCGCGAGGCGGGAGTCGAGGTCACCGGCGGCGTCCTCCGCGAGGAGATCGAGGCGTTCCTCGGTGACTGGCTCATCGCGGCACGCCTCGGCCGGCCGTACATCGTCGTCAAGTGGGCCAGCAGCCTGGACGGTCGCGCGGCCGCCGCCGATGGTTCGAGCAAGTGGATCACCGGAGCAGCCGCCCGGCAGCGGGTCCACGAGCAGCGCGAGGCTTCCGACGCGATCGTCGTGGGAACCGGCACCGTGCTCGCGGACGACCCCAGCCTCACCGCCCGCGGTGACGCGGGCGAGCTGATGGGCATCCAGCCCACGCCCGTCGTCATCGGCAACCGAGCCGTCCCGAAGGACGCCGCGGTGTTCCGGCACCCGAATCCCGTCATCTTCGAGGGCACCCACGACCTGAACGACGTGGTCGCCGACCTCCGCCAGCGCGGCTTCCGCCGCATCTACGTCGAAGGCGGCCCGACGCTCGCCAGCGCGTTCGTCGCCGCCGGCCTCGTCGACGAGTACGCGATCTACCTGGCGCCGACGCTGCTCGGCGGCCCGCGCCTCGCGCTCGGAGACGTCGGGGTCGAGACCATCGGCGAGCAGCGCAGGCTGCGCATCCTCGACGTCGAACGGCTCGGCGGCGACCTTCTCATCCGCGCCGTGCCGGTGACATCCGGCCCGGGCGTCGCATCCACCTCCACCCCCACCACTCAGGAGGACTGACCATATGTTCACCGGAATCATCGAAGAGCTGGGCGAGGTCACCGGCGTCGAGCGCACCGCCGACGCCGCTCGCCTGACCGTGCGCGGGCCGCTCGCCGTCAGCGACGCACGCCACGGCGACTCCATCTCGGTCAGCGGGGTCTGCCTCACCGTCATCGAGAAGGACGCCGAGTCCTTCACGGCCGACGTCATGGCCGAGACCCTCGCCATGAGCACGCTCGACGGCGTCCAGCCGGGCCGCCGGGTCAACCTGGAGCGAGCGGCGCAGGTGGGCGACCGCCTCGGCGGCCACATCGTGCAGGGGCACATCGACGGCACCGCGACGGTGCTCTCGATCACCGACGGCAGCGCCTGGCGCGTCGTCCGGCTGTCGCTCGACCCGGAGCACGCGCCGCTCGTCGCACGCAAGGGCTCCATCGCGATCGACGGCGTCTCCCTCACCGTGAGCGCGGTGGGCGGCGGACGGGAGGACGGCTGGTTCGAGGTGTCCCTCATCCCCGAGACGCTGGCGGCGACGACCCTGGGCGACCGCGTCGTGGGCGACCGCGTCAACATCGAGACGGACATCCTGGCCCGTCACGTGGAGCGCATGCTCGCGCTCGAACCGGCCCTGACCGAACGGAGTGCGTCATGAGTCTGGCCACCATCCCCGAGGCCCTGTCCGAGCTGCGCGCCGGCCGGCCCGTCATCGTCGTCGACAACGAGAGCCGCGAGAACGAGGGCGATGTCGTCCTCGCCGCCGAGCTGGCGAGCCAGGAGTGGATCGCCTGGACGGTGAAGAACTCCTCCGGGTTCATCTGCGCGCCGATGACCGACGAGATCGCCGACCGCCTCGAACTGCCGGTGATGGTCGCCAACAACGAGGACTCGCGCGGCACCAACTACACGGTGAGCGTGGATGCCGCCGACCGCCTCTCCACCGGCATCAGCGCCGCCGACCGCGCGCACACCCTGCGCGTGCTGGCCGACCTCGACTCCACCCCGTCCAGCCTGCACCGCCCCGGTCACATCCTTCCGCTGCGCGCGGTGGAAGGCGGAGTGCGCGAGCGCGACGGCCACACCGAGGCCGCAGTCGACCTGCTCAAGCTCGCCGGGCTGACCCCCGTCGGCGCCATCGCCGAGATCGTCGCGGACGACGGCGAGATGATGCGCCTGCCCGGCCTGATCGACCTCGGCAAGCGGGAGGGCGTCCTCGTCATCACGATCGAGGCGCTCATCGAGTACCTCCAGGAGTTCCACTGCGACCAGCCGCTGGAGACGGTGACGCCGATCCCGGAGACCTCGCGCGTCATCTTCGAGGTCGAGACGACAGTCCCCACCATCCACGGTCCGTTCCGGATGCGCGCCTACCGCGACCGCATGACCGGCGCCGACCACGTGGCCATCGTCGCCGGAACCCCGCAGCGCGAGGGCACGCTGGTTCGCGTGCACTCGGAGTGCCTCACGGGCGAGGCGTTCGGCTCGCTCAAGTGCGAGTGCGGACCCCAGCTCGACGCGGCGATGGACACCATCCAGCGCGAGGGCGGCGTCGTCGTCTACCTGCGCGGGCACGAGGGGCGCGGCATCGGCCTCATCAACAAGCTGCGCGCCTACAAGCTGCAGGAGGAGGGGATGGACACGCTCGACGCGAATCTCGCCCTCGGCCTGCCGATCGACGCCCGTGACTACGGTGCGGCCACGGCCATCCTGCAGGACCTCGGCATCGAGTCGGTGCGCCTGCTGACCAACAACCCGGAGAAGGTGCGCCAGCTCGAGGAGCGCGGCATCGAGGTCGAGGAGCGTGTGCCGCTCGTCGTCGGTGTCGGCGCCTTCAACGAGGGCTACCTGGAGACCAAGCGCGACCGCATGGGTCACGCGATCGGAGACATCGACTCGGTGTCCGGACTGCACGAGACGACCGCGGGGATCGCGGCGGAGAGGACCACACGATGAGCGGAGCGGGAGCCCCCAGTGCCGAGGAGCGGATCGACGGGACCGGTGTGAACGTCGTCATCGTCGCCGGCAGCTGGCACGAGACGATCAGCGAGGCCCTCATCGCCGGGGCGCAGCGGACCCTGGATGCAGCGGGCGCCACGCACTCGCTGGTGCGCGTTCCCGGCAGCTTCGAGCTGCCCGTGGTCAGTAAGGCGGCGCTCGACGCCGGTGCGGATGCGGTGGTCGCCCTCGGCGTGATCATCCGCGGCGGTACGCCGCACTTCGAGTACGTCTCGGCGGCGGCCACCGACGGCCTCACCCGCGTCGCGCTCGACACGGGCAAGCCGGTCGGCTTCGGCGTGCTCACGCTCGACGACGAGAAGCAGGGACTCGACCGCTCCGGCCTTCCCGGGTCGAAAGAGGACAAGGGGGCGGAGGCTGCTCACGCCGCGCTCGCGACCGCCGTGGCGCTGCGCGACCTGCGCTAGCCGCGCCAGGGCATGTACTGCAGGGTCCAGGTGTTGCCGTCCGGATCCGCGAACCAGGCGTAGAGCACCCCGCCCATGTCCTGCACCGGTGCGACATCGACGCCGCGCGCGACCATCGCGTCGCGGGCGGCCTCGATGTCGGCGACGACCAGGTGGAGGCCCCGCAGTGAGCCTGCCGGCATCGCGGTGTCCGCCAAGCCGGTCGTCATGGTGACCGAGCAGTACGACCCGGGCGGGGTGAGCTGCACGATGCGTACGCCGTCGGCCGGGCGCACGTCCACATCCACTGCGAAGCCGGCGCGGTCCCGGTAGAACTCGATCGACCGGTCGAGGTCGCTGACCGGCAGCATCACCAGTTCCAGCATCATCGCGCCGGCGGGGATCGTCGGGGTCGGGTTGTCAGTCATGATCGGGCGCCCTCCAGCAGCTCGTCGAGCTTCTCGTAGCCTTCGCGCATGCCGTACTCCATGCCGCTCGCGATCATCTGCTCGAGAGCCTCGCGCGAGGTCATCACGGAACGGCCGACGAGGCGCGACCGGCCGCCGGGCAGCGCTTCGAAACGCATGCGGTCGAGGCTGACTTCGCCCGGCGCCCCCAGGTATTCGAAGGTCTGGATGACCAGCTCGTTCTCGACGACGGTGTGGATGACGCCGCGAAACGCGTACACCGTCCCGTCGTCGTCGCGCGCCTCGTAGGCGTAGCGTCCGCCGGAGCGGAAGTCCCAGTCGGTGATGGTGTTCGCGAGCCGGCGCGGGCCGATCCACCTGGCGTACAGCTCCGGATCCGCGTGGGCGCGGAAGACCGCCTCCACGGGCGCGTCGAATTCGCGCGTGATGTCGGCGTAGGACGTGCCGGGTACGGCATCGATGATGACCGGATTGCTCATGATTCCTTCTCCCTGTTCGGGTTCTCCTGTTGCGCGGTGGCGGCCAGGAGGTCGTCGAGCTGTCGATAGCGCGACTCCGCCTCCAGCCGGTAGCGGTCGATCCACGACGTGAGCCGTTCCAGCGCCGCGGCCTCCAGATGGACGGGGCGGCGCTGAGCATCGCGGCTGCGCGTGACGAGCCCGGCCGCCTCCAGCACGCTGATGTGCTTGGACACAGCCTGCAGCGTGATGGCGAAGGGCTCGGCCAGCTCGTTGACCGTCGCCGGCCCCCGGCTCAAACGGGCGACGATCGCCCGCCGCACCGGATCCGCCAGTGCCGAGAACGCTCGGTCGAGACTTTCGTCATCGGACACGATCAACCTACTCCTTGATCAACTCTTTGGTTGATCACGAGTGTAGAGCCATGCCTGGAGGCCGTCAACAGCAGACTGGGGTCGCTACGGCTTCCAGACCATCAGCACGACCACGGCCAGCAGGAGCAGGCTGGCGACGCCGGAGCCGGCAGCGATCGCCGGGTAGCGGGAGGCCGTTCCCTCGCGCAGCGCCTCCGCGGCACGACGCATGGTCGGGACGACGACGAACAACGTCAGCCCGAGCGCGATCACGTACAGGATGATCGACCACAGGATCCACGGGGTGGTGATGCTGAGGTCGTACTTCTTGTCCGCCAGACCCATCACGCCGAACCCGAAGAGCACGACGAGCAGCGAGAGCAGCGACAGCAGGTTGGTCGACTTCGCCAGAGTGTCGACCTGGCGGGCGTCGCCCGCGCGGACAGCGCGCATCGCCGTCATGGGGAGGATGGCCATGGGACCGACGATGAAGACGGCGGTGACGACGTGCAGTACAGCGAACAGCGTTTCCATACCCCCCAGCGTAGTGAGAGGCCGGATTCGGCGGGCGTCCGGAGCGCGCATAGGCTAGATGGGCGCCACAAGCGCTACCGTCTCCGCCCATGCGCGCCTTCCGCCCGACCGACGCCGCGCCCGTCATGCGGCCTCACTCGCAACTCCGGAAGCACTTCACACGCATGACTACGACGGCACCCGTCACCTCCCCCGCACCCGCGAACACCCGCGGCCGCGTCATCCTCGCCAGCCTCATCGGCACGTCGATCGAGTTCTACGACTTCTACGTCTACGCGACCGCGGCCGTGCTGGTCTTCCCCGCACTCTTCTTCACCAACGCCGACCCGACGACCGCGCTGCTCGCGTCGTTCGCCGTCTTCGGCGTCGCCTTCATCGCACGGCCGATCGGCTCCATCCTCTTCGGCCACTTCGGTGACCGCATCGGACGCAAGGGCACGCTCGTCGGGTCCCTGCTCACGATGGGCATCGCAACCGTCCTGATCGGCTGCCTTCCGACCGCGCAGGTGCCGGGATGGCAGTTCTGGGCCCCGTTCCTCCTCGTCGTGATGCGCTTCTGCCAGGGCCTGGGCCTCGGCGGCGAGTGGAGCGGCGCAGCGCTGCTCGCGACCGAGAACGCACCGGCGGGCAAGCGCGCGATCTACGGCACGTTCCCGCAGCTCGGAGCGCCGATCGGCTTCATCGTCGCGAACGTGCTGTTCCTCATCCTGAGCCTCACCATCTCCCCCGAGGCGTTCGCCGCGTGGGGGTGGCGCATCCCGTTCCTGCTGAGCGCCGTGCTCGTGATCGTCGGGCTGTACGTGCGGCTCAAGCTGGTCGAGACTCCGGCGTTCCAGAAGGTCGTCGCCACCGGCGAGGTCGCCAAGCTGCCGCTCGCGCGGGTGTTCCGCACCAGCTGGCGTCAGATCGTGCTGGGCACGTTCATCATGCTGGCGACCTACGTGCTGTTCTACCTGATGACGGCCTTCACGCTGACCTACGGCACCACGGCCTCGACGCCCGAGCAGGCGCAGGCCGCCGCCGAGAAGGCCGGCAAGCCGTTCTCGGCCGCGAGCTTCGTGCCGGGCCTCGGATTCAGCCGCAACGACTTCCTGATCATGCTCATCATCGGTGTCGTCTTCTTCGGCATCTTCACGCTGGTCGCCGGGCCCCTCGCGGAGCGCTTCGGCCGCCGCAAGACGCTGATCTGGGTGACCAGCGGCATCATCGTGTTCGGCCTGCTGTTCGTGCCGCTGTTCGCGGGCGGGACCGTCGGCACGATGGCGCTCCTCATCATCGGCTTCACGCTGATGGGCCTCACCTTCGGACCGATGGGCGCCGAGCTGCCCGAGTTGTTCCCGACGAACGTCCGCTACACGGGGTCGGCAATCGCGTACAACCTCTCCAGCGTGCTCGGCGCGGCGGTCGCGCCGACGATCGCCGTCTGGCTGTGGACCATCGCCGACGGAAGCACCGTCTGGGTGGGCGTCTACCTCTCGCTCGCCGGCGTGCTGACGCTCATCGCTCTGCTGATCTCCAAGGAGACGCGCGACGTGGACTTCACGAACAACGTCAGCTGACCGACGCCTACCGCGTGCGCGCTCAGTCGAGGAACAGAGCGCGCAGGCGGCGGGTGGTCAGGATGAGTCCGAGCACGATCATGACGACGAAGTACAGGACGTGCCACAGCATCCCCGCGTTCACGTCACCCGTCGTGAGCCCGCGGACCAGCTCGGCTCCGTGCCACAGCGGCATCGCCTTGATGATGACCTGCACCGCCTCGGGGTAGACGGTGATCGGGTAGAAGGTCGCCGAGAGCAGGAACATCGGCAGCAGGATGAAGTTGATCCAGTCCATCTGCTGGAACGTCTTCATGTAGCTGGTGATGCCCATCCCGAAGCTCGCGAAACCGAACGCGATGAGCAGCACGGCCGGGAGCGCCAGGAGCGCCCACCATGACAGGTTCAGTCCGAGCGCCTGCATCACCAGCATGAAGCCGAGTGCGTAGAGCGCACCGCGCAGCAGGGCGAGCAGGATCTCGCCGAGGGCCACATCCAATGGGCCGAGCGACGTGGCGAGCATGCCCTCGTACAGCTTCGCGAAGTGCATCTTGAAGAAGACGTTCCACGTCGAGTCGTAGACCGCGCCGTTCATGGCCGCCGTCGCGAGCAGCGCCGGGGCGATGAACGCGGCGTACGGCACCTCTTGCCCGGTCGAGGTCTGGATGTCGCCGACCAGGGCTCCGAAGCCGATCCCGAGCGAGAGCAGGTAGAAGATCGGCTCGAAGAAGCCCGAGACGATGACCAGCCAGTTCGTGCTCCGGGTCGCCGACCATCCACGCTGCATCACCGAGCGCGCGTTGCCCGCATACAGAGCCCCCAGCGGACGCGACCGGGACCGCGGCGGAGCGAGTCGTTCGTCGGTGGCGGTCATTTGTTGAGCCTCCTCGCCGCGATGCGACGCGTCCACCGCCAGAACACGACGAACAGCGCCGTGAGGTAGAGGACGTGGACGAGCGAGAGCCAGAGCGGCTCGCTCATCCCATAGGTGAAGACACGGGACAGTTCGGTGGAGTGCCACAGCGGCGAGATCCACCCGATCCACTGCAGGAACCACGGCATGCTCGACAGTGGGAAGAACGTGCCCGAGAACAGCGTCATCGGCAGGAGCACGAAGCGCATCAGCATGGCGATCTGGCCCGTGTCCTGCTCGAGGGTCGCGACGTACGCCATGATCGGCGCGCCGAACGCGAGACCGCCGAGCGTGGCGACCAGGATGCTGATCCAGCCCCACGGTCCGGGCACCCCGCCGAACAGGACCATGAAAGCGAAGTAGATGACGCTCGTGCCGACCAACCGGGCGACGACGGCGATGAGGACACCGTCGATGATCTGCCCGGGCGCGATGGGGGACGCGTTGATCCCGTAGAAGGTCGGATTCCACTTGAAGCCGAGCAGGATGGGGTACGTGAACTCCTCGCTCGCGACCGTGACGGCCGCTGTGCAGAGTAGCGCAGGCGCAACGAACGCCAGGTAGCTGACGCCGTCCACGGCGTTCGGGCCCATGTTCGCGCTGACCAGACTCCCCAGCCCGAGCCCCATCGCGAGCAGGTAGAGCAGCGGGTTGCCGAATCCGGTGACCAGCACCGTCTGCAGGTACGAACGCATCACGCGGAAGCGGTGCTCGGCCACGTACCAGGCACCGAAGCGGCGGGGACGCACCGCTGCGGCGAGCGCCGCGCGCGCGTCCTCACGCTCGCCCGAGCCGGGCTCCGGCGCGCCGGCCGCCCCCGCCGGCCCGACGATCGCGCTCATTCGATCAGGCTCCGTCCGGTCAGGCGCAGGAAGACGTCTTCGAGGCTCGAACGGCGCACCAGGCTGGTGAGCGGACGCAGACCACGCTCGGTGATGCGGACGAGCTCGGCCTCCCCGTCGTCGGTGTAGACGAGGACGCGGTCGGGCAGCACCTCGATCCGCTCGCCGATGCCGTCGAGCTGCGTCGCGACCTCCGCGTTGCGCTCCGACCCGAAACGCACCTCGAGCACCTCGCGCGTCGAGTACTCGCGGATGAGTGCGGCCGGGGAGCCTTCCGCCATGATGGTGCCCTTGTCGACGACCACGAGCCGGTCGCACAGCTGCTCGGCCTCGTCCATGTAGTGCGTGGTGAGCACCAGCGTCGTGCCCTGCTCCTTGAGGCGGAACAGGCGATCCCACAGGATGTGGCGCGCCTGCGGATCGAGACCGGTCGTCGGCTCGTCGAGCAACAGGATGCGCGGGTCGTTGATGAGGGCACGCGCGATCGTGAGCCGTCGCTTCATGCCGCCGGACAGATCGTCGACCTTCGCCTTGGCCTTGTCCTCGAGCTGAGCGAAGGCGAGCAGCTCGTCCGCGCGCCGGCGGACACCCGCCGCGGGCAGCCCGAAGTAGCGGCCGTAGACGATCAGGTTGTCGCGGACGCGCAGCTCGGTGTCGAGGTTGTCGGCCTGCGGCACGACCCCCAGTTGCGACCGGATCTCGGGACCATAGCGATCCGGGTCGAGGCCGAGGATGCTGAGGTCGCCACCCGTGCGCGTGGAGACCGCGCCGATCATCCGCATCGTCGTGGATTTGCCCGCGCCGTTGGGGCCGAGCAGCCCGAACGACTCCCCCGGCTCGACATCGAAGCTGATGCCGTCGACGGCGGGGAAGTCTTTGTACTTCTTGACCAGGTCGCGAGCGGCGATGACGGGCGGCATAGTTCAGCACTGTAGCCGCGACCCCGGACATTCGGGACCGCACGTCGTCAATCAAAGTTGACTTGCTTCATCAGGTCAACTATGGTTGACGTCATGGATACCGGAGATCTCCGCACCCTGGCGGGCGACGCGGACTCGGACGACCCGATCGTGGCCCTCCGTGCCATCGCGAAGATGCACCGAGAACTCGATCAGCTGGAGGCCGTCGCGGTACGGCGCGCCCGCAATGCGAATGCCACGTGGCAGCTCATCGCCCTCGCGCTCGGTGTCAGCAAACAGGCAGTCCACAAGAAGTACGGTCGGAGCTAGCGGGAACCCGCTGCCGACACCCTCCCCCGAACGGAAACCGGTCATGTCATCCACGTCCACCGCCGCGCCGCGCCGCCGCCGCGGCTTCGGTCGTTCCACCGACGACGCGGGCCCCCGCGCCCGCTTCTCGCAGCTGCTGCCGTACCTACTCGAACACAAACGGGTGCTCGCCGTCGTCGTCGTGCTCAGCATCCTGGGTGCCGCCGCCAGCCTGGCCCAGCCGCTCCTGGTCGGCCAGGTGATCAACGTGGTCGGAAAGGGACAGCCGCTCGGCGGGCTGGTCTGGGCGCTCGTCGCGCTGGTCGTCGTCTCGGGGCTGATCTCCGGCTACCAGCACTACCTGCTGCAGCGGACCGGGGAGGGAGTGGTCCTCTCGTCACGGCGCAAGCTGGTCGGCCGCCTGCTGAGGCTGCCCATCAGCGAGTTCGACACCCGCCGCACCGGCGACCTCGTCTCACGCGTCGGCTCCGACACCACGCTCCTGCGTGCCGTGCTGACGCAGGGGCTCGTGGAAGCCATCGGCGGCGCGCTCACGTTCGTTGGCGCCCTCATCGCCATGCTCATCATCGACCCGGTTCTGCTCGGACTGACCGTGCTGGTCGTCGCCATCTCGGTGGTGACGGTGGTGCTTCTCTCGGGACGCATCCGGGTCGCCAGCCAGAAAGCCCAGAACAAGGTCGGCGATCTCGCGGCGGCGGTGGAGCGGGCCATCAGCTCGGTCCGCACGATCCGTGCCGCAAACGCGACCGAGCGCGAGATCGCCGCCGTGGATGCGGACGCGACCGGTGCATGGCGCATGGGCATCCAGGTCGCGAAGATCTCGGCGCTGGTCGTCCCGGTCGCCGGGATCGCGATGCAGGTGTCGTTCCTGGTGGTGCTCGGCGTCGGCGGCTTCCGCGTGGCCAGCGGGGCGATCACGGTCGCCAGCCTGGTCACATTCATCCTGTTCCTGTTCATGATGATCCTGCCGCTCGGCCAGGCCTTCGGCGCGATCGCGGCGGTGAACTCGGCGCTCGGGGCGCTTGGCCGCATCCAGGAGATCCTCGACCTGCCGACGGAGGACCAGCGCGATCGCGAGATCGCACCGCTCGCGCTGACCGTGGGCGCGGCCAACGAAGGGCTTGCGCCCGAGGCGCCGGCGATCGAGTTCGCCGACGTCCGCTTCGCGTACCCGGAGGGCGAGAACGCTGCTGCGGCCGGGCCCGTCGGACCTGTCGCCGGGAAGGCCAGTGCACAGCCCACTCCCGAGCGCCTGGCGTTCGAGGCGCTGACGGGCGCTGACGTCGTCGCCGAGGCGGAGGCGGCGGCGGGCGCCGGGGGCGACGAAGGCGCTGCCCGGCACGGCGGAGTGCTGCACGGCGTGAGTTTCCGCGTCCCTCGCGGCAAGCGCACCGCTCTGGTCGGGCCGTCCGGCGCCGGCAAGTCGACCATCCTGGCGCTCGTGGAGCGGTTCTACGACCCGCAGGCCGGCGAGGTGCGGTTCGGCGGCATGGATGTGCGCACCCTCGACCGCGTCGCCCTGCGATCGCAGATCGGGTACGTGGAGCAGGATGCGCCCGTTCTTGCGGGATCGCTGCGCGACAACCTGACCCTCGCCGCACCGGACGCGACCGACGAGGAGTGCATCGACGTACTCCACGCCGTCAACCTGACCGAGGTGCTCGAGCGCAACGAGCTCGGCCTCGGTGCCCCCGTCGGCGAGGACGGCATCATGCTGTCCGGCGGTGAGCGCCAGCGTCTCGCGATCGCCCGCGCGCTGCTGGCCGCGCCTCCGGTGCTGCTGCTGGACGAGTCCACGTCCAGTTTGGATGGCCGGAACGAGCAGCTGATGCGGGAGGCGATCGACGCGGTCGCCGCGGACCGGACGCTCCTGGTCATCGCGCACCGCCTGTCCACCGTCGTGGACTCCGACCAGATCGTGGTGCTCGACCACGGCCGCGTCGTCGGCACGGGAACCCACTCCGAACTCGTCGAGACCACCCCCCTCTACCGGGACCTCGCCAAGCACCAACTCCTCGTCTAGCCGTAGCCGCCGAGCACAGGAAAAGTGTTGCCGATCGCGGGAATCGGCAACACTTTTCCTGTGCTCGACGGCTGCTCGGCGGCTGCTCGGCGGGTCAGGCGCGGAGGTGGTAGCGGAGGGAGGCGAGCTCAGCTCGGAGGGGGGCCGGGACGCGGGCGCCGAAGCGGGCGAAGAACTCCTCGGTGAGGTCGCACTCGGCGAGCCAGCTCTGCGGGTCGACCTCGAAGAGAGCGTCGAGGTCCTCGGCGGGCAGGTCGAGGCCGTCCAGGTCGAGTTCGTCGACGATGGGAAGGCGCCCGATCGGCGTCCCGACGCTTCCTGCGCTGCCCTCGACCCGGCGCGCGATCCACTCGATCACCCGCGCGTTCTCGCTGAACCCGGGCCAGAGGAAACGCCCGTCGTCGCCCTTGCGGAACCAGTTCACCTGGAACACGGCCGGAGCCTGGTCGCCGAGCTTCTCGCCCATCTCCAGCCAGTGGGCCCAATGGTCGGCCATGTTGTAGCCGCAGAACGGCAGCATCGCGAACGGGTCGCGCCGCAGCTCCCCGACGACGCCCTCGGCGGCGGCCGTCTTCTCCGACGAGATGGTGGCGCCGATGAACACGCCGTGCCGCCAATCCCGCGCCTGAGCCACGAGCGGGACGTTCGTGGCCCGGCGTCCGCCGAACAGGATCGCGTCGATCGGCACGCCGTCGAAGGCGTCCCAGTCGTCGGAGATGGACGGGCACTGCGCGGCGCTCACGGTGAACCGGGAATTCGGATGCGCGGCCGGGCGACCGCTGTCGGGCGTCCAGTCCTTCCCCTCCCAGTCGATCAGGTGCGCAGGCGGCTCGTCGGTCAGCCCCTCCCACCAGACATCGCCGTCGTCGCGCAGTGCCACGTTGGTGAAGATCGTGTTGCCCCAGAGTGTCTCGACCGCGGTGCGGTTGGTGCTCTCTCCCGTGCCCGGAGCGACACCGAAGAAGCCTGCCTCAGGGTTGATGGCGCGCAGCCGTCCGTCCGCTCCCTGGCGCAGCCAGGCGATGTCGTCGCCGATCGTCTCCACGCGCCAGCCCGGGATGCTCGACTCCAGCATCGCCAGGTTCGTCTTGCCGCACGCGGACGGGAAGGCCGCCGCGAAGTGGAAGGCGCGTCCCTCCGGCGAGGTGACCTTGATGATGAGCATGTGCTCCGCGAGCCATCCCTCGTCGCGCGCCATCACCGACGCGATCCGAAGGGCGAAGCACTTCTTGGCGAGGATGGCGTTGCCGCCATAGCCGGAACCGTACGACCACACCTCCCGCGTCTCCGGGAACTGCACGATGTACTTCGTCGAGCTGCACGGCCACGCGACGTCGTCGTGACGCACACCGTCCCCGTCGATCAGCGGGTGCCCGACGCTGTGGATGGTCGGAACCCACGGCTGCCCGGCGTCGATCAGATCGAGCACGGTATCGGTGACGCGGGTCATCATCCCGAGGCTGAGGGCGACGTAGGCAGAGTCGGTGAGTTGGATGCCGACCTGCGAGAGCGGGCCGCCGACCGGTCCCATCGAGAACGGCACCACGTAGAGGGTGCGGCCCCGCATGCTTCCGGCGAAGACCTCGCGAAGTTCGGCGCGCATCGCATCCGGCGCGCGCCAGTTGTTGGTGGGGCCGGCGTCGGCTTCGTCCTCCGAGCAGATGAAGGTGCGGTCCTCCACACGGGCGACATCCTTCGGGTCGGTGCGGGCGAGGAAGCTGTTCGGGCGCCACTCGGGGTTGAGCCGGATCAGCTTGCCCTCAGCGACGAGCAGCTTCGTGAGCCGATCGGCCTCGGCGAGCGAACCGTCGTACCAGACGATGGCGTCCGGCTGCGTGAGGGCTGCGATGTCGGCGACCCAGGAGCGCACGGCGGACATCCCGCCTGCGGGTGCGGTGTCGGTGAGGTCCAGCTCGGCGATGCTCATAGCGGAGTCCTTGTCGTCGAAAGAAGCGGTGATACGACCAGCATCCGGCAGTTTCGCGCCCGGCATACAGAAAGAGTGGATGTAAGAATCGCAATTCTTTCGCTATCGTGAAGCCATGAGCATCCCCGGGGAGGCGGGCGACATCGACGTCGCCACGCTCGGCCACCGCATCCGCCACTTCCGCACGCAGCGCGGCATGACCCTCGACGACCTCGGCGCCGCGGCCGGGATCGCGGCGAGCCAGCTGTCGCTGATCGAGAACGGCAAACGCGAGCCGCGCATCAGCCTGCTCGGCACCCTAGCGACGGCCCTCGGGGTGCAACCGGCCGACCTGCTGTCCGCCGAGCCGCCCGACGAGCGCGCCGCCCTGGAGATCGAGCTCGCGCGCGCCCAGCGCGGTCCGCTGTACGCGTCGCTGGGCCTACCCGCGGTCAAGCCGACCAAGGGCACGCCGACCGAGACGCTCCGCTCACTCGTCGGGCTGCACCGGGAGCTCGGCCGCCGCGCCAGCGAGGCCATCGCGACGCCCGAGGAGGCCCGCCGCGCCAACACCGAGCTGCGCGAGCGGATGCGCGCGCAGAACAACTACATGCCCGAGATCGAGGATCTGGCGGAGCAGCAGGTCCGCGCCTCCGGTCACACCCGCGGCGCTCTCACGCACCGCGAGGTCAGCGTGATGGCCGAGAAGCTCGGGTTCGAACTCATCTACGTCAACGACCTGCCCCGGTCGGCCCGGTCGATCACCGACCTGGAGAACGGGCGCATCTACCTGCCGCCGGCGTCCATCCCGGGCGGCCACGGCCTCCGGTCGATGGCGCTGCAGGCGATGGCGCACCGGCTCCTGGGGCACACCCGGCCGAAGTCGTACGCGGACTTCCTGCGGCAGCGGCTGGAGATCAACTACTTCGCGGCCTGCTGCCTCATGCCCCGGGACGCCGCCGTGACGTTCCTGGCGCAGGCGAAGAAGGAGCGTGACCTCGCGGTCGAGGACTTCCGCGACGCATTCGGGGTGACCCACGAGGCGGCAGCGCTCCGGCTGACCAACCTGGCGACGAGCCACCTCGACATGACGATGCACTTCCTGCGCGTCGGCGACGACGGCGCACTCTACAAGGGCTACGAGAACGACGGGCTGCCGCTGCCGACGGATGTGACCGGCTCCATCGAGGGCCAGGTGGTGTGCCGCAAGTGGGGCGCCCGCAGTGCGTTCACCCACACCAACCGGACGACGGAGCTGTACCAGTACACGGACACGCCCGCGGGAACCTACTGGTGCGCGACGCAGACCGGGACGACCGCCGAGGGCGGGTTCTCGATCACCGTCGGGGTGCCGTTCGACGAGGCCAAGTGGTTCCGCGGCCGCGAGACGACGGCGCGGGCCGAGTCGCGCTGCCCGGACGAGTCCTGCTGTAAGCGGGCGCCGGCGGAACTCTCCGGACGGTGGGCGGGGAAGGCCTGGCCGAGCGCCCGGCTGCACGCGCACATCCTGGCGCCGCTGCCGTCGGGGTCGTTCCCGGGCGTCGACGACTCGGACGTCTACACCTTCCTCGAGGCGCACTCCGGCGCGTGACATTCGTGACGAATGTCCCTTTCGGCGATGCGATTCCGACGATTCGTGACGAATGACTGAGGACGGGGCTACTTCGGCTGCATGCGGATCGCGCCGTCGAGGCGGATCGTTTCGCCGTTCAGCATCGGGTTCTCGACGATCGCCCGCACGAGCGCCGCGTACTCGGCGGGCTTGCCCAGCCGCGAGGGATGCGGCACCTGCGCGGCCAGCGAATCCTGGGCGGCTTGTGGCAGACCGGCCATCATCGGCGTCTCGAAGATCCCGGGAGCGATCGTCATCACTCGGATGAGGTTGCGCGCGAACTCCCGCGCCAGCGGCAGCGTCATGGCCGCCACTCCCCCCTTCGACGCCGAGTAGGCCGTCTGCCCGATCTGGCCGTCGAACGCGGCGACGGAGGCGGTGTTGACGATCACGCCGCGCTCCTCCCCCTCCGGCTCGGTCTGCGCGATGGCGGCGGCCGCGAGGCGAACGACGTTGAACGTTCCGACGAGGTTGACGCGGATGACGCGCTCGAAGTGATCGAGCGGCATGAGCCCGTCGCGGCCGATGACCTTCTCGGCCGTCGCGATGCCCGCACAATTGACCACGACGCGGAGCGGCCCCAGGCCGGCGGCTGTGGCGATCGCCTCCTGCACCTGCTCCTCGTCGGTCACGTCCGCGGGCACGAACCGCGCGGTGGGCCCGAGGGCGACGGCCGCTTTCTCGCCCTCTGAGCGAGGCAGGTCGAGGATGACGACATGTGCGCCGGCATCGGTGAGCGCGTGTGCGGTGGCGTTGCCCAGGCCGCTGGCTCCGCCGGTGACGAGGGCGGAGCATCCGTCGAGCTGCATGGTTCTCCTTCGGTATGGGCGAGTGGATGGATGGTCCGCGCCGGTCAGCGCAGCACTTCGATGAGGGTCGCGTTCGCGGTGCCGCCGCCCTCGCACATGGTCTGGAGCCCGAACCGGCCGCCCCGGGCCTCCACCTCGTTCAGCAGGGTGGCGAGCAGTCGGGTGCCGGACGAGCCGAGCGCGTGCCCCAGGGCGATCGCGCCTCCCCGCGGG
Source organism: Leifsonia sp. T36S-04 (assembly GCF_042465655.1). Lineage (GTDB taxonomy): Bacteria > Actinomycetota > Actinomycetes > Actinomycetales > Microbacteriaceae > Leifsonia. The sequence continues at coordinate 2,525,091 of NZ_CP146286.1, forward strand.
TTCAGCTTCGACGGGTCGACCCCGAATTCCTCCTTCCACAGCAGCGGGATGGGTGCGAACGCTTCGTTGACCTCGTAGGCATCGATGTCGCCCCGCCGGACGCCGCTGCGGTCGAGCAGCTTGCGCGTGGCGGGCAGGATGCCCGTCAGCATCAGCAGCGGATCGCTCCCCGCGACCGCGAACGAGTGGAAGCGCGCCCGCGGGCGCAGCCCGAGCCGCTTCGCGGCGTCGGCGCTCATGATGAGCGCGGCGGACGCGCCATCCGTCAGCGGAGACGAATTGCCCGCCGTGATCCTCCACTCCAGCTGCGGAAAACGCTCGGCGAGACGGTCGCTGCGGAACACCGGACGCAGTTGCGCCAGTGCCTCGGCCGTCGTCCCGGCACGGATGGTCTCGTCCGCCACGACGCTGCCCGAGTCGGGCGTCGGGACGGCGACGAGCTCGTTCTCGAAGGCTCCGCTCGCCGCGGCCCACGCCGCGCGGCCGTGCGACTCGGCAGCGTAGTCGTCCAGCTGTGCGCGACTGAACCCCCAGCGGTCGGCGATCAGCTCCGCCGCCACACCCTGGTTCACCAGCCCGTCCGGGTACCGGCTCGCGAGCAGCGCTCCTCCGAGGTCGGCGCCCTGCACGTTCGACCCCATCGGCACGCGGCTCATCGACTCGACCCCGCACGCGATCACGACGTCGTACGCGCCGGAGATGACGCCCTGCGCCGCGAAGGCCGCGGCTTGCTGGCTGGAGCCGCACTGCCGGTCGACGGTGACGGCCGGAACGCTCTCGGGGAAGCCGGCGCTGAGCACCGCCGTGCGCGTGATGTTGCCGGCCTGCTCGCCGGACTGGGTGACACAGCCACCGATCACGTCGTCCACGACGCCTGGATCGATGCCGGTACGCCCGACGAGCTCGAGCAGCACCCCCGCGAGAAGGTCGGCGGGGTGGATGTCGGAGAGCTCGCCGTCCGCCTTGCCGCGTCCCGAGGGCGTCCGGATCGCATCGACGATGACCGCTTCGGTGCGCGCCATCTCAGGCTCCGAACGGGTTCGGCGTCAGCGTGTACTTGGTGTTCAGGTACTCGTGGATGCCCTCGGCACCGCCCTCGCGACCGAGTCCGGACTGCTTGACGCCGCCGAACGGAGCGGCCGCGTTGGAGACCACGCCGACGTTGAGGCCCATCATGCCCGTCTCGAGCCGGTCGATCATGCGCTGCCCGCGCGCCAGATCGCGGGTGAAGACGTACGACACCAGCCCGTACTCCGTGTCGTTGGCCAGGCGCACCGCCTCGTCCTCGTCCGAGAACCGGATGATGGACAGCACCGGGCCGAAGATCTCCTGGCGGAGGATCTCGCTGCCCGGACGGACGTCGGTCACGACGGTCGGCTCGAAGAAGGTCCCGGTGCCCTCCACCCGCGAGCCGCCGGTAAGCACGGTCGCTCCTCGCGTGACCGCATCCTGCAGCAGCTGGGAGACCTTCTCGACCGCGTCCTCGTTGATGAGAGGTCCGATGGCGACGCCCTCCTCGGTTCCGCGGCCCACCTTCAGCCCGTTCACCCGCTCGGTGACGCGCTTCGCGAACTCATCGGCCACGGCCTCGTGCACGATGAACCGGTTGGCCGCGGTGCAGGCCTCACCGATGTTCCGGAACTTGGCCACCATCGCCCCGTCGACCGCGCGGTCGAGGTCGGCGTCGTCGAAGACCACGAAGGGTGCGTTGCCGCCGAGCTCCATGGAGGTGCGGAGGACGTTCTGCGACGCCTGCTGCAGCAGCTTTCGGCCGACCTCGGTCAAGCCGGTGAACGAGAGCTTGCGGAGCCGCGGGTCGGCGATGATCGGGGCCGACACCTTTCCCGACGTCGTCGTCGTGACGACGTTGAGCACGCCTCCGGGGAGGCCGGCGTCTTCCAGGAGCTTCGCGAAGTACAGGGTGGTCAGCGGTGTCAGCTCCGCCGGCTTGATGACGACGGTGCAGCCGGCGGCGAGCGCCGGGGCGATCTTGCGGGTGGCCATCGCCAGGGGGAAGTTCCACGGCGTGATGAGGAAGCACGGGCCGACGGGATGCTGCGACACGATCATCCGCCCGGTGCCCTCGGGGTTCGCACCGTAGCGACCGGAGATGCGGACCGCCTCCTCGGAGAACCAGCGGAGGAACTCCCCGCCGTACGTCACCTCGCCGCTTGCCTCTGCGAGCGGCTTGCCCATCTCGAGCGTCATCAGCAGCGCGAACTCGTCCCGCCGTTCCTGCAGCAGGTCGAAGGCACGACGGAGGATCTCGCCGCGAACGCGCGCGGGGGTCGCCGCCCAGTCGGCGGCGGCCGCCACCGCGGCATCCAGAGCCCGGATGCCGTCCTCGGGCGATGCGTCGGCGATCTCCTTGATCCGGTTCCCGGTCGCCGGGTCGAACACCGGGAAGGTGCCCGCCGCACCGGCGGTCCACTCCCCTGCGATGTAGAGCCCGTCCGGCACGCGTTCGAGCAGGGTCTTCTCATCCATCAGCCGCATTCCCCTCTGTGGTCGATTCTGTGGTCGATCCGTCGTCGTCGGCATCGACGGCGGACTGAACAAGCGGCACGGTCCGGTGGTCGATCACCGTCGTCAGGGCGATGACGGTGGACGACCGCGCCACCGCACGGTCGCCGTCGATGCGGTCGATGACCCGCTGCAGGTCGGTGTTCGTTCGGGCCACGGCCCGGACCAGCAGGTCGCCGGATCCCGTGATGGTGTGGACCTCGAGCACCTCGGGGATGCCGCGCAGGTGATCGACGACGTCGTGGTCGCGATGCTCGTCACTGAGCGACAGCTCCACCGTCACGAAGGCGGTCACCGGGAAACCGAGGCGGTCGGTGTCGACCGTCGGGGCGAAGTCCCGCACCACGCCCGAACGCTGGAGCCGGTCCAACCGCGCCTGGACGGTGCCGCGGGCCACACCGAGGCGCCGCGACGCTTCGAACACGCCGAGCCGGGGCTCCGCGGCCAGCAGCGCGATCAGCTCGGCATCGAGCTTGTCGATCATGCGGCCTCCTTCGGTCCTCGCACATCGTACGACGCAGGGTACCCGCGTGACCTACGCTCCTGCGAGGAACGGCAGCGCGGCGGCCTTGAAACCGCGCGCGCTCAGCGTCGTCACGTGGTTCCTCCTGGGCAGGACGACCAATTCGGCTCCCAGCAGGCGCGCCGCCTCCCCCGAGCCGTGCGCCACCGGGTCCGCGTCGCCGACCACGAGCATGGTCGGCACCGAACTTTGCAGTGGGAGCGGATGCGCCGCCATCCCTGCAGCGCACGCCGCCAACGCCTCGCGGTCCACTCCCGGCGCTTGGCGAAGCGAGGCGAGCAGCGGCGCCAGCGGGCTGGACGCATCCAGCGCAGTCGCGTCGCCCCGCAACGCCGCCTGCACGGCCGGCACGCCCCAGTACCCGAACTGCTCGACCGTCCCGACGCCGCCGACGACCAGCCGCCGGACGCGGTGCGGCGCGAGCCCTACGAGCGCGAGAGACACCCAGCTGCCCATCGAGTAGCCCATCACATCCACCCGGGCGAGGCCCTCCGCGTCGAGGACCGCCAGCAGGTCTCCGGCGAGCAGCTGGGGCGAGTACGCGTCCGCCTCGTGCGGGGCGTCGCTCCCTCCGTGCCCGCGGAGGTCGGGGACGATCGCGCCGCGGCCCGCCTCGGCGAGCGCGGCGACCCACCCCGTCGCCTCCCAGGTCAGGGCGCCCGTGGAGGCGAAACCGTGGACGAGCAGCACGGGGTCGGCACCGGGATACCGTTCGACGTGGAGGCGCGCCATGACGCCACTCTCGCTCACGGCGCCCGTGCGGGCAAGCCGGAGGTCAGGAGGAGACCTCCGCACGGTCCACGTTCCGGGCGTCCCGCCACAGCTTCGAGGGCCACCAGATCGCGCGGCCGATGTCGTACGACGCCGCGGGGACCAGCAGCGAGCGCACGATGACCGTGTCGAGCAGCACGCCGAAGGCCACGATGAACGCGATCTGCACCAGGAACAGGATCGGGATGACCGCGAGCGCCGCGAACGTCGCCGCCAGGACCACCCCGGCCGAGGTGATGACGCTGCCCGTCATCCCGAGTCCGCGCAGGATGCCCGGGCGCGTGCCCAGGTGGAGGGACTCCTCCCGCACGCGCGTCATGAGGAAGATGTTGTAATCCACCCCGAGCGCGACGAGGAAGACGAAACCGAAGAGCGGCACCGCCGCATCCGCGCCCGGGAAGCCGAACACGTGGTTGAAGACCAGCGCCGAGACGCCCAGGGCGGCCGCGTACGAGAGCACGACGCTTCCGATCAGGAGGACCGGCGCCAGGATCGACCTCAGCAGCAGCATCAGGATCACGAGGATCACCGCCAGCACGATCGGAATGATCTTCGCGAGGTCGCTCTGCGCCGTCTCGTTGGTGTCCAGTGCGATCGCGGTGACCCCGCCCACGAGCACCGAGCCGTCGGTCGAGAGCGAAGTGCGCAGGTCGGTGACCACCGCCTCCGATTTCGCCGAGTCGGGCGCGGACGCCAGTGTCGCCTGGATGAGGACGTGTCCGTCCTTGACCACCGGATCCGCTGGCGCGCCGGGCTGCGGACGGCCTCCTCCGGTGTAGAACGCGGCGGAGGCGATGCCGTCGGTCTGCTTCGTGGCGGCGAGCACCGCATCCGCGTCGCCCTCGGGCGCCACGATCACCACAGGGGAACCGGAACCGGCGTCGAAGTGCTTCGCGACGATCGCCTGCCCGTCCACGGCATCCGATTGCGACAGGATCACGTCGGTCTGCTGCACCCCGTTGGCCTTCAGCTGGGTGAGTCCCAGGGCGCAGGCGGCGAGGAGCACGAACGAGACGATCCAGGTCACCCGAGGGCGGCGGGCGATCAGCCCTCCGACGCGACGCCACAGCCCGCGCACACCCTCCAGACCGGCGTAGGTGACGCCGTCCTGGTGCTTGTGGATGCGCCCGCCGACGACGGGCCTGAACGGCCAGAACGCGGCACGGCCGAAGATCGCGAGGAGGGCGGGCAGCAGGGTCAGCGCCGAGAAGAGCGAGAACACGATGCCGATGGCGGCGATCGGGCCGAGGCTCTTGTTCGAGTTGAGATCCGAGAACAGCAGGCACAGAAGGGCGAGGATGACGGTCGCGCCCGACGCGACGATGGGCTCGAACGCGCCCCTCCAGGCACGCAGGATGGCCACCCAGCGCGACGCGTCCTGCTCGAGTGCTTCCCGGTAGCGGGAGACGAGCAGCAGGGAGTAGTCGGTCGCCGCCCCGATCACCAGGATGGAGAGGATGCCCTGGCTCTGACCGGACAGCTTGATCCAGCCCCACAGCGCGAACAGGTAGACGATGAGGATGGCGGCGCAGAGCGCGAAGATCGACGTCAGCAGCACCAGGAACGGCAGGAGCAGCGCGCGATACACGAGCAGCAGGATGACGAAGACCGCAGCAACCGCCACCAGCAGCAGCACGCCGTCGATGCCTCCGAAGGCGTTCACGAGATCGGCTGTGAGCCCCGCCGGGCCGGTGACCCACACCTGCGCGCCATCGGGGATGCCTGCGGCGGCGACCGCCCGGAGGTCGGCGACGACGGTCTTGAGCCCGTCCGAGTCGGCTACCGGCACGATGTACTCGACGGCACGGCCGTCCTGCGACGGGATCGGGCCCGCGACGCTCGTGCTCGCCCCCTCGGCCGGGGCCTGGACGCCATCCACCTCTCCGAGCTTCGTGCCCAGGTCGGCGTACGTCGTGGCGAGCGCGTCCTTCGGGATGGCCTCCTGCGCCTCCACGACCACGATCGCCGGGATGGAGCCCGAGTCGGTGAAGCGCTTCTGCCAGTCCTGCACCTCGGTGGACTCGGCGCTGGCCGGGAGGAACGCTGCCTGGTCGTTGCTGGAGACCCCGGAGAGCTTGCCGAACGTCGGACCGCCGATTCCGGCGAGGACCAGCCAGATCAGGATGAGCGCGGCCGGAACGACGATCCGCAGCCAGCGGGCGGGTTCACGGATCGGGCGCCGCACGCTGGGGCCCGCTGTGCCGGCGACCTTCTCCTCGTCAACGACGCCCTTGGACACTTCGCCTCCTGATTACTAGATGAGCTAGCAATCAGGGTAGCGCGATCTCACCCATCCGTCCACGCGATTGCGGTCAGGCCACGAGCTCGGCACCGGCGCCCGCGAGTTCGGCGAGCGCAGCCTCCGAGGTGGTCGGAGCGACTCCGGCGATCAGCGAGGTCAGCACGCGCACCCGCTGGCCGTGCTCCAGAGCATCCAGCGCCGAGGCGCGGACGCAGTAGTCGGTCGCGATACCCGCGATGTCGACCGAGTGGATGTCGTACCGGCCGAGGATGTCGTGCACGGACTCCCCGGACTCGGTCAGGCCCTCGAACAGCGAGTACGCCGGCCGGCCCTGTCCCTTGTGCACGTGAAAGGTGACCCGCGTCGTGTCGAACGCCGGGTGGTACTCCGCGCCGGCCGTGCCCGCGACGCAATGTGGCGGCCAGCTGGACGCGAAGTCCGGCGCGCCATCCGTCGCGAAATGCCCGCCGTTGTCGTTGTCGCCGTCGTGCCAGTCACGGCTCGCGACGATCATGTCGTAGTCGTCGGCATGCTCCCGGAGAAAGTCGGTCACGCCCTGGGCGACGGCAGCGCCGCCCGCCACCCCGAGCGCGCCGCCCTCGGTGAAGTCGTTCTGAACGTCGACGATGAAGAGCGCTCTGCCCATTCGGTCCTCCCGGGATCGCTGTTCCGGCCGAACGGATGAAGTTCAGCCGTTGGAGAGATTGTCCCCGCACTTGTAGAAGCCGGTGACGAGACTGTCGATGGCCTGCTTGGCATTGTCGCCGACGTTCCCGAGCGCGAACACAGCGAAGGTGAGCGGCGTCCCGTCGGCGGCGTTGATGATGCCCGACAGCGTGTAGCCGTGGTCGATCCACCCGGTCTTCGCGAAGACCGCACCGCGCGCGGCAGAACTCGAGCCGGTGAACCGGTTGTAGCCCGGCCCGAGGGTGCCCGACTTGCCCGCGACGGGAAGGCCGTCGTAGACGACCCCGAGGCCGTTCTGCCGGTTGAGCACCTTGATGAAGAGCTGGGTGAGGTACGACGGTGGCACCGCGTTGTCGGCGCTCAGGCCGGAGCCGTCGGCGATGTGGATGCCCGCGGTGTCGATCCCGTAGCCCTTGAGCCCCGCGAGAACACCGGCATTGAGGGCATCGAAGGTGTTGCCCGCGCCGTTCTTGATGGCGACCAGCCGGGCGAGCTCTTCCATGATCGTGTTGTCGGAGACGCGCATGGCCTGGTCGATCAGCGTGGTCACCGGCTGCGACTGGACCACGCCGAGCTGGCGGGCGCCCGCCGGCGCGACGCCCTGGCTGACGCCGACGCCGGTGCCGAGGTACTGCTGGAAGTACTGCACCGCCCGCGCGACAGGGTCGGTGCTCCGCGGCGACTCGACCGCGGTGGGGTCGTCGCGGTCGCCGTCCACCATGAGGGAGGTCATGTACGGGGTGGAGCCCTCGACCACGCGCTCCTCGCGCTCGTCCCAGCTCGGCTGCCAGAAGGGAGCGCCGAACAGCGAGGCGTCGACCACGATCGAGGTGATCGGCTGGCCGCCCATCGCCTGCTTCACCTGGTTGGCGAGGTCCTGGATCTTCGGGGCGCCGGTGTAGAAGGACGCCTGGCCGTCGGGCAGGCGGGAGAGGGTGACATCCCCGCCGCCGACGATGACGATCTGACCCGGGGTGCTGCCCGCCACCACGGTCGTGGGGACGCGGTAGTCCGGCCCGAGAGTGGCGAGTGCAGCCGCCGAGGTGAGGGTCTTGAGGACGGAGGCCGTCGGCCCGGGCTTGACGCCGTTGCGGTCGAACAGGGTCTGACCGGTCTTCGCGTTGACGACCTGCGCCTCCAGGCTGCCGAGACGCCCGTCGGCGGCGAGACCCGCCACCGAGCACGTGCGTATGCGGGTCGCCACGGCCTGGTTCGCGGGCACAGGACGGGCAAGGTCGGCCGTGGGCGTCGGTGTCGGCGTCGCGGTACGGGTGGGGGTGGGAGTGGCCGAGGGGGTGGCCACGCCTGCGGCAGCCGCTGGTGCGCCGACCGTCGCCCCGAGCGCGACGCTGCCCGCGCCCAGCAGCACGAAGACAGCGGCGGCCGCCCCGGCCATCCACGCCGTCGGGTGCTTGCGGATCGTCGCCATGACGCCGCCCACCAGGCCGGCGGGTGGGGAGGCCGGAGTCGAGGGGGGTGTGGACGGGTCGGGCGCTGTGATCGGCTGGTCCGATTCGTGCATCCGGGTATGCTACCCGGGCTTTCTGAACACCGCGTTGGGACCGCACGCCAGCAGGGCGCTATGCGCAACATTCGAGCGGAAGACCCGTTCGTGGACGCAGAGATGGAGCGTCATCGCCCCAAGCGCGCAGCTTTGGAGCTCGACGCGAGGGAGCGGTTTTGTACCCCTTTCTGGGTGTACAGAACGGTCTTGTCCTCCATAATGCGGACAACTACTGTCATGTCTGAGCCGCCGTGACCGACCCGACCTTTCGGTCGCGGGCGGCTCGCGAGGGGAACCCGTCCGCTCGCGGAACCGCCCCGATTCCGGGGCATCGCTCAACGTCGACCCGACGACGCCGCACCCCGTGACGCTCACCTCGAGCGCGCCTGCGCCTGCCGGGTCCTGACCCGAACAGAATGTGAGTGCGTGATGAACAGGTTCGTCAGAGGCGCGATCGCCGGAGCTGCGGGCGTCGCCCTCCTCCTCGGGGGCGCCAGATCCTTCGCCCTGTGGAACGGCGCCGCCAGCGCCCAGGCCGGCACCGTGCAGTCGGGGACGATGACGATTGCGAACACCCCCGGTTCCGCCGCGGTCTGGACGGTCACCCACGGCGGCGTGACGTCCGCGATCCCGTCCATCAGCGCCTTCCGCATCGTGCCGGGCGACACCCTCACCCTCACCCAGAAGGTCGACATCTCGGCCTCCGGCGACAACCTCTCCGCGATCCTGAGCCTCGACCCCACGTCGATCGTCGTCGGCGGCAACACCGCCAGCTCGGAGCTCGCGAGCGCTCTGGCGCGCACCGCGACCATGACGATCCCCGGGACCCTGCCCGCCGGACTCACCGCGGGCCCTGCGCCGTACTCGTACAAAGTCACCGGCGCCCTGGGCACGAAGACGGTCACCATCGTGCTGAGTGCACCCTTCGATGCAGCGGGCACGGCCGCACAGGGCGGCACCATCGACCTGACGAAGCTCGCCTTCAAGCTGGCGCAGCAGTAACACGGCGAACGCGGCCGGTCAGGCGAGCGAGGGAGGCGGGGCGACGATGGCCGGTGTGCGTGGAGCGTGGAGTGTGCTCGGCGCCGGCGCGCTGGCTGCGGTCGTCGTCGCCCTCCTTCCCGGCACCGGAAGCTACGCTCTCTGGAACAGCGCCGCCCGAACGGATGGGGGGACCGTCACGGCGGCGACCGTCTCGGTGAGCGAGACGATCGCGCCGCCCCTCGACGTCGCCTTCCGGTCCGGGCTCACCAGCGCGACCGGAGGCGTGCTCGTCACGAACACGAGCACGGTCACCACCTCGGTGACATCCGTCGCGACGCTCGGGCCCGGCAGCTCGGGACCTCTGGCAGCGGCCATCTCGGTCGTTGCGTGGCCCGCCGCGAGCACTGCATCCTGCACCCCCTCGGCCGTCGCACCGTCGACCGCCTACTCCACCAGCTGGGCGTCGGCAGCGGGTGTGCCCCTGACCGGCACGCTCGGCCCCGGCGCGTCGAGCGCCTTCTGCGTTCGCGCGACCATGGACGTGGCTGCGGCATCCGGGATCGCCAGCGGCTCGGCCGTCGACCTGGCGATCACCACGACCGTGAAGGCCGGCACCAGCTGGTCGAGCACTGCGACCGCCGGTGCCCGGCAGTCGTTCACCGATGACCTCCCTCCGTCGTCCCCCTCGGGCTTGACCGCCAGCCCGGCCGAGAGCACCGCTGCGGGAACGACCGACGCGGTCGCCCTGTCGTGGGCCGCCGCGACGGACAACGTGGGCGTGGTCGCCTACGACGTGTATCGCAGCGACACCGCCCTGCCGATCGGCTCCACCTCCTCGCTGACGTTCACCGACGACAGCGCGGCCGCCGGCACGGGTTACACCTACTCCGTGGTAGCCCGGGATGCCGTCGGCCTGACCTCTCCTGTAGCGACCATCGTGGTCGTGCCACGTACCGACCGCCCGGTGACGCCATGACGGCGCCCACGAAGACGAAGTCGGTGCTGGAGTACCTCGGCTTGGGGTTGAGTGCCGGCCTCCTCGGCCTCGTCATCCTGGTCGCGCTCGCCGCCATCGTCGTGCCGAAAGTCGCCGGAGCGACTCCCGCGACCATCCTCACCTCGTCCATGGAGCCGACGCTCCCGCCAGGGACGCTCGTCATCGTGAAGCCGGTGCCGGTGCATCAGATCCGCATCGGCGACGTGATGACCTACCAGATTCGTTCAGGAGACCCGGCCGTCGTGTCGCATCGCGTGGTCGCGATCACCCGGTCGACCACGGGTGGTCTGACGTTCACCACCAAGGGCGACAACAACGCGGAGGCGGATATCGCGCCCGTCATCCCGGCCCAGGTCCGCGGTGTCGTCTGGTACAGCGTTCCGCTGCTGGGCTACGTGAACAGCGCCCTCGACCACGGGCAACGTTCGTGGATCCTGCCGGCCCTGGGCGTGCTGCTCCTGCTGTACTCCGCCTACATGATCCTGCGTGGCCCGTTGGCGGCCGCCTCTCGTCGGCGGAGGAACGCAGGAACCCCCGGCGAGGCCCTACCCGAAGTGGGGGCTGCCCCCGCGGAGCCCGGCCGTGAGAGCGTCGGTGCAGGACCACTCCGACGTGCTCCGGCACTTTCGAACCCGAATCGAAGGATGAACGACCATGACGTTTTCCACTGACGCCTCCGTCGACCCCGACGCAGCCGCTTCGCTCGCGCACGTGATGCTCGAGTCGGAGATCGAAGCGCGCATCAGCGCCATCCGCGAGCTCGCCAAGCAGCGCAACGCCATCCACGAGGCGCTCGCCGCATACGAGGAGGGGTGGAGCGCAGCCGTCAAGGCGGGCTGGACGACCGAGCAGCTTCAGAAGATCGGTCTGAAGGAGACCGAGTTCGAGAAGTCCGCAGACCCGCGCCCGGCGGTCGCGGCGGTCCCCGCCGTCCCCGCGGTCGCAGCTGTTGCTCCCGTCGCTCCCGTCGCGCCGTATGCAGCGCCGGTGGCCCTCAGCACCGACTACCGGTCGGACACCGTCACGTCCGCGAGCCACGACTCGTCGTTCGGCGGCCCGGTCGCGGTCCCGTACAGCAACTGAGCGGGTCGCGCGGCCTCGACCGTCTCCGGCGGACGGGCCTTCCGGATCAGAGGGACTTCATGGAGCCGCCCAAGGGAATCGAACCCTTGACCTTCTCATTACGAGTGAGATGCTCTGCCGACTGAGCTAGGGCGGCGTGGGCCGGGCTTCCGCTCGGCGCACAGTCAGATAGCTTACCTGATCCGGCGGGCTGGTGACGACCGGAAGGATGCGCGCTCAGCGCACCTGGGTGCCCAGTGCCGAGAGCTGCTCGAACGAGCTCCGCAGACGGTCCGACAGCGGCTCGACGCCGCCGCGGTCGGCCCAGCACGACCAGGCGTGGCGCATGCCGGCGAACGCGACGTAGGTCACCAGTCGGGCGCGCTGGTGCAACGCCTCGGGATCCGCTGCGAGGGCGGCGTCGTCGTGGGCCAGACGGCGTTGGACGACACCGCTCAGGGCGTCCTCGAACTTGTGCATGCTGGCCATCCGGAGGGCGAACAGCTCGGGATTGTCCTTGAGCAGCGCTCGGCGCAGGGTGTGCAGGCGGTGGACGCTCTGCGGGTCGGTGTCGGTCGCGTCCAGCTCGCCCGCCTCGTCGCCGACCCCGATGGCCGCGATCAGCAGCGTGCTGATGCCATCCAGGATCGCCTCGTCGGGGCCCGCCTCGACGAACCGGTCGATGGTGTCCTGGTCGGGAAGCTCCGGGAGCTCGCCGATGATCGCGGACTCCTTCGACGGGAAGTAATTGAAGAACGTACGCGGCGACACGTTTGCCACGTGGCTGATCTCGTCGATTGTCACACGGTCGAAGCCGCGCTCGCTCGCGAGCTCGACGGCGGCGAGCTGGATCGCACGGCGCGTGGCGATGCGCTTGCGCTCGCGCAGGCCCAACTCGCTGAGGGTGGATTCGGGGGCCGCAGACACGTCTACGATTATTTCACTCCCTGCAAAATTGCACCACTCGTCAGCACGTCTTGCCCTGGCCGGGGAGGGTGCCCTTCACCAGGTAGGCGTCGACCGTGTCGTTCACGCACGAATTCGACTTGTTGTATGCGGTGTGGCCCTCGCCCTTGTAGGTGAGCAGGTGACCGTTCTGCAGTTCGGCCGCAAGGTTCTTCGCCCAGACGTACGGCGTCGCCGGGTCGTTCGTGGTGCCGACGACCAGGATGGGGGCCGAACCGTCCGCCGAGATGGGGCCCCGCTGGACAGTGGAGGTGTAGGGCCAGTTCGCGCACCCGATGTCGCCGTAGGCCATGTAGGGCCCGATGACCGGCGCGACCTTGGCGAGCTCTGCGGCTTGGGCGCGCATCAGGGTCGGGTCGGCGTTGTAGGTGTAGTCGAGGCAGTTGATCGCGACGAAGGCCTCGGTGGAGTTGTCGGAGTACGTACCGTCCGCCGTCCGGTTGTTGTAGGTGTCGGCCAGCGTGAAGGCGACGGAGGCGCTCCCCTGCATCACCGAATCGAACAGCTTGTCGAGGTACGACCACGCGGTCGCGTCGTACAGCGGCGTAATGATCGCGGTCACCAGGGTGTTCGCTCCGAGTTCGCGCCCGTCCGAATTCCGGATGGGGCTCTTCTCCACAGCGGCGAGCAGCTGCCCGACTGTCGCCATGGCGTCATCCACCGTCCCGGTGAAGGGACAGCCCTTCTGGGTCAGGCAGCTCGTCAGATACGCCCGCAGCGCGCTCTCGAATCCCTTCGCCTGCACCTCGGTCACCTCGAAGTTCGAGGCCGCCGGGTCGAGCGCGCCGTCCAGCACGAGCCGCCCGGTCTTGTGCGGGTAGAGCTCGGCGTAGACGGAACCGAGGTAGGTGCCGTACGAGTAGCCCAGGTAGTTGAGCTTGGTGTCACCGAGCGTTGCGCGGAGCAGGTCGAGGTCGCGCGCGGCGCTCACCGTGTCGACCCTCGGCAGCGCGGCGCCGGTGCGCTCCTGGCACGCCTGGCCGAAGTCCTTGGCGACCGCTGTGTTCTCGGCGATCCACTGATCGGACCCACGTATGCCCGGCGTGATCCCGTAGAGGTACTGGTCCATCTGCTTCGCGTCGTAGCACTTCACGGCGGTCGACCTCCCGACACCGCGGGGGTCGAAGCCCACGATGTCGAAATGGTCCTGCAGGGTCGCGTCGGCCACGAAGTCGACGGAATCCTTCACGAAGTCGTAGCCCGATGCACCCGGGCCACCGGGGTTGGTGAGCAGGGAACCCTGTTTCGTCCCCTTCGCAGGCTGGCGGATGAGCGCGAGCTCGATCTGCCCGGCCGCCGGGTCCTTCCAGTCGAGCGGCGCCTTCGCCGTGGCGCACTGCTTCCCGCTCGCACAGGACGTCCAGTGCAGGATCTGGCTGTAGTACGGCTGCAGAGCAGCGGACACCTTCTCGGGAGCCGGTGACGAGGTCGCCGCCCCCTTCGCCGGGAGGAACCAGGTGACGCACCCGCTGAGCGTGAGGGCGACGACGGCGGCCAGCGCGACCAGCACCGTGCGCACGGCGTAGGGACGCCCTGAGGCGGGGCCGCGGCCGGAGGCGCCGCTGCCGGGTCGGGTGGTCACAGGTCGGTCCCCTTTCGCGCGGACGCACCGCGCAGGATCGTGGTCAGCATGGCCTCGAGGGCGAGTGCCGGAGCGACGTTGCCGTCGATGCGCTCACGGGCGGTGGCGACGGCGTCCATGGCGGCGAGCGTAGCGGCCGGAGTCGTGTGGGTGCTGAGAGCGTCGAGCTCGGGACGCAGCTCCTGGTTGACGAGCGGGCTCGCACTGCCCAGCTGGATCATCATCACGTCGCGATACAGCGAGAGCAGATCGACAAGGATCCGGTCTATGCCGTCGCGAAGGCTGCGGGTGGCGCGCCGCTTCTGATCCTCCTCCAGCTGCCGGAGTTGTCCGCGCAGGGCGGGCGGGATGGTGCCCCCGGGCTCGATACCCAGGGAGCGGAGGGCGTGCTCGCGCTCCTCCGCATCCCGCTCCTCGGTGATCGCCTTCGCATCGGCGCCGGCGATCTCGAGCAGGGTCGCCGCGGCGAGGACGGCATCGGAGACGGAGCGGATGCCCAGGGCCAGTTCGAGCGTCTGCTCGCGGCGCCGACTGGCCTCCGCGTGCGTCGCCAGCCGGTGCGCCATCCCGATATGACTCTGAGCGTGGCGAGCCGCGCGTTCCGCCGTCACGGCGTCGACCCCATCCCTGCGGCTGATGAGCTCGGCGACGTCGCCGACGCTCGGAACCCTCAGACGCACCGTACGGACCCGGGAGCGGATGGTCGGCAGCAGGTCGGCGTCACTGGGGGCGCAGAGGATCCACACGGTCCGCTCCGGCGGCTCCTCGAGCGCCTTCAGGAGAACGTTGGAGGTGCGCTCGGTCATCCGGTCGGCGTCCTCGATGACCATGACGCGGAAGCGGCCCACCGACGGGGAGAATTGCGAGCTGGCGACGAGGGAGCGGACTTCGTCGATCGAGATGATGACCCGCTCGGTGCTCAGCACGGCGAGGTCGGGATGGGTGCGTGCCTCCACCTGGCGCTGTGTGGCGAGGTCACCCTCCGGCGTGCCGGGACTCAGCAGCGCCGTCGCGAAGGCATAGGCGAGGTTCGACCGGCCGGAACCGGGAGGGCCGGTGATCAGCCAGGAATGGGTCATGCCCCGGCCGGTGGAGCCGTCGGCCGACCGCTCGGCCGCGCCTTCCGCTGCGGCGCGGACGACCGCGATCGCGTCGTCCTGCCCCGTGAGCTCGTCCCACACCGTCATGGTCTCCAGGCTAGCTGGCACGACGGACACCGGTGAGCACGGCATCCGACCGCACGGACGGGGTCAGACCCGCGAACTCAGCCGGTCGCGGATCTCGGCGGCGATCTCGTCGACCGGTCGAGCGGCATCCACGACGAGGAACCGGTCGGGCTCCTTCTCGGCGAGGCCGAGGTACGCCGACCGGACCCGGGCATGGAAGTCGGACCGTTCGGCTTCGAGCCGGTCGTAACGGGTGCGGGCGGTGTCGAGGCGCGCGCGTGCAGCGTCCTCGTCGAGGTCGAGCAGGATGGTGAGGTCGGGCAGCAGCCCCTCCGCCGCCCAGAGCGAGAGATCGCGGATCTGCTGCGCGTCGAGCACTCTGCCCGCGCCCTGGTAGGCCACGGACGAGTCGATGTAGCGGTCCTGCACGACGACCTCACCGCGCGCCAGGGCCGGGCGAACGACGGTCGCGATGTGGTGCGCTCGGTCGGCCGCGTAGAGCAGTGCCTCCGCTCGCGGAGCGATGTCGCCCCGGTGGTGCAGGACGATCTCGCGGATCTCGACCCCGGCGTCCGTTCCACCTGGTTCGCGGGTGCGGACGACGGTACGGCCGAGCCCCACCAGCCACTGCTCGAGGAGGGCGGCCTGGGTCGACTTGCCCACACCGTCCCCACCCTCGAGCGTGATGAAGAGTCCGCCGGTCACTCGGCGGGCTTCTTCGCCGCGGCGGGCTTCTTGGCTGCAGCAGCCTTGGCGGCGGTCGTCTTGGAAGCCGTCGTCTTGGCGGCCGGCTTCTTGGCAGCCGGCTTCTTCGCGGCCGTCGACTTAGCGGCCGTCGACTTGGCGGTCGTCGTCTTGGCGGCGGGCGCCTTGCGCGTCGGCTTCTTGGCCGGTCCCTTCGCCCGCTTGTCGGCGAGCAGCTGGACAGCGCGGTCGAAGTCGACCTCGTCGACGGTCTCGCCGCGCGGGATCGTCGCGTTCGTCTCACCGTCGGTGACGTAGGCGCCGAATCGTCCGTCCTTGATCCGGATGGGCTTTCCGCTCACCGGGTCGGCGTCGAACTCCTTGAGCGCACTCGACGCCCGGCGGTTGCCGTACTTCGGTGCTGCGAAGAGCTCAAGCGCCCCCGCCAGGTCGACATCGAAGATGTCATCCTCGCTGGGAAGGGAGCGGGTGTCGGTGCCCTTCTTCAGGTAGGGACCGTACCGGCCGTTCTGTGCCTGGATCTCTTCGCCGCTCTCCGGGTCGGCCCCGACGACGCGGGGAAGGTCGAGGAGCTTCAGCGCGGTCTCGAGGTCGATGGCCGCAAGGTCCATGGACTTGAACAGGGATGCCGTGCGCGGCTTCTCGGCTGCGGCCTTCTTCGTCTTCTTCGCCGGCTCTGCGACCTCGCCCGTGTTGGGGTCGGCGACGGGCTCGTCCTCCGGGTCGGCCTCGGTGACGTACGGCCCGAAGCGGCCGTCCTTGGCGAGCACCTGCTTGCCGTTGGACGGGTTGGTGCCGAGCACACGGTCGGTCTGCACCGGGGCTTCGATCAGTTCGTGGGCTTTCGCCGGGGTGAGCTCGTCCGGCGCCAGCTCCGGCGGGATGTTGACCCGGCGCGGGGTGGCGTCGGCTGCGGCGTCCGGGTCGTTGACCTCGAGGTACGGCCCGTACTTGCCGATCCGCAGCGTGACGCCGTCATCGATGGCGATCGAGTTGATGCTGCGCGCATCGATCTCGCCCATGTTGTCGATGACGCGGCGGAGCCCTTTGTGCTTGCCGCTGCCGAAGTAGAAGCTGTTGAGCCAGTCGACGCGCTCCGCCTCGCCGTCGGCGATGCGGTCCAGGTCGTCTTCCATCTCTGCGGTGAAGTCGTACTGCACGAGGTCGCCGAAGTAGTCCTCCAGCAGTCGGACCACGGAGAACGCCACCCAGCTCGGAACGAGGGCCTGCCCACGCTGGGTCACGTAGCCCCGGTCGATGATCGTCGAGATGATGCTCGCGAACGTGGACGGTCGTCCGATACCCAGCTCTTCCAGCGACTTCACGAGGCTCGCCTCCGTGTACCGCGGCGGCGGCGTGGTCTCGTGGCCGTCCGCTGCGACATCCTGGACGGTCAGCGGCTGCTTCTCCGTGAGCGGGGGAAGCTTCGCCTCGGCCGAGTCGGAGCTGTTGCGCTCCTCGTCCCTGCTCTCCTCATAGGCGTTGAGGAAGCCGCGGAAGGTGATGACGGTGCCGCTCGCGGTGAACTCGGCGACCGTGCCGTCGAGTGGGCCCTCGGTGATGCGGGCCTCCACGGTGATGGATGCCGTCTGGCCTTTCGCGTCGGCCATCTGCGATGCGACCGTGCGCTTCCAGATCAGTTCGTAGAGGCGCAGTTCCTGGCCGCGGATCGAGCGCTCGAGCTCGGCGGGCGTGCGGAACGTCTCGCCCGATGGGCGGATCGCTTCGTGCGCCTCCTGCGCGTTCTTGCTCTTCGACGCGTAGGTGCGCGGCTTGTCCGGCACCGTCTCCGGGCCATAGAGCTTCGCCGCCTGCGATCGCGCCGCATTGGTGGCCTGCTGCGACAACGACGCGGAGTCGGTGCGCATATAAGTGATGTAGCCGTTCTCGTAGAGCGACTGCGCGACGCTCATCGTCTGCCGCGCGGAGAAGCGCAGTTTGCGGGCGGCCTCCTGCTGGAGGGTCGAGGTCGTGAACGGCGCGGCCGGCTTACGCGAGTACGGCTTGGACTCGACCTTCGATACCGCGACGGCCGTGCTGTCCTGACGGACGGCCTCGGCCAGTGTCGTCGCCGACGCCTCGTCGAGCGTCCGGGCATCGGATGTCAGCTGCCCGTGGTCGTCGAAGTCGCGTCCCGTTGCCACACGCAGGCCGTCCAGCCGGGCGAGCCGGGCGTCGAAAGCGCTGGCGTCCTCCGGAGCCAGACGCGCGGTCAGTCCCCAGTACGACGCGGGAACGAAGGCGAGCCGCTCGCGTTCGCGATCGACGACGAGCCGCGTGGCGGCGGACTGGACGCGGCCCGCCGACAGGCCTGGACCGACCTTTCGCCACAGCACGGGCGACACCTCGTAGCCGTAGAGCCGGTCGAGGATGCGCCGCGTCTCCTGGGCGTCGACCAGCGCCGTGTCGATGTCGCGCGTGTTGTCCCGGGCCTTCTCGATCGCCTCCCGGGTGATCTCGTGGAAGACCATGCGCTTCACGGGGACCTTGGGCTTGAGCACCTCGACCAGGTGCCACGCGATGGCCTCGCCCTCGCGGTCCTCATCCGTCGCGAGGAGGAGTTCGTCGGCGTTCTTGAGGGCGCGCTTGAGGTCGGCGACCGTCTTCTTCTTCTGGTCGGAGACCACGTAGTAGGGCTCGAACTCGTTCTCGACGTCGACGGAGAACTTGCCGAGCGACCCCTTCTTGAGTTCCGGGGGAAGGTTCTTGGGCTCGATGAGGTCACGGATGTGCCCGACCGAGGCCATGACCTCGTAGCCGTCGCCGAGATACTGCGCGATCGACTTCACCTTGTTCGGAGACTCGACGATGACGAGCTTCTTCGTGTCAGACACCTGACTCCTCTTAATATGCACACGCTGTGGCTTCCACAGCTGACCATGTCGTCCACGACTGGACCGACGTGGCGCCTCTCCCCCTGCGGCGACGTTCCACGGCTGAGGTGGTCGTCGTCCGACAGGCAAACCATACACACCTTGGCCGCCTGTACGCCTAATCGGGTTCGCCACGTTCGCCCTGGGCGCAGCCGTCCTTCCTTTCGGACGTCGACCGCCTTCGACACTCGGGACCCTTTGCCACCCTCGCCGGGAGGAGGACAATGACAGCATGGCAACGACAATGATGTACACCGCCAAACTGATCGACGGCCCCCTCGAGGGCAAGACGATCTCGACCGATTTCCTCTCCTCGGGAGACGCGCGCCCTCGACTTGAGATCTCGGCCCCGGCGGGCTCGAAGCACTACCTCTATATCCGGGCCTCCGGCGCCGAACGCGAGTACGCCTCCGACGAGGATCGTGGCGGTCAGCCGACGGCCGTCTCGTACCGCTTCCTGGAGACCGTGTTCGACTGAGCGCTGTATCGTCACCCGCCCGGAGGCGGTCCAGCGCGCGCTGAAGCGGAGGCGCTGAGGCCGAGATAGGGAGTCGAGACGGTGACGGTGACCATCACGCCTGCCTGCGCGCACGCCGACAGGCCGGCTCCGTTGGCCCGGGCGACGGTCGCTGCGGTCTCGCACGGGACGCCGGCCATGCGCCCGCTGGCGACGTCCGCGGCGGCGAGCGCCGCCAGGTCGGCCGCCGCCGACGCGTGTGCCTGCGCCGCCGCCGCACCGGCGACGGCGATGCCACCCGCGCCGACCACCACGACGGCGCACACGATCCCGAGCGCGAGGACGGAGCCCGTCCCGCGGTCGCCGCTCAACCGGCCCGTCATCCGGCGGCCGTCTCGTCGAGGGCGCACGCGCGCGCGCTGAGCCGTACGCCGATCCTCGTCAGCACCGTGTCGTCCGGCGCCGTCACCCGAACACACAGGACCTCGCCTTCCTTCTCGATCGATGCAGAGGCACCGCCGGCCCCCGCCGCGCCGGCCGCCCGCGCCGGATCATCACCGCGTCCGGCCAGGCGGGCCGCGACCGACGCCTGGCCGGCCAGAGCCACGTACTGCGCCATCCCGTGGATGACACCCACGCACAGTGCGAGGGTGGCGAGCACGGCCGGCAACGCCACCGCGAATTCGGCGGTGACGCTCCCCCGCTCAGCCTCCGGACAGCGCACGGTGCACCAGGTCCGACAGGATCGCCTTGACCTCGTCGCCCCTCAGCAGCGCCACCAGGACGCCGGCGAAGCCGACCGCGGCCAGGATGGTGATCGCATATTCTGCGGTGGCCGCGCCGCGGTCTGCGGCCAGTCGCCGCCTCAGGTGACGCAGTGTCCCGATCGCGTTGTGCATCGGGTCTCCCTTCATTCGTCCGTCTGGTGATTCCAGTGGTTCCATCCTTCGGCCCGGCCGGCTGCGGCGGCGCCCGCAGGGAAGAACTGTGGAGAAGTCAGCGGAGGCCCGCGGTTGTGGACGCCAGTAGCGACAAGGCCAGCGGAACGACCGCGAGCAGCAGGAAGCTCGGAAGCACGCACAGGCCCAGCGGGAGCATCAGTCGCACGCCGAGCGTGGCCGCTGCACGTCGGGCATCGGTGCGGGCTGTGCGGCGCACCTGGCGCGCAGAGGCCGTCAGCAGCTCGACGGCGGGAGCCCCGGCCGATTCAGCCACCTGCAGGATGCGCCGAGCTGCACGATGATCCAGCGCCGGTAGCCCTGCCGAACGAACGGAGCGATCCGCCGCTTCGACGGACGCCGCCGCCGAAGCCCCGCCCGCGAGAGACAGGGCGATCAACTCCTCAGCCAGCCCCGGGATCGGCCGGCGGGCGAGCGCCCGCCGCAGGAGCGCGCTCATCCACCACCGGCCGAGGAACATCAAGACCACGCCCGCTCCCACAGCCGTAGCCCCCGCGGGCGATGCGGCAGCGCCGACGACGTCGGTCCCGAGTGCGACCGCCAGAATCACCCCTGCAGCGGGGAGCCACGCAACGAGTCGCGCGGTCGCGCGCGGCCCGCTCAGCGCGACCTCCCCGTCCCGCTCCGCCTCCGCGACGTCCCGGAGCGCCCCGGCGACCACGCGGAGCGTGTGGCCCAGCGGCGTTCCGGCGACCTCGGCGACCGACCACGCCGCAGCGAGCGCGCGGACGTCGTCCGACTGCGCCGCTTCGCCGAGCGCCGCGGCACAGGACGTCTGGGCGGCGAGTGAGGCGACGACGCGTGCCGCGACCGGGTGCCCGCCATGCTCCGCGACGACCGCCCAGGCCGAGCGCGGAGGCAACCCGGCATCGAGGAGCACCGCGAGGGACTCGGCCAGCGCGGCGACCGCATCCGCCTCTGCACCCGGGGGCCGCTGCATCATCGTGATTCCCGGGCGTGGTCCGTCTCCCGGCGGATCGCGAGTCGCCCGTTCGCCTCGATCCCGAGCCTCCCGAACCCGCCCAGCCGCCGCTCGCCGCCGGCGCGTTCCAGGTGCACGACGAGACCGATGGCGCTGACGGCCTGCCGTGCCAGCGCCCGGTCGTCCAGCCCCGAGAGCGCCCCGAGCGCCTCCAGGCGGGCGGGCACATCCTCCAGGGAGTTCGCGTGCAGCGTTCCCGCCCCACCGTCGTGGCCGGTGTTCAGCGCGGCGAGCAGGTCGCGCACCTCCTCGCCACGGCACTCGCCGAGCACCAGGCGGTCCGGTCGCATGCGCAGCGCCTCACGCACGAGACGCCGGAGGTCGACGCCGCCCGCTCCCTCCAGGTTGGGCTGACGTGTCTCCAGGCCGACGACATGGGGGTGCGGGATGCGGAGCTCTGCCACGTCTTCGATGACGACGATGCGTTCGTCCGGTGGGGCGTTCGCCAGCAGCGCGGCGAGCAGCGTCGTCTTTCCCGCACCGCCGGCACCGGTGATGAGCAGGTTCGTCCGGGCGAGCACCGCCTCCACCAGACGGTCGCGATCCGCAACGCTCATCCCGCCCGCGGAGGCGAGCTCGTCGAGCGACGGCTGCACGGGCGGCGGAACGCGGATCGACAGCAGCGCACCACCGGTCGAGACCGGAGGGAGAACCGCATGGACGCGCACACCTCCCCGCAGCCGCACATCCACGAACGGCGTCGCCTCGTCGATGTGACGCCCGCCGGCCGCGATCAGACGCGTCGCCAGCTCACGCGCGGTACGTTCGTCGGCGCGCCATGCGGTCTCGCGCCGCAGCCCGTGCGGCGGCCCGTCGCTCCACAACTCGCCGTGTGCGGTCACGAAGAGGTCGGTGACACCCGGACGCAGGAGGTACGGCGCGAGAGGTCCGAAAGTGCGCCACAGGCCGGGTTCGCCATGGCGCGAAGAAGTGTCGTTCGTCATACGCCGACAGTAGAAAGTCCGATCCCACCGCGGCGGCTCGAGGCGAAGTCAGGGGATAACCCGGACTACGGACCTCATGTGGACAACGCCGTCGCGTGACCCGCGCGAAGAGCCCGCCGACCTCATAGCTCGTTAAAAAAAGGGGGGCCGCACCTATTGGGGGGAACAGGTGCGGCCACTGCGGCGCAGGATTGGGGGGAATCGATTGCGCCGCACGCACGAATTTACATTCGGCCGGGGACCAGTTTACGCAGAATCGATGCAAACGCAAGTCTTCTGGGGACGCCTCCCCGGCAGGTTGTAGAGTCAGGCATTGTCGCGCCACGACCCGTATCGACCGCATCGCAAAGGAGCGAAAAGCCTCCCCATGAGCAACACAATCGACAACCTGCTCCACGAAGCCCGCCGGTTCCCGCCTGAGGGCGAGTTCGCGGCGAAGGCCGTCGCCGACCAGTCGCTGTACGAGCGAGCGGCCGCCGACCGGCTGGGATTCTGGGCCGACCAGTCCCGCGAGCTGCTGCACTGGCACACTCCTTTCACCAGAACGCTGGACTGGAGCGAGCCGCCCTTCGCCAAGTGGTTCGACGACGGCGAGCTGAACATCGCCTTCAACTGCCTCGACCGGCACGTCCTGGCGGGCAACGGCGACCGAGTCGCGATCCACTGGGAGGGCGAGCCGGGCGACACGCGCACCATCACCTACGCCGAGCTGACGGCCGAGGTCAAGAAGGCCGCGAACCTGCTGACCAGCCTGGGAATCCGGGCCGGCGACCGGGTGGCGATCTACCTCCCGATGATCCCGGAGGCGGTCGTCGCGATGCTGGCCGTGGCACGGATCGGCGCCGTCCACTCGGTCGTCTTCGGCGGCTTCAGCGCCGAGAGCCTGCGGTCGCGCATCGACGACGCGGAGGCGAAGCTCGTCATCACGGCGGACGGCGGCTGGCGCAAGGGCCGCGTCTTCCCGCTCAAGGACGCGGTGGATGCGGCGCTCAGCGGCGAGGCGACCTCGGTCGAGCACGTGCTCGTCGTCAAGCGCGGCGAGAACGACGTTGCCTGGACCGAGGGCCGCGACCTGTGGTGGCACGACGAGCTGGCCCTGGTCGACGCCGACCACGTCGCCAAGGCGTTCCCCGCCGAGCAGCCGTTGTTCATCCTGTACACGTCGGGCACGACGGGGAAGCCCAAGGGCATCCTCCACACCTCCGGCGGCTACCTCACGCAGGCCGCCTTCACGCACAAGAACGTGTTCGACCTGCACCCGGATGAGGACGTCTACTGGTGCAGCGCCGACGTCGGCTGGATCACCGGTCACACCTACGTGGTCTACGGCCCGCTCGCCAACGGCGCCACCCAGGTCATGTACGAGGGCACGCCGGAGACGCCGCATCCCGGACGCTGGTGGGAGCTGATCGAGAAGTACAAGGTCTCGATCTTCTACACGGCGCCGACCGCGATCCGCTCATTCATGAAGCTGGGCCGTCAGCACCCGCAGCAGTTCGACCTGTCGAGCCTCCGCGTCCTGGGCTCGGTCGGGGAGCCGATCAACCCAGAGGCGTGGATGTGGTACCGCGAGGTGATCGGCGGTGACACCACGCCGATCGTCGACACCTGGTGGCAGACCGAGACCGGGGCGATCATGATCTCCGCGCTCCCCGGCGTCACCACCCTCAAGCCGGGAAGCGCTCAGGTGCCGCTGCCCGGAATCGCCGTCGACATCCTGGACGAAGCCGGGACACCCGTCGGCAAGGATCAGGGCGGCCTCCTGGTCGTCACGGAGCCGTGGCCGAGCATGCTTCGCGGCGTCTGGGGCGACCCGGAGCGCTTCAAGGAGACCTACTGGTCGAAGTTCGGCGACAAGTACTTCGCCGGCGACGGCGCCCGGTACGACACCGACGGCGACATCTGGCTGATGGGCCGGGTGGACGACGTGATGAACGTGTCCGGGCACCGGCTCTCGACCGCGGAGATCGAGTCGGCGCTGGTCGCGCACCCCTTCACGGCCGAAGCTGCGGTGGTGGGCGCGAACGACGAGACGACCGGTCAGGCCGTCGTCGCCTTCGTCATCATCAAGCAGAACCAGCTCGAACAGGCGGGAGCGATGGATGTGGCCGCCGAGCTGCGCAAGCACGTCACGCAGCAGATCGGCGCCATCGCCCGCCCGCGCGACATCTTCATCGTGTCCGAGCTGCCGAAGACGCGGTCCGGCAAGATCATGCGGCGCCTGCTCCGGGATGTGGCGGAGGGGCGCGAGGTCGGCGACACCACCACGCTGGCCGACACCGCGGTGATGAGCTCGATCCAGGCGAAGCTCTCGTAGGGGCGTGCTGGGACGACGAAGGGGCGGTGCCGCAGTGGCGCCGCCCCTTCGTCGTGTGTCGTCAGTCGTGTGTCGTCAGTCGACCGCGAGGATCAGCTCGACCTCGACCGGGGAGTCGAGCGGCAGCACCGCGACACCGACGGCCGAACGCGCGTGCACCCCGGCGTCTCCGAAGATCTCCCCGAGCACCTCGGAGGCCCCGTTGATGACCGCAGGCTGACCGGTGAAGGCCGGGTCGGACGCGACGAAGCCGACGACCTTGACGATGCGGCGCACGCGGTCGAGCGAACCCAGCGCGTTCTTCGCCGCGGCAAGGGCGTTGAGGGCGCAGATGCGCGCGTACTCCTTCGCGTCGGACGGCGAGACGAGTCCCGGCCCGTCGCCCACCTTGCCGGTGGCGGGCATCGCGCCCGACACCATGGGCAGCTGTCCGGAGGTGTACACGTGGTGGCCGTCGAGGACAGCGGGCGTGTAGGCGGCGACCGGTGGCACGACCTCGGGCAGCTCGATCCCGAGCTCGGCCAGACGTGCTTCGATGTCCGCCATCAGGCCTGATCTCCGTCCGGCAGGGGACGCTTGAGGTAGGCGACGAGACCGCCTTCCGGACCGGTCACCACCTGCACCAACTCCCAGCCGTCGGACCCCCAGTTGTTCAGAATCGCGGCGGTGTTGTGGATCATCAGCGGGGTGGTCAGGTATTCCCAGCGCGGCATCGTGCTCCTCTGGTCGGGGGATTTCGCAGGTTTATCACCTACTCTGATCCTATGTCTGCGCAAAAACCACAGGCTAGGGGTGTGCTCGGTGCCGCCAGTGCCTTCATCGGCATGAGCGTCGTGGCCGGTCTTCTGGTCACCGCCGCTGTCACGCCCGCGATCGCGGTGACCGGGATGGCCGCCAACAACAGCATCGGCGTGTTCGAGGGACTTCCGGAGTACCTGAACGTCGAGCAGCTCGCCCAGCCGACCACCATCTACGCCAAGAACGGCGACCAGGATGTCGTCCTGGCCACCTTCTACTCCCAGAACCGTCTCCCTGTCGCGTTCAACCAGATCTCCCAGGCCGCGAAGGATGCAGCCATCGGCGGTGAGGACCCGCGTTTCTACACCCACGGCGGCATCGACATCCAGGGCACCGTCCGTGGCGTGCTCTCCACCGTCGGCGGAGGCGGCGTCCAGGGTGGTTCCTCGATCACCCAGCAGTACGTGAAGAACGTGCTCCTGCAGAAGTGCGAGGCGCTCCCGGTCAAGACCAAGGAGCAGAAGACCAAGTACCAGCAGTGCGTGGACGATTCCACCGGCGTCTCCCCCGACCGCAAGATCAAGGAGATGAAGTACGCGATCGGGATCGAGAAGAAGTATACGAAGGACCAGATCCTTGTCGGCTACCTCAACATCGCCGGCTTCGGAGGCTCCGTCTACGGCATCGAGGCCGCAGCGAAGTACTACTACAACACGACCGCTGCCGCGCTGACTCCGGCGCAGGCCGCCAGCCTGATCGCGATCGTGAACGAGCCCACCAGCCTGAAGATCGACGACCCCGAGTCGAAGACCAACGGCGCGGCCAACGGGTACGCGAAGAACAAAGAGCGCCGCGACTACATCCTGGGCAAGATGTACCAGTACAAGAAGCTGACGAAGACGCAGTACGAGGAGGCGGTGAAGACGCCGGTCACGCCGGTGATCACACCGTCCATCCGCGGCTGCCAGACCGCCGGCGGTTCCGCCTACTTCTGCGACTACGTGCAGAAGACGATCCTCAACGACCCGACCTTCGGGGCGGACGAAGACACTCGCGCCTCGAACTTCAACCGCGGCGGCTACAAGATCTACACCAGCCTCGACCTGCAGCTGCAGCTGACGGCGGAGTCGACGGTGGCCGATTACGTGCCCGCCTCGTACAGCAAGGCCGACATCGGTGGCGTGCTCACCGGCGTCCAGCCCGGCACCGGGCGGGTGCTCTACATGGCGCAGAACAAGAAGTACAGCCAGGACCCGGACGTCCTGAACACCAGCACCGACTATTCCTCGGTCAACCTGGCCACCGACCAGAAGTTCGGTGGCTCGGGCGGGTTCCAGGTCGGATCGACCTACAAGGTCTTCACCCTCGCGGAATGGCTCAAACAGGGTCACTCGCTCAGCGAGCCGGTGAACGCCAACATCCGCACCTACAAGTCGTTCAAGGACTCCTGCACCGGAGGCTGGAACGGCACCTACACGCCGCAGAACGACTCCCCCGGGGAGACCGGCATCCGCAACGCGCAGAGCGCGACGACCCAGTCGATCAACACGGCGTTCATCTCCATGGCGAGCCAGCTCGACCTCTGCGAGATCAAGAAGGACGCCGAAGCGTTCGGCGTCCACACCGCCAAGGGTGAGCCGCTCTCGACGAACCCCTCTGCTGTGCTGGGAACGAACTACATCGCCCCGCTCACGATGGCCACTGCGTTCGCGGGCATCGCGAACAGCGGCCTCACCTGCACGCCGATCGCCATCGACAAGATGGTGGATGCATCCGGTAAGGACGTCAAGCCCCCCGCGAGTACGTGCACTCAAGCCATCGACCCGGGCGTAGCCAACACGATGGCGAAGGCCCTCATGGGACCGCTTCAGGGCGGCGGAACGGCATCCGGCATGAACCGCACGGGTAAGGACATGCTCGGCAAGACCGGAACCACCGAGTACAACGACCAGCTCTGGCTCGTCGCTGCAACCACCAAGGTGGCCGGGGCGTACTGGGTGGGCAACATCCAGGGCCACGTCGACTTCCGCAAGGTCTACCCGACGCACGGAACCAGCCCCGCCAGCGCCAGGACCGCGGTCATGCGCACCATGATGTCCGCTGCCGTCGCCAAGTACGGCGGCGACCCGTTCCCCGCTGCTCCCGACAAGCTCACGCGTGGCGTACAGGTCGCGATCCCGAACCTCGTCGGCAAGACGCCGGACGAGGCCAAGTCCATCCTGACCGGGCTGGGGCTCGACTCGGCGGACGGCGGCCCGCAGGACTCCGTCGCTCCGGCCGGCACGGTCTCCGCGTCCGACCCTGCGGCCGGGACCTCGGTGAGCAAGGGCACCGCGGTGACCCTGTTCACCAGCAACGGTTCCCTCGTCGCCGTACCGAACGTCGTGGGCCAGAAGTTCTCCGACGCGTCGATAGCCCTGACGGCCGCCGGCTTCACCGTAAAGGCCGTCGGCGGCAACAGCCCGATCGCGGTGGTCCAGGCCCAGGATCCCGCGGGCGGCGCACCGGCCAAGCCGGGCACCCAGGTCACGCTGACGCTCGCTGCCGCTGCTCTACCGTCTCCTGGCGCCGGCGGCTAGTGGCGCGCCGAGTTCTGCATCCGGTCGCGTCCGCCCTGGCCTTCCTGGCCGGGGCGGGCGCCGCCGCATTCGCCTACGGGTCCCTCATCGAACGCCGCGCTTACACGCTTCGTGAGGTGAGCGTGCCGGTTCTGCCTGCGGGCGCCCAGCCCATCCGTGTCCTGCATCTCTCCGATCTGCACATGGCACCGTGGCAGCGGGACAAGCAGGAGTGGATCCGTTCCCTCGCACGCTTGAAGCCGGATCTGATCGTCGAGACCGGCGACGTCCTCGGCCATGCCGACGGGCTCGAGGGCGTCCGCGCCGCGTACGAGCTCTTCCAGGGGATCCCCGGCGTCTTCGTCCACGGCTCGAACGACTACATCGGCCCGCAACTGAAGAACCCGCTGAAGTACTTCCTCGGGCCTTCCAAGAAGAAGGGGTCAACGGCCCCGCGTCTCGACACGGCGTCGCTGACGGCGTTCTTCCGCGACCTCGGCTGGACCGATCTGGACAACCGAGCCGCGGGCCTGGAGGTGCGTGGCACCCACCTGGAGTTCTTCGGCGTCGATGACCCGCACATCCGCTTCGACCGGGTGGAGTCGATCCCGGGCGCCCTCGACGAGCTGCGCGAGAACGATCCGTTCTCCGACGATGACACCTGGCCGGACGGGGGACCCACCCGGCAGCGGCAGGCCGTCACGATCGGCGTCACCCATTCCCCCTACCGGCGGGTGCTCGACGCGTTCGTGACCTACGGCGCTTCGATGATCTTCGCCGGCCACACCCACGGCGGTCAGGTGTGCGTGCCGGGCTACGGCGCCCTGGTCACGAATTGCGACATACCTCGTGCCCAGGTGAAGGGGCTGAGCGTCTGGCGCCACGCGTTCCGCTCGGCGTACCTGAACGTCTCAGCGGGCCTCGGAACGTCGATCTATGCTCCCGTGCGCTTCGCTTGCCGTCCGGAGGCGTCGCTGGTCACGCTGACCGCCGTTCCGTAGCGGCCAGTGGGGCCCGGCTGTGGTCAAGACCGCGGCCGGGCTCGTGTATCCTGGATAAGGCCTTCGGGGTGTGGCGCAGCTTGGTAGCGCGCTTCGTTCGGGACGAAGAGGCCGCAGGTTCAAATCCTGTCACCCCGACCAAACAGAAGTGCCGGAGCGATATCGCTCCGGCACTTCGTCGTTCAGCTCTCGGCTGCGGTCGCTGACCCTCAGAACGCGTCCGGCCGCGCGAATTCGCGCTCCGCCAGGGTCGCCTGCGGGTCGATGTTGGCCCGGATCAGCGGAAGCGTGCGGGCGACGGCCGTGTCGATGCGCCCGCGGAGGTCCTCCGAGCGGATCTGGTAGTCGGCGAAGTCGCTCTCGCTGGCATAGATGCCGAGCGGCACCGTCAGCGACTGGAAGAAGCCGAAGAGTGGGCGCATCTGGTGCTCCACCAGCAGGGCGTGGCGGTCGCTGCCTCCCGTTGCGGTGAGGACGACCGGCTTGTCCACGAGCGCGTACTGACCGATGTGGTCGAAGAACAGCTTGAACAGTCCCGTGTAGGTCGCGCGGTAGGCGGGCGAGCCCACGACGAGGATGTCGGCGGTCTCCACCGCCTCCAGCGCGTCGATCACGACCGGGCTGAGGTCGCTCCGGAACGGTCCGGCGCCGAGCTCGGGCAGGAGCGGGGCGAGCTGGATGGTGCGCGAGACTCCGCCCGCAGCGTCCGCGTAGGAGCGTGCCACGTCGTCCACGAGCACGGTGGTCCGCGACGGGTGGGTGGGGCTTCCGCTCACTCCGACCACGGTGAGTGGGTGCGACATGGGGTACCGCCTTAGCTCGGATCCGGGATGTTGCCCCACGGTACCCGGGGCCGACCCCGACCGCGCGGGTCGCCGTCACGCTCCGTCATGCGGCGGGGTACAACTCCCGGACGATCTCGAGCGAACGGATGCGTCCCTCCACCGTTGCAGCGCCGGACGAGACCATCAGTTCGTCTGCCTGAGTGGAGGCGAGGAGCGATGCGAGGCGGTCCTTGACCTCCGCCGGCGTTCCGATCGCCTGGCGGGCGTTGCGCGAGGCGATGAACTCCTCCTCGAGGGGTGTGAACTCGTACGCGAGGGCCTCTTCGATGCTCACCGGCTCAGGCTTCAGGCCCCGCCGCATCCGGAGGAACGACAGCTGCCCGGGCAACGACTGCGCGCGGACCGTCTGCGGATCCTCGTCCGAGACCACATTGACGGCGATCATCGTGTGCGGCTCGGTGAGGATGTCGCTCGGCTCGAACCGCGAGCGGTACAGGTCGAGGGCGGCCTCGGTGTTCTCGCCGGCGAAGTGGTGTGCGAACGCGAACGGCAGTCCGAGCGCCGCCGCGACCTGCGCGCTGAAGCCGCTCGAGCCGAGCAGCCAGATCTGGGGCGCATCGCCCAGCCCGGGCACAGCGGTGATGCCGTGCAGGGGGTTGGCGTCGCTCATCCCGCCGTAGAAGAAGCCGAACAGATCGAGCAGCTGTTGCGGGAAGTCGTCGACACCGAGGCCTTCCGGGCTGCGGCGCAGCGCCATCGCGGTCGCACCGTCGGTTCCGGGCGCGCGGCCGATTCCGAGGTCGATGCGGTCGCCGTACAGGGCGCGCAGGGTGCCGAACTGCTCGGCGACGACGAGTGGCGCGTGATTGGGCAGCATCACGCCTCCGCTCCCGACGCGGATGCGCTCGGTCGCGCCAGCCACTCCGGCGATGAGGACCGCGGGGGCACTGGATGCGATGGCCGGCATGCCGTGGTGCTCCGCCACCCAGAACCGGTCGTAGCCGAGAGCCTCCGCCGCCTGTGCCACCCGTATCGTGCCACTCACCGCATCGGCGTTGGTGCCTCCGGCGGGACGGCTGGCGAGGTCGAGGACGTTCAGGGGGATGTTGGTGGCGCTCACCCAAGATGCAACGCCAGGCGCTCGGCGGCGCATTCCCGGCTCAACGACGATTCCCGGCCGGACCGATGAGGTCCGACCGGGAATGGTCTCGATTGTGTCAGTGGCTCAGGAGGTCGTCTTCACCTTGCGCACCCAGGCGATGATCGCGAGGGCGATGAGTCCGAGGAGGACGAGCGAGCCGCCCATCCACGCCGCCCAGGCGGCGACCACGGAACCGGTGTGGGCGAGCCCGCTGCTGCTGCCCGGGTCGAGGACCGTGCTGGCCTGGTCGGCCGGCAGGATCGTGAGGGTTGCGGGGCACTCGTGCCCGCTGGTCTGTCCGACGCCGACGAAGTTGTACGTCCCGGAGGCGGACGCAGGCACGGTCACGGTCAGCACGTCGCTGCCGTCGACGTTCGCGTTCTTGACGAAGTGGAGGCTGCTGGGCGCGGTCGTGAACGACGCGAGCTTGAAGGACGATCCGTTCTCGCCCGTCACGGTCCAGTTGATCGCCTCACCCGACGTCCAGGTGCCCGGGATGCAGATCAGGGTCGCTTGGCCGCCTGCCGTGGCGACACTCGCGTCAAAGGCGCACTCGGCGCCCTTCGTGTAGGACTCGGCATTCGCGGAGACGGGAGCCGCAAGCAGCAGCCCCGCGGCCACGGCGACTGCCGCCAGGATCTTCTTGAACATCGGCCCGCCTTTCAATAGGGGCCCGTCCCACGGTCGGGGTTGGGTGAGTAATTCTCACTTTACAACGGATTCGCAGCGAACAACAATGGGAGTGACCGCGTTGCGACCCCCCACATCGGGGGTGGAACCGTCTCCGGGCAGAGTGGGTGTCGTCACCACGCTGAGCCGGGCCGATGTCTGCTGCGCGTTGAGGAACTGCACCGAGACGGTCTTGGATTCGCCCGGCGCGAGTTCAACGGTGAAGAGGCTGACAGGCCGGGAGCGATCCACCCCTGCGACCGTCGGATAGTTGGCCCCGCCGCTCTGCGTCGCGGCAAGGAAGCCCTCTGCCGGCCCGTAGACCGCCACTCGGGTGCGGATGTTCCCCGGCGTCACGCCGTAGGTGCCGCCGCCGGTGACATAGCGCGGCAGGCTCGTGCCCGCGTCGGCGGGAGCGCGGTTGGTGAGTGTCACCGAGACGACCGTCGACGGCTTCCCATCCGCTCGGCAGACGGCCGATCCCGCCGCGACGGAGGTTCCGAGGTAATAGTCCATCTTCGAACCGGTGGCGTCGTTGTAGTAGACACCGATGCCGGCGCTCGAGAGATCCGACGACGGCAGGCCTCCCGCGAGCGTGGTGCCGCCGAGCACCCTCTGGTCACTGTCATGCGCGCTCCAGATGAGCACCCGCCGCGAGTCTCCTGCCGCGGCGAGGGCGCTGAGCAGCTTCTTGCCGTTGACGCCTCCGACGGACAGCCGCTTGAAGACCGCACTGGCAGCAGAGGCGAAGAATTCATCCTGCTTGGCGGGATCCTCATACCGCTTGTACACGTCGCTCAGCAGGAGCTTCACCGCGTTGGATGACGTGAGCCGATCCCCACTGGAGAGCGTCACCGGCCCCGTCGCCTCGAGCAATCCGCTCAGCACCACCGGGTCGACCGCGATGACGCCATCCACCGTTCCACCGAAGGAGGTGGTCCACATCCGGGAGGCCGTCGCCGCCGCGAGCGGAAAGTTGGGGGTGAGATTCGCATCCTGCAGGAAGCGGCCGACGAGAGGACCATAGAGACCCTGGGTGCTCAGCGGGACATCGGCCACCGCTTTCGGCCACGGACCGATCGCTGTGCCGGCGGTCTGCTGCCCGAGCGTGACCGCACCATTGTCAGCGTGAACGAGCGCGATCGCACCGATAAGACCGCCGGTCGACCGCAACTCCGCCGGATTCTGCGCCACCAGCAGGTAGTCGCGCGGGCCGTCCGCGCCGAGCATCGCGGGGAGCAGGCGGACGGCGTTGCCGAGGGCGTCGATCTCCGGCGTCGCGTTTCCGAGCACATCGTGGAGATGCGTGATGGCCCCGGCCACGGGCTTCAGCAGCGCAGCCGTGTCGATGCCCGCGACACTGGTGCGCGCCGCCGCGAACGCGGCCTGTGCCTTCACGACGGTCGGCTGCGCCGCGACGAGCGGAGCGAGATCCATGCGGCCGTTGTTGATCGCGAGGGCGCGCAGATCGATGGCCGAGCCGGCTGCGACCAGGGGCGTGACCACGCGGGAAGCGACGGTGTCGCACGCGGCCGCCGCTGTGCGGACGGCGGTGAGGTTCGGTCCGATCCAGGGCACCGCCTCGGCGGCCTGCCAGATCGGATCGGACGTGAGCGCCGCGGCATTCGCGGTGTCCTGCCGGAGGTCGGTCGAGGCTCGGGCAGCCCCGGCCAGGTCACCGTCGGCGATCGCCGACTTGATCCGGTCCGCAGCGGGAACCGCGTCGTTGAGCGCACGCTGCGCGAGAAAGCCACGGACGCCGATCCACGCGATCACGAAAAGCAGGACGACACCGATCCCGAGGAGGACGCTCACGGCCACCGGGTGCCGGACTCGCCGGAGCCGCGAAGCACGCTGGGGTGCTTCGACAACCGGACGCGGCGGCGCGTCGGGCACGGTGAGACCTGTCGCCATGCGACAAATCTAACAAATCCTCACTTTTTCGGCGGCCCCCAAATGGGAGGAATTCGCGGTGCGGTCAGCGACCGAGTCCGCGGTACGTCCATCCCGCGGCGCGCCACGCCTCGCGATCGAGGTGATTCCGGCCGTCGATGATCGTGCGGTGGGCCACCAGCTCGCCCATTGCAGCAGGGTCGAGGGCGGTGAACTCCGGCCACTCGGTGATCAGCAGGACGACGTCGGCGCCGCGAACGGCGGCCTCGGGCGCGTCGACGAACGTCAGCTCGGGAGCGCGGCGGCGCGCGTTCTCCACCGCTTGCGGGTCGGTCGCCGTGACGATCGCCCCCGCCTCCGCCAGTCGCATGGCGATCTCCAGAGCCGGCGAATCCCGGACGTCATCGGAGTGCGGCTTGAACGCGAGTCCGAGCACGCCGACGCGAACACCGGCGAGGCCACCGGCCTCCTCGCGCACCATCTCGATGACCCGGGTCCGGCGTCGGAGGTTGATCTTGTCGACCTCGTCCAGGAACTGGACGGACTCGCCACGCCCCAATTCACGCGCCCGGGCGCTGAACGCGCGGATGTCCTTGGGCAGGCAGCCGCCGCCGAACCCGACACCCGCATTGAGGAAGCGGCGTCCGATGCGGACGTCGTGCCCGATCGCATCCGCGAGCTTCGTCACGTCCGCGCCGGTCACCTCTGCGATCTCGGCCATGGCGTTGATGAAGGAGATCTTGGTGGCCAGGAACGCGTTCGCCGACACCTTGACCAGCTCGGCGGTCGCGTAGTCGGTCACGATGACCGGTGTGCCGGCACCGACGGCCGACGCGTAGACCTCGTCGAGCAGTCGGGCGGCGCGCTCCCCCGCCGCGCCGTCGGGGACACCGTAGACGAGCCGGTCGGGGCTGACCGTGTCCTTGACGGCGAAGCCCTCGCGCAGGAACTCCGGGTTCCAGGCGAGAGTCGCACCCGGCTGCCGCTCCGCGACGAGCGCGGCCAGACGCGCTGCGGTACCGACGGGGACGGTGCTCTTGCCGACGATGAGGTCACCGTCCTTCGCGTGCTTCAAGAGTTCGGCGAATGCTGCGTCGACGAAACGCATGTCGGCGGCGTCGCCGTCCGCCATCTGCGGCGTACCGACCGCGACGAAGTGCACCTCTGCGTCCTCTGCCGCGGCGAAGTCGGTGGTGAAGCGCAAGCGGCCCGACTCCCCCGCCGAGCGCAGCACCTCCGGGAGGCCCGGCTCGAAGAACGGCGCGCGGCCGGCCGAGAGGGAGGCGATCTTCGCCTCATCGACGTCGATGCCGACGACGTCGTGGCCCAGGTGGGCCATGGCCGCGGCATGGACGGCGCCCAGGTACCCGCAGCCGATCACGGAGATTCTCATGGTGTCCCCTTCTTCGGGTGGAAGGACGTCAGGTGGAACGGCTCAGGTGAAGTCGGGGTCGGGCTCGTCGACGTAGGCGGGCGCCGCGTCCACGGGCCAGTGCCTGCGTCCGTTGTTCAGCACGCCCCGGCTCTCCTCGAGGTAGCAGTTGCCGCACAGCGACTCGTACGAGACCGACGCGCCGTCGATCGCGACCTGGTCCCCGTCGAAGACGAAGACGCCGTCGATCTTGCGCGCGTTGAAGATCGCCTTCCTGCCGCAACGGCAGATGGTCTTCAGCTCCTCGAGGCTGTGCGCGACCTCCAGGAGCCGTCGGCTGCCGGGGAAGGCGACCGTCTGGAAGTCGGTGCGGATGCCGTAGGCGAGCACCGGGATGCCGTCGAGCAGTGCGATGCGGAGCAGGTCGTCGACCTGAGCCTCGGTGAGGAACTGCGCCTCGTCGACCAGGAGCGCGCTGACGTCGGTGCCGAATCGCTTGATGGTCCGCTCGCGGTGGCGCTGGAAGGCTCCGTACGCATCGGTGTCCGGAGTGACGAGGAAGTCGACCTCCCGGGTGACGCCCAGCCGCGACAGGATGCCGAGGTCGCCCTTGGTATCGATCGACGGCTTGGCGAGCAGCACACGGTGCCCGCGCTCCTCGTAGTTGTAGGCGGCCTGGAGCATCGCCGTACTCTTGCCGCTGTTCATCGCGCCGTAGCGGAAATACAGTTTTGCCACGCACCGATCCTAGAGGGGAACGGCGGAGTGAAAGCGGCGAGGCCGCGTCAGGTGAGGTACCCGTCTTCTGCGGCGCGACGGATCAAGTCGGCCCGGGAGCTGGTGGGACGCCCCGCCTTGCCGTACTTCTCGCGCACTCGCCGCAGGTACGTCTTCGCCGTCTCGTACTGCACGTTCATCGCGCGCGCCACCTCGGACGTCGTCCGCCCGTCGGCGTAGAGCACCAGCGCCTGCCGCTCCCCATCGCTCAACCGCGGGCGCGCCGAGTCCGGGATGAGCGGCTTCGGCCGCCACGCGGGTTGCGCCGAGGGGGTGCGCACCACTCCCCGTCCGACGGCCGACAGCGCCGCGGCGACCAGTTCGGTCATGGGCTGGGACTTGGTGACGTAGGCGACGGCACCCGCCGCGAGGGCCGCATCCTTGTCCTCCGGCGTGTCCACCGCGCTGAGCACGACCACCTTCGCCCCGGCCGCCCGGCAGGTGCGTACCCGCGCGCCGATGGAGACGGTCTCTTTCAGCTGCAGGTCCATGATGACCAGGTCGGTCGGGAACGCGTCGCTGTGGACCAGTTCGAGCCAGCTCGCGGCACGGACGACGAGGTCGAACTCGGGAGCGTTCTTCTCGATCCACGTGGACAGGGTGTCGAGGAGGATCTCGTGGTCGTCGAGGATCGCCAGCCGGATGGGCGGGTCGACCTCACGTGCGGCGGCGGCGCTCTGCGCGGTCGGATCGGGGTGTGCGTGTGTCATCGGCGTCTCCCTCCAGGGTAGGGGAAGCCCGCGCCCGCATATGCGAACCGGACGGTCAGTTCGCGACCGCGCAGCTCGATTCCGGCGCGCATGGCGACGGTGTTGAGCGCACTGACGAACGGCAGCAGTTCGCGTCGCAGCTCCGCCTGCGGTTCGTCGAAGCCGGCGCGCAGCACGAACGACGGCCGCTCGGGATCTCTCGCCTGGATGCGCACGCTGGCGGGATCGAGCCCCGGCCGGCCGGCGATGGTTCCGATCAGTGCTCCGAGGATGGCTCGCTGGTCGTCCGTGAGGACGCGCTCGAGCCCATCGGGATCGTCGACCGGCTCCGGGCGATCGGCCGTCGCCGGAGAGGTCTGCGCACGCCGCTGGCCCAGCGCCAGATCGAGGGTGTCGGCCAGCCACGTGCGCCCGACCGCACGCACGGACATGCTGCGCAGACGTTCGGCGATCCCGCGCGCGAGATCGATATCCTCCTGGCTCACGGTGCCACGACTCGCCAGCCCGGTCAGGAACGGCACCGCCTCGGCATTCAGAGCCGTCATGCGCTCCTGGGCGATCATCCTCTCGGCGGCCTGGCGCAGCTCACCTTCCAGCCGGCTCTGGCCTTGGCGCGCCACCTGCCGCCAGCGCAGGGTCTCGCCGGTCATCGTCCAGGCATAGCCCGCTCCGCCGGCGGCCAGCGCGAGGACGGGTGTCGCTGCCACCGTTGCGTAGACGAGCGGGGCGTTGCTGATGACCAGCGAGTGCTGGGCCGCCGCAAGGCCCCCGAGCACGAGGGCCGAGACGATCGCGGATCCGGCCACCTCGCCGATCGGGCGGTACAGCGGCATCGCAACGATCAGCAGGGCGACGGCGATCTGGCCCCAGTCGTCCTGGATGCGCTCATTGCGCCCCCAGACGGAGGAGTCGAACAGACAGGCAGCCGTCAACGTCACCGCGATGATCGAGAAGTGCGACCACCTGCCGAAGGGCGTCAGTCCGGGATGCGTGCGGACGATGGCCACGATGACGGCGAGGACGAGCACCACGATGGCGAGCAGCCCGACCCAGAGCGCGCGGAACTGACCGGCATGGATCACAGTCGAGTAGACCGCGTAGCCGACGGCCAGTGTGCCGAGGAGCGGGACCAGAAGCCAGGCGGACTGCGCACCCAGAGGGTCGAGCCGCTGGGGCGTGCGCTCGACGGCCACCGAGCGCGCGCCGACGATGGTGCGCGGATTGAGAGCCGTCATGCGCGGCGACCCCCGGAGCTCTCCCGCGCCGGCGGGGCGGGAACCGTGAGGATGACGGTCGTGCCGACGTCTTCGGTGGAGTAGATGTCGACACTGCCGCCGACGCGGGCGATGCGGTCCTCGACGGATTGCCGGAGTCCGAGCCGGTCGCCAGCGGGCCCGGTGACCGGGAAGCCGCTGCCACCGTCCACCACCATGACCGACAGAGAACCGGCGTCCGCGGAGAGTGCCACCTCGGCGGTGGGGCTGCCGGAGTGACGGATGACGTTCGCGAGGCACTGCCGCACGGCGAGCCCGACCGCCCGGCGGACGTCGTCATCGAGGCGGACGAACGACCCGCGATCGCCGGAGATGTCGACGGTGAGGCCCTCGTCCCGGGCTGCCTCGATCGCGTGGTGCAGCTCGCTGTCGTACCAGGGATCGTCGGACACGGGCTCACCGGGGCCAGCTACCGCGTCCCCGGTGCGGCCACCCGACGGCTCGGCGCCCAGACCGCGGAGGTCGGCCTCGATGCGTCGCGCGAGCCGCGCATCCAGGGGCCCTGGGCGGGCACCTGCGATGGCGACCAGTTCGCTCAGGACGGTGTCGTGGAGGTCGGCGGTCGAGGCCGCCATGAGTTCTCGGCGAAGGTCGACCAGCCGGGCGTCGCGCACGCC
The DNA here is from genome assembly GCF_042465655.1 of Leifsonia sp. T36S-04. Lineage (GTDB taxonomy): Bacteria > Actinomycetota > Actinomycetes > Actinomycetales > Microbacteriaceae > Leifsonia. The sequence goes on from NZ_CP146286.1 coordinate 2,562,870, forward strand.
TCGGTGCAGGGCGGTCTGTGCGCGGGAGCGGGTCCCCCTTGTGAGCCCGTCGAACGCCAGGACGCCGACGAGCAGCAGGTAGGCCCCCAGGGAGATCGCGTCGGGGATGTAGGTCCGGCCTGTCGTGGCGGCGCCGAGGATCACCGCCGCCTCGGCGAGCGCGAAGCCGAGCGTCGCCCAGAGGATCCCCGCGAGCGCGCCGGTTCCCGTCCCGCCGACGAGCGTCATGGCGACGACAGGCAGCGCGATGACGAACAGGTTGGTGTCTCGATAGGCGGGCGTGGCGGTGAACAGTGCGACGACGTAGAAGTACGTGCAGACGGTCCCGACCAGGAGGTAGGCGACCGTCAGCCCGACTGTCCGGCCGCGGGCGAGCACCAGGAGAAGGGCGACCATCGGGAGCAGCACGACCAGGCTGATCCACGAGGTGGCGGTGGCCCCGTCAATGCTCGTCGTGGCCACATTGACGGCCGCAACGGTCAGGCACACCAGGCCGGCCCAGCGGGCGCCCGTGGCGAGCGCGCGTGAATTCGCGGGTCGCGCCAGGTGGCTAGGCAGACCAAGCGACACGGCGTCCCGTCCTTCCCGGGCCGATCGGGTCTCGGTCCCTTCCGGATTATGGCATCCCGCGCCGCCGCCGTGTACCCCGGCTCGTACCCCGATGCGGGGGATGTCCGCGACGCGCACGTCTGGGTGATCCCGAGCTGCGGTGGGCTGGGGTCGATGGCGCCCGGGTCACGAGGCCGGCTTCAGAGTCCAGTGCTGGACTGCGGTGTCGTCGAACCCGAAAGTAACAGCACTGCTCCCGGTACGGGCTTCGACGGGGATGTCGCCGAACGCGCTGAGGATGCGGAGATACCCGCCCGGGCCTTCATCCAGCCTCCATTCGCTCACGCTCCCGGAACCGGAGGTGCCGTTGCTGAGGAACGGGCTAGCGTTCCACACGCCCGAGTGGGTGAGCGGTAGGCCGCTCTGGCGATTGACCAGACGCACTTTGCCGTTGTCGTCGTCTTGGAACGACCACTGCTGACTACTGCTGCCGGTCGCCGGGCTCTGCACGACCCGGCTCCCTGCTGCTCCGGCAGCGCCGAGCTGTTTGCCCGTGACCTCGTTCGTCAGCGTGAAGTATCCGGGGTGACGATGAGCGAACGTCGAGGACCCGAGGAGCTGACCGGCGTACGCGGCCTGACCGGCAGCATTCGGGTGGCTCCATCCTTCGATGCTGCCTTCCCCGAAATCGGTGATCCACGGATCGGTTGAGCAGATCCCGTGTCCCGCTCCGGCCGCGAATGCATCGCGGACGTCGGTGAACGTGAATCCCGCCGCGATCGCCTGGCGCTGGATGGTTTCATTCAGCAGGTCAGCGGCCTGGTTCAACGCGGCACGCTTGGTCGCTGTCCAGTCGGCGCCTCCCTCGGTGGGGGCGCAGGCGGTGCCTTCCGTGAACAGGCGAGGGTAGCCCAAGACCTGCACGCGTGCCGCCGGCGCATGCTTTCGAACGGCGGAGTAGGCGGCACTCAATCGAGCGCCCAGCGATCCCGCCACGAGCCGGCGGCCTTCGTCGACTGCGGTAATGCATTGAGCGTCGCTGCCGAAAGCGCACGCGGTCAGGGTCGAGGTGAACCCGACATCATTGCCACCCGCCGTCAACGTCACCATATCCGCCGACGCCGGCATCAGCTGAGCCTGGCGCTCGACATCTGCGCTCGTCGCCCCCGAACACGCGAACGACCTCACCGACACCGACGGATGTGCGGCCGCCCAGACATTCGGATACGCCTTCAGGCTGCGGTTGCACTCCACGTTGCTGTACGGTCCGGACCCGTTGCCCGAGGAGAACGAATCACCGAGCGCGTACAGCGATTTCCCTTCGCTGACGACCACCGCCGAGGCCGATCCCGCGGCGGCCGTCGCAAAGATCGATGACGCTGCGGCGACCGCCGCCGCGCCCCACAGTGCGCGGTGGAACTTTGCATTTTTTCTGTCGTGATAGCCCATGCTTCATGATATTTGACCATCTCGGTGCTCACCAGCAGTATTTATGCCCTGGCGCGGCCGCCAGTGGCGACGCGTGATCCACAGTTGAGAAGCAGCCGAGACCGTCGCTGCCGCAACTCTGACCGGAATACCCCGCATTTTCTGGGGCCGAATCCCGGCTTTGCCCCCGAGCGCGGCGCCCGGAGGACGCCATCGCTACGCTCGAACGGCTCCGCAGAACCCGCAGGTCACGTCCTCCGCCCGCGTCGTGCCCTCACCGCGCCACGGTGATCTGCGCGCCCGGGTCAGACCCGATGACCGCACGCTGGAGGCAGCGACGCATGACGAAGAAGATACGTAGAGATGGGACGAGTGCGATGTTCTCCAGGGCAATGTCGGGGCGGTGCGGCGCCGCCGCGCTGGCGATCGCTGGATTGTGCGGCGGAGGCCTCGTGGCTGCGGTTCCGCCGGCCAACGCCATTGCCGGCGGAACAGTGGCGACCCAGCCGTGGCTGGTCGAAGTGACGGGCAGGGCCGGGTACTGTTCGGGCTTCGCCCTGAATGCGTCCTGGGTGGTCACGGCGGCACACTGCCCGTCCTCCTCGGTTTCCTTCGCCGATTCGGCCGGGGGTTTCACGGGGGCGACCGTCGCCGTCGGTGAGGTCCTGGATGCACCGGGCGCCGACGTCAAATTGATCCGTCTGGCGACACCGCATCCACTACCGAGTTACCCGCAGGTGGACCTGGGGTACACGGTGCGCGCGGGGGACTCGGGCGTGATCTACGGGCTCGGGTCGGATCATCCCGGTCAGCAACGCCGCGCGTCCGTGACGGTCGTCGCCGACGGTCCCGACCTCAGGGGCGGCCCCGCGGTCAACGTGGGCGGTGTCGACGGGTCAACCCAACCGGGCGATTCGGGTGGTCCCCTCTTCATCAACGGGCAGATCGTCGCAGTCGCTTCCTATAACAACGGCAGTAGTGCCATCGATGCTCACGGCTGGTACGCCAACCTGAACGGCTCGAGAGACGTCGTTTCGAAGGCCACGGCGGGCGGTCCGAACGGTTCCGGAAGCACCACGACTGTGCTCGTGCCGTTGGCGGCGGGCGATGTCGCCACCCCTGTCACCCTCGCCGCCGGCGACATGCTCACAGTCGATGCGTCCGGATCCGGTCACTACGGCTGGGAAGGCGACGGCTGCGATGGCCAGCCGACGGTGGACCCTGGCGGGAACCGTACGGTCAGCACGGCGAGCTGCTCACCGAAATTCGACGCGTGGGCGCTACTGCCAGCAGTCCCGACCGGAACCCTGATCGGCAGAGTGGGCACGGGCCCCTGGTTCGCGATCGGATCCCACTTCACTGGAGCCGCGGCCCGCAGCGGCGAACTGACGCTCCGAGTCAACGACAGCAACGCCTCGGACAATGACGGCGCCTACACCGTCATCATCGTCAGAACAGCGTCGGCTGCACCCCCAGGCCGGTGAGCGACGCACTCACGATCGACGCCGCATCCGGAGCCTCGCCCGAGCCCGCTCGGACAGCCGACCCGACCGTCCGACGCTCCCCCTCATCGTCGCGAAGCATTCCGAGCGCCGTGGACCGGACGCCCCCGGTGAGTGGATCCTCCCGCCCGCGCTCCAGTCCGTGTCCCCGGATGAGCGGCTTGATGCGCCCGGCCAGCCAGCTGCGGTACTCCTTCGGCGCGTAGGTGCCGCGCCCGTACATCGCGCGGTACTTCGGAAGCAGCTCGGGATGCTCGCGCTCGAGCCAGAGGTAGAACCATTCCTTGACGCCCGCCTTCAGGTGCAACGCGGAGTACAGCACCGACGTTGCGCCGGCGTCCTTGGCCTGGCGGAGCGCCTCGTCGAGGTGGGCCCGGGTATCGGTGAGGTACGGGATGATCGGCATCAGGAAGACACCGCAGTCGAGTCCGTGCTCGCGCACCGCGGTGACGGTGGCCAGGCGCGCCTTGGTCGTCGGAGTTCCCGGCTCGATCGACTGCTGCAGTTCGTCGTCGTAGACCGCGATCGACATCGCCAGATCGACCGGGACCCGCTTGCTCGCCTCGGCGAGCCGATCGAGGTCACGCCGGAGCAGTGACCCCTTGGTCAGGATGCTGAACGGCGTGCCCGAGTCGGCGAGAGCGTCGATGATGCCGGGCATCAGCGCGTAACGCCCCTCGGCACGCTGATACGGGTCGGTGTTGGTCCCGAGCGCGACCGGATGGTGACCCCAGCTCGGCTTCGCCAGCTCGGCGCGCACCACCTCGGCGACATTCACCTTGACGATGATCTCGTTGTCGAAGTCTTTGCCCGAGTCGAGGTCGAGGTAGGTGTGCGTCGGGCGCGCGAAGCAGTAGACGCACGCATGGGAGCAGCCTCTGTACGGGTTGATGGTCCAGCCGAACGGCATCGGCCCTCCCCCGCCCGGAATGCGGTTGAGCGCCGACTTCGCCAGCACCTCGTGGAACGTGATGCCGGCGAAGTCGGGCGTCCGCACCGATCGCACCAGGTTGTTCAGCCGGGCGAGCCCGGGCAGAGCGGACGGCTCTTCGACCGACAGCTCCTGACCACTCCAACGCATGTCACCATTCGAACATACGTTCGAAGGTTAAGCAAGGTGGACGGTCTGCCCGGTCCAGCCGGACCGCAGCCACCGGTCGTGGCTGGCCACCACGACCGCGCCCGGATACGTCCCGAGTGCCTCCTCCAGCTCGGTCGCCAGCGACAACGATAGGTGGTTGGTCGGCTCGTCGAGCAGGAACAGGTGCGGCGGCCGGGCCATGATCAGGGCGAGCGCGAGCCGGCGCTGCTGACCGACCGACAGTGAGCCCACCGGGCGGTCTGCGTCCCGCGGCGCGATCAGCCCCAGCGACGAGAGCGGCACGGCCTCCGCCCGACGCTCGCCGAGGGCGGCCTCGTAGATCCGGCGAGGAGAGGCGGAAGGATCGGCGAAGCGCACATCCTGCTCCAGCAGCTCGACACGGAGTCCGCGTCGCCGCTGCACCGATCCCGCGCCGGCCTCCAGGCGACCCGCGAGGACGGCGAGGAGGGTCGACTTGCCCGCGCCGTTCGCCCCGGTGACGAGGATGCGCGACGACGGGCCCACGGAGAACTCCTCGACGACGAGCCGGCCCGGGACACGGAGGCCCCGAGCCAGCACCAGCAGCCCGGCGCCGTCCCCCAGCACCTGGAACCCGCTCGGGATGCCCGCGAAGCTGAGCGGAGCCGGCGGCTTCCTCACCTGGGTGTCCTGCAGCGTCTCCAGCCTCCCCTCCGCATTGCGGATACGGCGGCTGATCTGCCGGTCGAGAGCATTGCCCTTGACGGACTTCACGAACTTGTCGTTGTCCCGGATCTTCCCCGACCAGGCGATGGACCGCGCGGTCACGTCGACGGCGTGCTTCAGCTCCTTCAGCTCCGACTGCTCGTCGGCGAACTGCTTCTCCCAGCGGGCGCGCTCGGCCGCTTTCTCGGCGAGGTAGGCGCTGTAGCCGCCGCCGAACACGGTCGTCCCCGATCGCGCGGGGTCCAGATCGAGCAGACTGGTCGCCGCAGCATCGAGGAACGCGCGGTCGTGACTGGCGAAGATCACCGGCCCCGCCCATCCCTTCAGCTGCCGCTCCAGGAAGAGCGCGGCGTCGTCGTCGAGGTGGTTCGTCGGTTCGTCGAGCAGGAGCGCATCCGGCCGCCCGAGCAGCAGCGCGGCCAGCGCGAACCGGCTGCGCTGACCTCCCGAGACCTCGCTGAGCCGCCGGCCCAGCGGGATGTCGTCCACTCCGAGCCCGGCGAGGAGTTCGTCGCGGCGCGCCCCGACGCTCCAGATCTCGGCGCCTTCGGCTGCCGCGAGCGCAGCGTCGTACCGCGCGGCCGCCGTGGGGTCGTCCGACCCCAGGGCGTCCGCCGCATCTTCGAGTTCTCGCTCGATCGCCCGCACGTCGGCGAGCGCATGCTCGATGAGCGCCGCGAGCGTGTCGCCCGGCTCGAACCGCACCTCCTGCCAGAGGAAGCCGGTGCGCGCCGGACGGACCAGCGCGCCGGAGTCCGGGGACTCGGCGCCGGACAGCACCCGCAGCAGGGTGGATTTTCCGGCGCCGTTCTCGCCGATGAGGCCGAGACGCTGGCCCGGACCGACGGTCAGAGAGACGTCGGTGAGCACGCGGCGTTCGCCGTAGACGACCGAGACGCCGTCGGCGCGCAGCGGTGTGAGTGTGATGGTGGGCATGGGAACCGTCCTTCCGGGCGCTCCACGAGGAGCTGGTTCCCGCCGGGCGATCTCCGTCGTGAGGAGCGCTGGAGCGCCCAGATGCCATGACAGGGCAGCGCGTGACCGAAGGGTCCTCACTCACATCGACGGCGCCTCAGGCGCGGGACGTTCGGAGGTTCTCACTTCATAGCGTGGAAGACACTAACAGGTCGTCCACGCCGTTGTCCAGAGTTGCTACTGCTGCAGATGGAGGGTCTGCGCGGTCGTGGCGAGCACGCGCGCCGCCTCCTCCGGACGATCGTTGAGCGTGGTCCCGACGGTGGGGATGAGCTCCTTGATCGTCGGCAGCCACCCGGCGAACCGGTCCGGGAAGCAGTGCTTCAACAGGTCGACCATGATCGGAACCGCGGTCGAGGCTCCCGGAGACGCCCCCAGCAGTCCTGCGATCGAGCCGTCCCCGGCCGCCACCACCTCTGTGCCGAACTGCAGGACGCCGCCCTTCTTCGCATCCTTCTTCATCACCTGGACGCGCTGGCCGGCGGTGATCAGCTCCCAGTCCTCCGCCCGGGCGGTGGGCATGAATTCCTGGAGCGCCTTGAGCTTCTTCGCACGGTTGGCCAGCACCTCACCGACCAGGTACTTGATCAGGTCGAAGTTGTCGCGCGCGACGGCGAGCATCGGACCGAGGTTGCCCGGACGGACGGATCCCGGGAGGTCGAACCAGGAACCGGTCTTCAGGAACTTGGGGCTGAATCCCGCGTACGGACCGAACAGCAGGGAGGCCTGGCCATCGACGACGCGCGTGTCGAGGTGGGGCACCGACATCGGCGGCGCGCCCACGGCGGCCTTGCCGTAGACCTTGGCCTGGTGCTGGGCGACGAGGGCCGGGTTGCTGGTCCGCAGGAACTGACCGGAGATCGGGAAGCCGCCGAAACCCTTGATCTCGGGGATTCCGGACTTCTGGAGCAGGTGGAGCGCGCCGCCTCCCGCACCGACGAAGACGAACCGTGCCGTCACCACGTGGGAGGTGTGCCCGACTTCGTGACGCACCTTGAGGCGCCAGAGGCCGTCCTTCGTGCGCTTGATGCTGCGGACACTGTGGTTGAGGGCGAGTTCCGCGCCGTTCTCGACGAGGTTGTCGGTCAGCGCACGGGTGAGCGCTCCGAAGTCGACGTCGGTGCCTGCGCTCTGACGCGTTGCCGCGATGCGCTCCTTGGCCTTGCGCTTCTTGGTGAGCAGTGGCGTCCACTCGCCGATCACGGCGGGGTCTTCGGAGTACTCCATGCCCGCGAAGAGCGGCTGGTCTTTGAGCGCCTCGTAGCGCTTGCGCAGGTAGCGGACGTTGTCGCGCCCCTTCACGAACGTCATGTGCGGGGTGGAGTTGATGAACGAGTTGGGCTCGGGCAGGTCGCCCGCGGCGACGAGGCTCGCCCAGAACTGGCGGCTGAGCTGGAACTGCTCGTTGATGCTGATCGCCTTCGCCGGATCGACGGAGCCGTCGGACGCCTCCGGCATGTAGTTCAGCTCGCAGAGGGCCGCGTGACCGGTGCCGGCGTTGTTCCAGGGGTTCGACGACTCCTGGGCCACTTCACCCAGGCGCTCGTAGATCCGGATGCTCCAGTCGGGCTGCACGCGCTGGATCATGGCCCCCAGCGTGGCACTCATGATGCCGCCGCCGATCAGGACGACGTCGATGGGAGAATTGCTCACCCGACAATCCTATGACGCGGGCGACTCCGGGCCGCCCCACGGGCGGCCCGGGTCTCTCGATATCGAGATAAACGCGGGTGCGCTAGGCCGTGACCGGGTTCGCCAGGCGCTCGGCGACCAGTTCCGCGATCTGCACCGCGTTGAGGGCCGCGCCCTTGCGCAGGTTGTCGTTGCTCACGAAGAGCGCGATGCCGCGGCCCTCCGGGGCGCCTTCGTCGGTGCGGATGCGGCCCACGAAGCTGGGGTCGCTTCCGGCCGCCTGCAGCGGGGTCGGCACGTCGGTCAGCTGGACACCGGGCGCATCGGCCAGGAGTTCGGCGACACGATCCGCGCTGATCGGGTTCGCGAACTCGGCGTTGATGGAGAGCGAGTGGCCGGTGAAGACGGGCACGCGCACGCAGGTGCCGCTGACCAGGAGCTCGGGGATGCCGAGGATCTTGCGCGACTCGTTGCGGAGTTTCTTCTCTTCGTCGGTCTCGTTCAGCCCGTCGTCGACGATCGAACCGGCGAGCGGGATGACGTCGAAGGCGATCGGGCGAACGTACTTGACCGGTGCGGGAAGCGTGACGGCCGAGCCGTCGTGCACCAGGTCGAGCAGGTGCTCGTCGGCGACCGCGGCGCGAGCCTGCTCGGCGAGCTCCTCCGCGCCGGCGAGACCGGAACCGGAAACGGCCTGGTAGGTGCTGACGACCAGGCGGGTGAGCCCGGCCTCGTCGTGCAGCGGCTTCAGGACGGGCATGGCCGCCATGGTGGTGCAGTTGGGGTTCGCGATGATGCCCTTGCGCGCGTCGGCGATGGCCTCGGGGTTGACCTCGGAGACGACCAGCGGCACATCCGGGTCCATGCGCCAGCCGCTGGAGTTGTCGATCACGATGGCGCCGGCCTCCGCGAAGCGGGGAGCGTGGGCCTTCGAACCGGTCGCACCCGCGGAGAACAGGGCGATGTCGATGCCGGAGACGTCGGCCGTGGCCACATCCTCGACCGTGATCTCCTGCCCCTTGAACGGCAGCGTGGTGCCGGCCGAGCGCGACGAGGCGAAGAACCGGATGCTCTTCACCGGGAAGGCGCGCTCCTCCAGCAGGCGGCGCATGACGCTGCCCACCTGGCCGGTCGCGCCGACGACAGCCAGCCGTACGCCGTTGCTGTCGAAATCGATGAACTCGCTCATGTCAGCCCCTTCGGGTCGTGTGATGAGGGGAACCGCCGGAGACGGAGGCGCATTCCCACGATGAGGATCTAGCGGCCGGTCCCGGCGTAGACGACGGCCTTCTCGTCGCCGTCGAGGCCGAAGGCGGTGTGGACGACGCGAGCAGCCTCGGCGACCGTGTCGGCGCGCGTCACGACGGAGATGCGGATCTCGCTGGTGGAGATCATCTCGATGTTGATGCCCGCGTCGTAGAGGGCCTCGAAGAGCTTCGCCGATACGCCGGAGTTGGTCCGCATCCCGGCCCCGACCAGGGCGAGCTTGCCGATCTGGTCGTCGTACTGGAGCGACTGGTAGCCGACCTCGTCATGCTCGGAGGTGAGCGCCGTCAGCACCCGCTGACCCTCGGACTTCGGCAGGGTGAACGAGATGTCGGTGAGGCTGGTGGCCGCAGCGGACACGTTCTGGACGATCATGTCGACGTTGGCGTTGGCCTTCGCGACGATCTTGAAGATCTGCGCAGCCTTGCCCGGCACGTCGGGCACGCCGACGACGGTGATCTTGGCCTCGCTGAGGTCGGTGGCGACACCGGAGATGATGGGCTCTTCCACGGTTCCATCCTTCTTGGCGGCCGCGGCCGCCGCTGCTTCGTTGAGGACGTAGGTGCCCTCCTTGTTCGAGAACGACGAGCGCACATGCAGCGTCACGTTGTGCCGCCGGGCGTATTCCACGGCGCGGATGTGCAGGACCTTCGCGCCTGCGGCGGCGAGTTCGAGCATCTCCTCGCTGGTGATGCGGTCGATCTTGCGCGCGAGCGGGACCTGACGCGGGTCGGACGTGAAGACACCGTCGACGTCGGTGTAGATCTCGCAGACCTCGGCGCCGAGGGCGGCGGCGAGCGCGACGGCCGTCGTGTCGGATCCACCCCGGCCGAGGGTGGTGATGTCGCGGGATTCGCGGCTGAAGCCCTGGAAACCGGCGACGATGGCGATGGCGCCCTCGCTCAGGGCGTCTTGGATGCGTCCCGGCGTGACATCGACGATGCGGGCCGAGCCGTGCTGGGCGTCCGTGATCATGCCCGCCTGGCTGCCGGTGAAGGAGCGGGCGTCGTATCCCATGCTCTTGATGGCCATCGCCAGGAGCGCCATGGAGATGCGCTCGCCGGCGGTGAGCAGCATGTCGAGCTCGCGCGGAGCGGGGATGGGCGTGACTTCGTGCGCGAGGTCGAGCAGCTCGTCGGTGGTGTCGCCCATCGCGGAGACGGCGACGACGACCTCGTTGCCCGCCTTGCGCGTCTCGACGATGCGCTTCGCGACGCGCTTGATGCTCTCAGCGGTCGCGACGGACGATCCGCCGAACTTCTGGACGATGAGGGCCACAGACACTCCTGAACTCACGGGATTCTCATCCTACCGGCCGGGATATGACGGTTCCTTCATGTGACGTCCGTCGCGCTCACCCGCCGAAAGCGGGGTCAGGAGACCTGGCGACGGCCCTCGAACGCGCGCCCGAGGGTGACTTCGTCGGCGTACTCGAGGTCGCCGCCGACCGGCAGGCCGGAGGCGAGCCGCGTGACCCGGATGTCGAGCGTGGTGAGCAGCCGGCTCAGGTACGTCGCGGTCGCCTCGCCCTCGAGGTTGGGGTCGGTCGCGATGATGACCTCCTGCACGGTGCCGTCGGCGAGGCGCGGAAGCAGCTGCCGGATGCGCAGGTCGTCCGGTCCGACGCCGTCGATCGGGCTGATCGCTCCGCCGAGCACGTGGTAGAGGCCGCGGAACTCACGGGTCCGCTCGATCGCGACGACGTCCTTCGCCTCCTCCACCACGCAGATCGACGCCGGGTTGCGGCGCGGGTCGCGGCAGATGGAGCAGGTGGGCTCTTCGGACACGTTGCCGCAGATCTCGCAGAACCGGACCTTGTCGCGGACTTCGAGCAGCACCTCCGCCAGCCGGGTGACGTCGAACGTCTCGGTCTGCAGGATGTGGAACGCGATGCGCTGAGCGGACTTCGGGCCGATGCCCGGCAGCCGCCCGAGCTCGTCGATCAGCTCTTGGACGATGCCTTCGTACACCGGCTACCTCATCCCTGGGGTCTGAGGTGCGGGCTGCTCCTCGATGAAGGTGGCGCCCAGGATCTCGCGCACCACCGCCTCGCCATAGCGTTGCGGCTGTTGGAACGTTGGCGTCCGGGAGCCGGCGGCCGGGGCCGACCGTGCGGTGCGGGCCGTAGGTGCCTCGGGCGCTGCGGTGCGCGGTGCTGCGGATCGCGAGTCTGCGGTTCGCGGAGCTGCGGCCTCCGCAGGACGCGCGGCGGCAGCGGTGGACGCGGTGGACGGTGCGGCCGCCCAGTCCCCGCTGGGCTCGTCCGGCACGGGAGGCTCATACGGCGGCTCGATCTCGGGCGGTGGGACGTCGTCGAACGGCGGCTCGTCGGGCGCGGGTTCGGCGGCGGGCCGGGCGCCGGGCGCGGACGGAGCGGCGATCACCGCAGGCTGAGCGGCGACCGTCGCAGACTCCGGACGCTCGAGGGTGGCGACCGCAGCAGTCGTCGTGACCGCCTCGGCAGCCTCGACCACCGGTGAGGAGGGGATGGTGACCGTGGCCCAGTCCGTGACGACGGAAGCGGTCGTCGAAGCGACGGCGGGAGCGGGAGCCGCCCCCGCGGCGGCGGGGCTCGATGTGGCGGGGCTCGATGCAGCCGTACCCGACGCCGCCGGCGGAGCGGACGGCTCCGCACCGGGCCACGTCTCGGCCGTCGGCGCAACGGGAGCGCCTCCGGCGGGTCTCGGCGAACCGCCGGAACCGGGGGCGGAGTCGGCGCGCGCGATGAACTTCACACGGATTCCGAGCACCTCGACGATCGCTTCGCGAAGATACTCGCTCACCCCGGGGGCGCCGCCCGCATCCGGCTGGCGGAAGCTCTGGACGTCGTTGTCGCTCGGGAAGGACAGCGTGAGCACGTCACCGTTGAGCGAGCGGACCTGCGCGGTGAACACGACCATCCACGCGCTCCGCTTGGCACGCTGCACCGCCTCGAGGATCTGCGGCCACGAGTCTTTGACCTGCTGCGTGGTGACCGCGCCGATCTCTGCTGCCGGAGCGGCGGCGGCGGCGTCAGCGGCCGCGGTCGCGGTCGCGGTCGCGGCGTCGCCGGCCTCCGTCGCAGTCGGCCCAGCAGTCTTCGTCGCGGCAGCGGACGGCTCGGCGGGTGCCGGCTCGGCGGCAGGCTTCTGCGGTGCCGACACCGGCGTCGCCGTGTCGGCTGCAGGAGCAGGTGCAGACGCAAGATCAGCCGCAACCGGCGCCGCTGCAACCGGCGCCACGCGCGGCGTCGGCGCAGCAGCGGCCGCGGCACGCTCGGGACGACGCTCCGGCTCGGCGGCACCGACCGCGTCGCTGACCCCGACCCGGCGTTCCAGCCGCTCGACGCGCGCCAGCGCGCCGCGCTCGCTCTCGTCGCTCGACGGCACCAGCACGCGAGCGATCATCAGTTCGAGGTGGAGTCGCGGCGACGTCGCGCCGGTCATCTCGGTAAGTGCGGCGTTCACGATGTCGGCGGCCCGGCTCAGCTCGGCAGCGCCGAACTTCATCGCCTGGACGCCCATCCGATCCAACTCGTCCTGCGGCACGCCGCGGAGGACGGCCGCGGCGCCCTCGACGCTCGTCGCCGCGACCACGATGAGGTCGCGCAGCCGCTCCAGCAGGTCTTCGACGAACCGCCGCGGGTCCTGACCCGTCTGGACCACGCGGTCGACCGCCGAGAAGGCGCCCGCCGCATCCCGCGCCGCGATCGCGTCGACCACGTCGTCGAGCAGGGCCGCATGCGTGTAACCCAAGAGGGCGACCGCGCGCTCGTACTCGATGGCGCTGCCCTCGGATCCGGCCATCAGCTGGTCGAGCAGCGACAGGGTGTCTCGCGGCGAGCCTCCCCCGGCCCGGACGACGAGCGGGAGTACACCGGGCGCCACCGTCATGCCCTCGCTGTCGCACAGGCTCTGCACGTAGGCGAGCATCTGCGCCGGCGGAACCAGGCGGAACGGGTAGTGGTGGGTGCGGGAACGGATGGTCCCGATCACCTTCTCGGGCTCGGTCGTCGCGAAGATGAACTTCACGTGCTCCGGCGGCTCCTCCACGATCTTGAGCAGGGCGTTGAACCCCTGCGGCGTCACCATGTGCGCCTCGTCGAGGATGAAGATCTTGTACCGGTCGCGGGCCGGGGCGAAGATGGCCCGCTCGCGGATGTCGCGCGCGTCGTCGACACCGTTGTGGCTGGCGGCGTCGATCTCGACCACGTCGAGCGAGCCTCCGCCGTCACGGCTCAGCTCGATGCAGCTCTCGCATTTTCCGCACGGGGTGTCGGTCGGCCCCTCGGCGCAGTTGAGGCAGCGCGCCAGGATGCGGGCCGACGTGGTCTTGCCGCAGCCTCGCGGACCGGAGAAGAGGTAGGCGTGATTGACGCGGTTGGTGCGCAGCGCCGTCATCAACGGATCCGTCACCTGGGACTGACCGATCATCTCGGCGAAGGTGTCGGGCCGATAGCGGCGATACAGGGCGGTTACCACTCACACATGGTACTCATCGCCGCCGACATTCTGGTGGGGATCGGGAGGTCAGGGTCCGCGGACGTTCAATGCGCGCGCGATCGCCGACCAGAGCGAGACGCGCGCGTCCTCCGTGGCCTGGGCGGCGGGCGGCGGCGGAAGGTAGAGAGGAGTGTACGGCGGCACGTAGAACAGGTGCGTGGCCTGCGGCGCGCGCACGTACGCATCGCCGCCTCGCGCGGGGCGAACGGCCGCCGCTTCGTCCATCCACCGGCAGGCGTTGTCGAGCTGCTCGTCCTCGCCCGCGCATCCGAGCACCACCGGTCCCGGGATGCGCGTCAGGTCGAGCACGGCCGCTCGGGTGACCTGGTGCGTCCCGCTCAGGCACGGCACCCACGACCCGTCGACGGTCACGGCGGGTCCGGGCACCGGAGACGGGCAGACCAGGCCGGTCGTCCCCGCGGGTGCGATCGCGCCGTACACGAGCTCGGGATGGGCGACGGCGGTCCAGAGCGCGAGCTGCGCCCCGCGGGACGTGCCGAACACGAACACCCGTCGCGGGTCGACCCCGGGTTGCGAGCGCAGCCAGTTCAGCGCGGCGACCACACGCTCCCCCTCCAGGGTCCGGATCATGTTCACCTCACCGGCCGAGCCGTACGTCGAGAACGCGAGCGCCGGATACCCCATCGCCGACAGCGTCGATGCGGCGAGCACACCCGTCGGCGCCCCCGGGTCCGTGCCGTCGAGAACCAGCACCGCAGGGCGGCTGGCGCGCGAACCGGTCGAAGGCTCGAAGTAGTCGCCCGTGATGCCGTCGTCGAAGACCGCCCGCGACGGCGCGACCGACAGCAGCCCCACCCGGTGGATGCGCCGGGCCGCGACCCGTCGCCCGTCGATGACGGCGTCCAGCTCCACGAACGTGCTGGCCGCACCCCACTGCTCCGGCGAGGTGGCCGACGCACCGGACGCGGTGCCGAGCGACCAGAACAGTCCCATCCCGTCGGGACCCGAGAACGGCGCCTCGACGGGCGACTCCCGGTCGAGGTCCACCACGCCGGAGGAGGGAACGACGTAGACGGCCTGCGATGTCCATTGGGCTCCGACCAGCGCGCGCGCCCGCACGGTCACGCGCCCGCCCGGCGGGAGGGCGACCAGGCGCAGGTGGATCTGCTCCCAGACTCCGCTCGGATCCTCGTTGACCACGAAGCGCGGGCCGGCCCCGCCGTTCGTCCCGGTCGCCTGCGAACAGCCGACCAGAGCGGCGAGTGCCAGGCCCAGGGCCGCAAGAGTCGCTGCCAGCCGGGTCGCCATCCCTCCGTCCCTCCGGATCACGGCCGCGTCGCCCCCGACAGCCGGCCGAGGACCAGCGCCCAGAAGGCGACCCGCGCATCCTCGGTGGACTGCGCGGTCGCCGGGGGGAGCTCGCTCAGACCGATCGGCAGCAGTGGCGGTGTGGTGATGTCGTGACCGGCGCCGTCCGCGTAGAGGAAGGAGTCGCCGTCGTGACTCCCCCGCACCTGCTCCCCCGCGCGCGTCCAGTCGCAGGCCGTGGGCAGCTCGCTGTCGTCGGTCCCGCAGGCGAGCACCAGTGGGCCCGGGATGCGTTGGAGCGGCAGGATGTCGGTGCCCGCGATGGTGCGCTCGGGATTCGCGCAGGGCAGTGGCTCGCCGTGCCGGATGAGCAGCGGGCTTCCCGCGGCCGACGTGCACTGCAGCGCCGTCGCCCCGCCGGCCGCGAAGGCGCCGTGGATCCGCGCCGGGTCGTTCGCGGCGAACCACAGCGCGAGCGACGACGCCCGTCCGGTTCCGTAGACGAAGATGCGGTCCTCGTCGACGATGGGCAGCGCCGAGAACCAGGAGAGGGCGGAGTCGAAGGTCTCGACCGAGAGCGCGGCCGAGCCCGGAATCTGCCCGGCCGGAACGAAGGCCGGCAGCTCGAAGACCGGGAACCCGGCCGCGGCGATGACGTGCGCCGCGAAGGCGCCGGCCGCACCTCCGTCGTCCCCGTCGATCACGATCACGCCGGGCCGCAGATCGACCGGCGTCGGCACGGCCTCCACCAGCGAACCCACTCGGGCGGTCGGCGCGATCTCCGACGCCTCCGGGTCTCCGGTCGCGATGAGGTCACTGCCGGGGATCTCCCGCTCGCTGGTTCCCGCCGCGAGCGCCGAACGGTGGAGCACGTCGGAGGCGACCTGCCGTCCGTCCTGCTCGGCGGTCAGATGGACGTCCAGCCCAGCGAAGACCCACTGCGCCTCCAGCTGCCCCTGGCTGAGTGAGCGGCCGCTGAGGCTCCACAGCAGGCCGGCGCCGTCCGCTCGGGGAAACGGCGCCGCGAGCGGCTCCTGCGACCAGAGGCGCACCCGCCCGTCCGGCGGTACCGCGTACACCGCACGGGACGACATCCAGCCCGCGCGGGTGCGGGCGCGAGCGCTGACCACGACCGGATGCCCAGGCTCCAGGCCCGCGAGCTGAACGGCGATGGGCTGGGTCGCACCGTCGGCGAACCGGCTGAAGATGAAGCGCGTCCCGCCCGCCGCCCCCGCGCTGCACGCGGACACGACGAGGGCGAAGGCCAGTGCGATGACCACCGCACCGGACCCGCGCAGGATGCCGCGTCTCATCCGATCACCGCCCGGAGCAGCGCGCGGCCGACGGCGTTCCAGAAGGCGATGCGCGCCAGCTCGGTCGGCTGACCCCCCGAGGCGGGGAGGGCGATCGGCAGCCCCGGCGGAACGGAGACCGGATACGCGACGCCGCTCGCAGAGATGACGGTGTCGCCCGGTCGTGGCGGCCGGGTGGCCGCGAGGGCGCGCTGCCAGTCGCACGCGTTCGGGAGCACCGCATCCCGCTCACCGCAGGCCAGGACCACTGGACCGTCGATCACGTCGATCGGCCGGATGGCCGCCGGCTCGACCGGCCGCGGGCTCGGCAGACACGGGAGGCCCGAGTCGTCCTCGAAGACCGGGGAGACCTGAGCCGGCGCCAGGCACAGCAGGGCAGGGCTGCCGCCCGCGACGAACAGTCCGCGCACGCGGTCCGGCGATCTCGTAGCGGCCCACACGGCGTACTGCTCGGCCACCCCGGTGCCGTAGACGTAAATCTGGTCCTGCACCACATCCGGCCGGTCCGCCAGCCAGTCGAACACGGCATCGACGGTGCCGCCCGAGATGATGCTGGTCGAGCGGATGCCGTCGACCGCCGTAGTGACAGGGACCCGCAGCACCGAGGCACCGAACTGCGCGATCAGCGGCGCGGCATACTCTGCGGAGGCGCCCGGGGTCGGGTCGTCGAACATCAGCACCGCCGGCGTCTTCGGATGCTCCAGCGTCGCCGCGCTGAAGAACGTGCCGAGCGCGACATCCTCGTGGGTCTGGCGCGGGAGCCGGGGGTTGATCGCCGGCCGCAGGTCGCGGGTGTAGATCGTGCGCACCGACAGGCCTGCGGCCAGTCCGTCGAGTACGAAGCGGCGGGAGGCGATCACTCGGTCGCCGTCGGAAGCCGTCATCGTCACCGCGGTCGTGTCGAACATCCACTGCTGGGCCGCCGCGGCGCCCGTCAACCGCGGGCCGCGCAGCGACCAGAACAGTCCCGCCGAGTCGGGCTCGGTGAACGGCGCGAATTGGGGTCGTGCCCGGGCGAGATCGAGCGTCCCCGAGGCGGGCACGGTGTAGGTCGCCGCGGAGGTCCACGAACCGTGCGACGTCGTCAGCCGCGCGCTCAGCCGCAGCCGCGCTCCCGGCTCCGCTCCCACGAGCTGGAGGGGCACCGGCCAGAGCACGGCGCTGTAGCGGACCAGTGGCGGCGTGACGAACCGCGCCCCCGCTCCACCCGCCACCGATCCGCAGCCCGCCAGCACAGAGACCGCGAGGATGGCCGCAGACGCCGCAGCGACAACTGCGGCGAACCGCGCGCGCAACGGCTTCCACGGCATCACCTGCCGTTCGCCGTCGACGCGCCGTCGCCGCATGGCCCTGCTCCCTCAGCCTCCGGTCGTGTCCCGGACAGCCTGCAGCGACTGACGGGAGATCTCCAGCTCTTCGTTGGTCGGCACCGCGAGCACGGTGACCGGTGAGTCGTCGGTGGAGATCACCCGGGCGTCCCGGGACGCCTCGCCGTTGCGTTCCGGGTCGAGCCGGATGCCGAGGACCTCGAGCCCGCCCGCGACTTCAGCCCGGAGCGCCGCGTCGTTCTCGCCGACACCCGCCGTGAAGGTGAGCACGTCGAGGCCGCCGAGAAGCGCCGTGTACGCGCCGATGTAGTGCTTCAACCGATGGACCGTCACGTCGAGGGCGAGTCGCGCCTGCTCGTCGCCGCGGCCGGCGGCGAGCCGCACATCCCGCATATCGCCGCGGCCGGACAGCCCGAGCAGGCCGCTGCGCCGGTTGAGCAGTTCGTCGAGCTGGTCGGTGCTCAGCTGCGCCCGGCGGGAGAGGTGGATGAGCACCGCCGGATCGAGGTCGCCCGACCGTGTGCCCATGACCAGGCCTTCGAGGGGCGTCATGCCCATCGACGTGTCGACCGACCGGCCGCCGTCCACGGCGCAGGCGGACGCCCCGTTCCCCAGGTGCAGGACGATCTGCTTCAGCTCGCTCAGCGGGCGCCCGACGAACTGGGCCGCCTTCTCGGAGACGTACTTGTGCGAGGTGCCGTGGAATCCGTACCGGCGGACCCGATGACGCTCGGCGAGCTCGGCGTCGATGGCGTAGGTGTACGCCGCGGGCTGCAGGGTCTGGTGGAACGCGGTGTCGAACACGGCGACGTGCGGGACGTCCGGGAACGCCTTCTTCGCGGCGCGGATGCCCTGCAGGTTCGCCGGGTTGTGCAGCGGAGCGAGGTCGGACAGGTCCTCGATGTTGATCTCGACGAGCGGGGTGATGATGGTCGGCTCGAAGAATCGCTTCCCGCCGTGCACCACGCGGTGGCCCACCGCGTCGAGGGGATTGTCATCCAGGCTCGGTCCCTCTGCGGCGAATGCGTCGAGCATGGCGCGGAACCCGGCGGTGTGGTCCGGGATCTCGAGCGTCCGCTCGGTCGTCCCGTTCGGACCACGGTGGCTGGTGTGCCCGCTCGGCTCGCCGATCCGCTCCACCAGGCCGGAGGCGAGCGACTCCTCGGTCTCGCTGTCGATCAGCTGGTACTTGAACGACGACGAACCGCTGTTGACCACCAGGACGGCGCTCACGAGAGAGCCGCCTGGATCGCCGTGATGGCCACCGTGTTCACGATGTCGTCGACCGTCGCGCCGCGGGAGAGGTCGTTGATGGGCTTGCGCAGCCCCTGCAGCACCGGTCCGATCGCCACCGCCCCGGCGCTGCGCTGCACCGCCTTGTAGGTGTTGTTGCCCGTGTTGAGGTCCGGGAAGATGAACACCGTCGCGCGCCCTGCCACGTCCGACCCGGGCATCTTGGCGGCACCGACGGCCGCATCCGCCGCCGCGTCGTACTGGATCGGACCCGCAACCGCGAGCTGCGGCGCCCGCTGCCGCACCAGCTCGGTGGCGGTGCGCACCTTCTCCACGTCCGCACCCGCGCCCGAGTCGCCGGTGGAGTAGGAGAGCATCGCCACTCGCGGCTGGATGCCGAACTGCTCCGCCGTCGTCGCCGACGAGATCGCGATGTCGGCCAGCTGCTCGGAGGTCGGGTCGGGGATGACCGCGCAGTCCCCGTAGACCAGCACCCGGTCGGCGAGCGCCATCAGGAAGACGCTCGACACGACGGACACCCCCGGTGTCGTCTTGATGATCTCGAACGCCGGCCGGATGGTGTGCGCCGTCGTGTGGGCCGCACCCGACACCATCCCGTCGGCGATCCCGAGATGCACCATCATCGTGCCGAAGTAGGAGGCGTCCGTGACAGTGTCCGCAGCCTGGTCGACCGTGATCCCCTTGTGCGAGCGGAGCCGCGCGTACTCCTCCGCGAACCGCAGCCGCAGGACATCGTCGAAAGGGCTGAGCACCTCTGCACCGGACAGGTCGAGACCGAGCTCGATCGCCCGCGACCGCACCTCGAACGGCTCACCGAGGATGGTCAGCCGGGCGACCCCGCGAGCAAGCAGCGTGTGCGCGGCCCGCAGGATGCGGTCGTCCTCCCCCTCGGGCAGAACGATGTGCTTCTTCGCCGCGCGGGCACGTGCGATGAGGTCGTACTCGAACATCAGCGGGGTGACGACGTCGTGCCTGCTCACGTCGAGGCGTGCCAGGAGCGCCGCCGCATCCACATGGCGTTCGAACAGCGCCAGCGCCGTGTCGTACTTGCGCTGCGAGTCCGCCGCGAGGCGGCCGCGCGCGTGGGTGATCTTGACGACCGTCTCGTACGTGTCGAGGCCGGTGCGCACGATCGGCAGCGGCGAGTGCAGACCGGCGAGCAGCCGCTCGATCGGCTCGGGCAGGTCGAACCCACCGTTCAGCACGATGCCGGTGATGGAGGGGAAGGTACCGGAGGCGTTCGCCATCAGCACGGCGAGCAGCACCTCCGTGCGGTCGCCCGGAACAACGACCACCGATCCGTCGACGAGCCGCGGCAGGACGTTGTTCATCGACATCCCCGCGACCACCACACCGAGTGCTTCGCGCGCGAGGAGCGCCTCCTCCCCCGCGAGCAGCGTGGCCCCGGTCTGCTCCATGATCGAGCGCATGCTCGGAGCGACCAGGAACGGGTTCTCCGGGATCGCCCACACCGGCGGACGGTCACTGCTCCCGGCCGCGACCGCCTCGGCGCCGACAGCCGACCCGACGGCCGCGATGATCGCATCCAGCTGTCCCTCGTCGGCCCGGTTGGCGATCACCGCGAGCAGTTGGGCATGCTCCGCCCGCAGCTCGGCGACCGCGATCTCAGCCAGCTGGCGCAGCTCCTCCGGCGAGCGCGGATCGGCCTGGCCGAGGCGCTCGCCGAAGCCCTGACCGACGCGCCCACCGAGGACGAGCAGGACGGGCGCGCCCAGGTTGGCGGCGATGCGCGCGTTATAGGCGAGCTCGGTCGGGCTCCCCACATCGGTGAAGTCGGAGCCGAGGATGACCACGGTGTCGCACCGGGCCTCCACCGCGCGGAAGCGCTCGACGATCACCGCGAGGGCCGCGTCGGAGTCGGTGTGGACATCCTCGTAGGAGACACCGAGAGCGTCCTCGTACGAGAGCTCCGCGGTCGTCCGCTGCAGCAGCAGCTCGAGCACGTAGTCGCGCTCGTCGGTCGATCGGGCGATCGGGCGGAAGACGCCCACGCGGCCCACGGAGTGCCGCAAGGATTCGAGCACGCCGAGGGCGACCGTCGACTTGCCGGTGTGGCCCTCCGCGGAGGTGATGTAGATGGAGCGCGCCACGTCAGCCGATCCGCTCGATAGCGGGGATCGCGTAGCTGCCGTCGAGCACATCGTCGCCGGGCGCGTACAGCCGCAGGATGGGCCGGAACGCTCCTGCCGGCGCGGGGAGCCAGTTGGCGGCCGCCTTCTCGTCGGTGGGTCGGGTCGCACTCATCGTGATGGTCAGTCCTCCGTCGTCGTCGTACACGAGCCCGCGCGTCCGGTCGCCCACCGAGTACCGGTCGATGGGGTTGCGGACGAGGTAGTACTGCGGCAGGTCGTACATCGTCAGCGACCAGAACGCGCCGACCGGCGGGGTCGGGCTGAGTCGCAGACGGTACACGTGGTCACCGGTGAGCTGCTCGCCGTCGGCGTCCTCGTAGGTCATGATGTACGCCGCCTCGTAGGCGTGGTTTCCCCAGAGCCCCCCGAGCGCGGCCGAAGCGCGCGATGCGTAACGCGTGCGCGGATCGGCGAGCTTCCACTCCGGCGCGTCGATGGCTCCGATCTCGAAGAAGTCGGTGTTGTAGTCGAACACGTGGAGGTTCGCGACCCAGTGATCGCTGAGTGTCACGCCGGTGTGGAGCGCCGACTCGAGCGCCTCCTTGCCGAGGGCGTACCCCTCTCGCAGAGCGTCGCGGACTCCGTCGGGCTGCTCGGCGAGCGTGTACGGGCTGAGCAGCCCGAGCGGCGCGTACGACTCGAGCGCGGGCCGATCTCCCTCGGCGGGAGGGAAGGCCAGCGACCACACCCGCAGCTTCTCGAAGAAGTCGAGCGCTTCGTCCGAGTGGGGTGGGACCGGTGGAACGCCCTCCGGCGGCTCCAGGGTCTCGTGGACGGGGATGAGCTCGAGGGCGTCCTGGAGGGCGTGCACCGCGGGCAGGTCGTCCTCGCCGTCCACCGCCCAGCGGCCGACGATCGTGGCCACCCGGGTCGGGAAGCGGATGGTGGGGGTGCGGCCGTCCGGCGCCGTGTCGTCTGAGGTGTCCGCGTCGGGCGGCAGGAGCAGGAACTCCCCGGGGCCGCCTCCCGTCGCGCGCGTTCCGACGTAGGCGAAGTTGTTGGTCCAGGCGTCGACGAACTGGAGGACGTAGTAGCGGTCACCCGCGTCGGGCACCCGCAACCGGATCGGGCCGACGCCGAGGTCGACCTGAGCGATGGAGTAGAGGGTGTCATTGTTGATGCTGACGAACGTGTCCTCGGGGCCCGCGAGCCGCCGGGCATGACCGAACGTGTTGAAGGGGGTGGCGGGCACGCCGCCGACGCCCTGCTCGGTGAACCGCACCACCTGCTCCAGGTCGAACACCAGCGGGAAGCCCACCACATAGGCTTCGGTCGCCAGCTCGGTCAGCTGTTCGGTCACTGCGGCACCCCGTCCATCCAACGATCCACGGAAGACACGAGTCATTCTACCGGCCGTAGAAGACGCGCCATTTCTGGGCACAATATACGCGGCGGCCGTGACCGGGGGCTGGACACGAAAAAGACTCCCCACGCACCCGCCAGAGCCCGGTTACCCTTGCTGCGTTTCCGCCCTGGGGGAGTTGGCCTGGATGGCGCCACGTGGGGAGCCGGGAACCAGTGTAGCGGAGGTCGATGGGAGGCGCGTGCGTCGGGCCCTCCGCGCATCCAGTAAGATATTGGAAGCCGTCTGCCGCGAGAGCGGAAGACAGCGCCAGGAGAATTCGCCTAGTGGCCTATGGCGCACGCTTGGAAAGCGTGTTGGGTGCAAGCCCTCGGGGGTTCGAATCCCCCATTCTCCGCCATTTTCCCCAGTCTCTCGAGTGCCCCCGAGATCCGCGTGATCACGCGGACGAATCAGAGCGAAGCGAGGTCGGTGAACCGCGTCAGAGTCGGCGGTCCGGCCAGATAGTCGCTCAGGCCCGACGCGCCGGGGCCCGCCCGCCAGGCGCGGTACGCATCGTCGTGCTCGAGCGACTCCCAGTGCTCGACCGCGATCACGTGGGCCGGGTCAGTGACGTCCTGCACGCCGAGGCAACCGTCGAACGCGCGCGTGCCCGCAAGGATATCGAGCAGCGCGCGGGGCCCGTCTTCGAGGTGGTCGTCCGCAAAGCGCAGGTCGAGGAGCGAGGTGACAGTCATGCGGGCGACGCTAGCACCCGGCGATTCGAGGCACGCTCGCAGACCCTAGACAGATCGGTCTTGACTAAAGCTCACCATCAGAGGAACCTTGGGAACTGAGTGAGCCGTGGCCCGCCGAAAGCACCCGGGTCGGCTCACGCTACGGAGGTCCATCATGGACGACACCTTCGCCGCCGTTCGCTCCGAATACCGAGCGTTACAGCCCCACGAACTACTGCACAGTCCCGTCACCGCGATCCTGGGTGTCACCCCAGCGGCGGAGGCGGCGCTCGCCACGCTCGAGATCGCGACCGTGTTCGACCTGGGCACCTCCGGCGCGTTCAACGCCGCCTCCGTACTGCTCGAGGCGGCGGGCGACCCGCGGTCGGCGTTCTCCCGGTACGGCTCGGCCACGGCCGACGTCGTGCGACAGACGGTGGCCGCAGGCAAGACCGTCCCCGAACTCCCGGACCTCGGGATCGACGCCCTCGACGCGGTGCCGGAGGCGGGTGCCGCCGCCATCGCGACGGCCCTCGATGTGTCGACCGTGCGGGAGTTCGCGTTGTACCCGCCCTACCGGTTCGCCCGCGAGCTGATCACGGCCACCTACTTCCCTGAGAGCACCTCGGCGTTCGACCCCGAACGGCCTCCCGATCTCGTGCCCTCGAACGGCGAGTACCCGACCGAGCGCGTCCAGTACCAGACCCTCCTGATGGATGCGATCGACGCTCAGGACGGTGCGCAGCTCATCGCGGTGAACTCGGCGGCATTCACCCCGATCGACCTCGCGAAGCTCGCCGAAGGCGACGCGGGCTTCCAGCACGTCGCCTTCGGGGCGCTGCTGACCTTCAACCAGTCCTGGTACTCCCAGGGCGTCACCCTCGGTCAGCTGCTCCATTCCGCGGCCCTCGCACCCGGCGAGAGCACCCGCATCGCCGTCATCGACTGGTCACGACGCAGCCGTGCGGGCGAGACCGAGGCCATCAGCGAGACGGACGACCTCACCAACGACACGTCGCACAACCGCGCCATCTCGGAGGTCACGAACGCGGTCGCCACCGAGGCGCAGTCGGGATTCAGCCACACGGACACGTCGAGCACCTCCCACGAGTCCGGGACCTCGGCGGCCGGCGAGCTCTCGGCGCCGCTCGGGGGCCTGTTCGGCGGCCCGAGCGGATCCATGGGACACACCAGCTCGGACGCGTCGGCGACAGCGACCGCCGACAGTTACTCCAGCTCGTTCGGCAAACGCGAGGTCGCCTCGTCGATGAGCCAGAACATCGCCGATCGCACGCACCAGCAGGCGCACTCGTCGCGCAGCCGCCGCGCCTCCGTGGTCAAGGAGGTCTCGCAGTCCGAGCACGAGGGCGTCTCGACGCGCGTCCTGGCCAACTACAACCACATGCACGCGCTCACGGTGCAGTACTACGAGGTGGTCCAGATCCATCGAGTGGATGTGACGCTCGCGAAGGCGGAACGCATCGTCTTCATCCCGGTGAAGCTGCTCGACTTCGCCGACGAGCGGATGATCCGGCGGTTCCGGGGTGCGCTGGCGCGCGCCGCCCTCAGCTACGCCGTGCGCGAAGCCCTCGACAACCTCGACGTCGTCGAGCTCAAGCCGGACCTCAAGCAGCCCTTCACCGTGCTCGGCAGCGGCATCAAGGATTACCTCAAGTTCTCGGCCGCGAAAGAGGTCGGACTCATCAGCGCGGCCGCGGTCCTGCGCGCGGACGGCCTCGTCGTGACGGCTCCGGCGACCGCCGCCCTCGGAGCTGCCGCTGCCGTCGCGCCGGCGGCCGTCGCGCCCGCTGCAGCACCGGCCGCTGAGGCCGCGGCTGCGGTCGTCGCCGAGACCGTGCAGGCCACCATCCCGAACGCCCGCATCCGGGCATCCGCGATGATCCCGCTGGTGCAGTCCGTCAACGACCAGCTCTGGACCAACGGGCAGGCGACCCGCCTGTCGAGTCTGGTCGGGCGCGCCATCCTGCGTCCCGATTCGACCTCCGTCTTCCTCCCGACGGACGTCGTCATCGAGGGGGCCAGAGTGAGCGCCGGAGGGGCGCCGGTCTCCCCCGTGTTCTCGCTGCGCAGCGGCGTGGACGACGTCACCGTGAGCACGTCGGACCCGCTCTCGATCTCCGAGGTCACGAGCATCGCCCTGCGCGGGTCGAGTCCCGAGCGGGATGTCGTCGCCACGCTCACGCTCACCATCAACCGCTACGGGGTGCGCTTCCCCATCGACCTCCCGGCCGTCACCATCCCCAAGGGCCGTGGGGCCGACACGCCTCTCGTGACCGTGAAACCCGGGGGCGTGGACACGAACCTCAGCCGCCACCTCTCCGAGAACCGCCTGCACTACTCGCAGGCGGTGCTTCGCTCGCTGGATGCGGCCCAGCTCGCGCTGCTGCTGTCCGGGTACTCCGTCAGCGTCGGAGGCGACGACGTCCCGGTCGCTCAGGTCATCGACCCGATCCCCGTGCGGTACGTCGGCAACTATCTCGCCTTCCGGATGTCGGTCGACGAGCGCAGCGACGACGTCTGGGCCGCGTGGCTCAAGGACCACGACGTGACGGTCGGCCGGCTCTACAACCAGGACATCGTGCCGCTCGGCACCGGCGGCACCTTCGCGGAGGCCGTCCTGGGCCGCGCCAACGCGGCCGAGAAGCTCGATATCACGCGGTTCTGGGACTGGCAGGACTCGCCGATCCCGCTGCAGCCGTCCGACATCGCTGCGATCCAGACAGGGTCCCGGGCGACCCAGGAGGACGTCAAGCCCGGCCAGCTCTCGACGCCGATCATCAACATCACCACGCCGACGAGCCTCCCCGATCCGGCAGGCACAGCGGCGGTGCTCCAGGCTGTGCAGAACGGCAGCATGTTCCGCGACATGAGCGGCCTTCAGGCCACCATCGGGCTCGCCCAGGCCGGCCTGCAGGCCACCATGGCCGGCGCGACCGCCGCCGGGCAGCAGGCGGGTACGAACATGGACAACCTCCTGAAGGCCAACACCGAACGCCAGCGCATCGCCGCAGAGATGATCACCAGCCTGGCCAAGACCGCGGCCTCGGCGTACACGGGCGGCGCCGTCGGCGCAGGCGGAGGCATCTCGGGCGGCAAGGGCGGCGGATCGTCGCAGCAGGGCGCGAAGATCAACTACTTCGACAAGACGCGCGCCGATGGCACGACCGGGGACACCGCGGGAGGAACGGCGACGGGCGGGCCGGACCTCACGGGGACGGGATCCGGTTCCGGCGGTTCGTCGGGCGGCGGCGCGAGCACCGGTTCGGGTGGGGCGAGCGCCGGTGGGGACACCTCCGGCTACTCCACGAACCCGGCGGCGCTGGGCTCGGTCTGGGGCGACACGCAGTCGCCTTCCGGGATGATCGGCTCGCTGCTCGACAAGGTCGGGCTGGGCGGGTCGACGCCCGAGACTCCGGCGCTCACGACGCGCAAGGCCTGGCCGAAGCTCGACCCGACCGTTGTGCTGCAGCGCATCAACGACCTGTCGGCGAACGCCGACCTGGTCGATCAGGGGTTCATCGGACTGTGCACCGTCGCGGCGTTCCTCCATCACCAGTTCCAGGCGAAGCCGAACATCATGGCGACATTCGCAAAGGACCTCTTCGGCTCGGGCGTCGGCTTCATCGGCGGCCTCAAGGTGGCCCCGGGAGGCGACCTGCGCGGCGCCGACTACGCCGCCATCGCGGCCGCAAACGTGGGACGTGCCGGGCACATGCCCCCGCAGGCCGACTGGATGATGATGAGCGGGATCCGCGACTCACGCAACTGGTTCTTCGACTTCGAGGGGGCGCCCGACGAGTCCTTCGCGATGTCGACCTCGGCCAAGGAACTCGCCGGCTTCTATAAGGACACGGGCTTCTACACCGACGTCACGTTCAAGGACGACGCCGACCAGGCGGAGTTCACCAGCCTGCTGAAGAAGCCGAAGAACCACATCGCTCTGTGGGTGGACAGCTCTCTCGTCATCCCGACGATGAAGATCGGCGACGGCAGCCACATGGTCACGCTCGAGAGCCAGATCACCTTCGACACCGGCGCCGACACCTGCTCGTTCGACTTCTGGACCTGGGGGGAGACCACCAAGCGCCACTACGCCGGCAAGCTCAGCGATATGGTCAAGCGCTACCTCGGAGCGATCGTCGCGACCCTGCCATGACCGACGGTGGCGTGATCGCACGGCGCATCAGCCCGGGTTGCTGCAGTCGATGACCGTCACGCCCCAGCCGTCGGCGGTGCTGAAGGTCCGGTAGTCGTAGGCGTAGTCGTGATCCAGCGAGATGATCTGAAACCCGTGGTTCGCGGCCTGGAGCGTATAGGAGGGGACGCCCGAACATCCCGGCAGGTAGTAGCCACTCGCGTAGACGTTGGGATTGTGCGCCACGAACTGACCGAAGTTCGGCGGCGGCGGCGGAAGCGGATGCGAGCCGGTGCCCCACGCGCCCGGCGCGGACGCTCCACCCGACGGTGAGCGGGTCCCCGGCGAAGCCTGCTGGCTGGAGCGACGCGCCTCTTCGGCTGCCGCGCGGGCGGCCGCCTCCGCCGCCGCCCGATCGTTCGCCTCCTGCGACGCACGCACGTCCTGGGCACGCACGACGAAATCCGCCAGCTCGGCCTCGACGAGGGCGCCGGCCCCCGCCGCCGCGGCAGCCCGGTTCGCAGCTGCCGCCAGCGCGTCCCGCGAGGCGGCGTCCGCCCGCGGGAATGCGGCCAGCAGCGCCGCGGTGGCGGTATCCAGCCCGGGCACCGCCGCCCGATCGCCGTCGGCGGCCGACCCCGTCACCAGCTGCCCCAGCATCGCTGTCGAGGTGTCGTGCTGCGTCCTCAGACCCCGCACGGCGTCGAGCGCTGCCGCCAGCCAGCCGGCCTCGCGGCGCGCCTGGCGCTCCAGAGTGAAGGACGCGCCCATCAGCGTCTCGGTGTCCGAGCGGTGCGAGGCCACGGCCTCCGGCGCACCCGGGCGCTCGCTCGGAACCAGCGCGAGGACCGCCCCGATGCGGTCGGCAGCCCCATCCAGCAACGCGTGGTCGCCATCCGGCAGGACCCCGGAGGGACTGGCGCGCAATGTGCTGATGGTGCCCTTCAGACGCTCGACTGCGGCTCGCTCCGTGTCCGCATCGCTCTCTACCGCAGACAACTGCGCGCCGATCCTCTGTACGTCGGCCCACGCTGCGCGGTAACGGTCCAGAGCCGCTTCGTGCGCCGACGCCGCCGATGCGAGCGGTAGCGTGATCGCGGCACCGGTGACGAGAAGGACCGCGGCGGCACCGGAGACGAGGCGGACGGGCGACGTCAGCAGCCGGCGTGTGGCGCGCGCGACGGATCGCCGAGCAGTCACCGCATCCATCCACGCCTCCCAGCGGACGGACCGGCCGTCGATCAGACACTGCCAGAGCGGGTCGCAACCGAGCAAGCGCCCCGTCAGGGGGTCGAGCGGACGGCCGGCGCCGAGCGGCCGGGATTGCTCTCTAGCCGCGCACGGTCCCCGTGCTCTACCGTCTGGCCACGCACAGCGAACGACGCTAGGCGAGAGCGAATGGAGCCATCATGACTTTCTGGGATTTCATCGTCTGGTCGTTCTGGTTCTACCTCGTGGTCGTGTGCATCTCGATCTTCATCAGGGTCATCATCGACGTGTTCCGCGACCCGGAGCTCAGCGGGTGGGCGAAGGCGTTGTGGGTGCTGTTCCTGGTCGTCCTTCCCTTCCTCGCGGCATTCATCTATCTCATCGCGCGCGGTGGACGCATGGCTCAGCGGAGCGCGGCAGGCGCCATGCAGGCGCAGGAGGCGTCCAACCAGTACATCCGCACGGTCGCCTCATCCGGTTCTCCGGCCGGCGAGATCGAGGCGGGCAAGAAGCTCCTCGACAGCGGCGCCATCACCCCGGCGGAGTTCGAAGCGCTCAAGGCGAAAGCGCTCAACACTGCAGCGTGACGGTCTGCCGAAAAACGACTGTTGCGCACAGGCGAGCGCGGATGGATGATTCGACTATCAGCGTGAGTTGAGGTGAACGTCTGGCCACGGACTGGGAGTCCTCCGGCCGGGCTCCGCGGAAGTCAAACCGCGACACAGTTCGCGTGCGGTAGCTGGTTTCCCGCAGTTACGGGGGTTTCTGCGGATGTTCCAGCACCGCGCGCGAGCCTGTGCGCGTCCGCACGACCCACGAACGGGTGTCCCCCAAAATGCCGCTACCGGCATCCCGGCCAATGGGGGAGGCTCGTTGGGTGAGTGAGCAGACGGACGTGGACAAGGACGCGGGGGCAGGCCGGGTGACTGTGCTGCGCCCGCACCGCCATCTGTTCCTGCGCGGCATCGTCGCGGTCCTCGCTCTGACGACTCCGGTGTTCGCCGTCGTGTACTGGCTCACCATCCCCGGGCCCGGCTGGCCGTTCGTGCTGGTCGCCCACCTGGTCGTGCTGGCCGCCACGGTCATCGGCGTCGCGTCCTTTCTCAACACGACCATCGCCATCGGGCCGGACGGCGTGCGGGAGCGCGGATTCTTCGGCCGTACCGTTCACGTGGCACCGGGCGAGGCGGGCGCCGTCATCCTGGTTCAGCTGTACGAGACCAGCACGCTCGACGTGCTCCCCCAGCTGTTCGTTGCGTCCACGAACGGGCGGCTGCTGATCCGGATGCGCGGACAGTTCTGGTCGCAGGCCGACATGGAGCGCGTGGCGGAGGAACTGGACGTCCCGGTCACGAGGCCGGAGCAGCCCATGACCCTGAACCAGCTGCGCCGCACCTGGCCGCGGCTGCTGTACTGGTTCGAGCGCGCGCGCATCGGCCGCTGAGCCGGCGGTTGGGGCAGGACGGCGTGAGATGGATCTCCCCGCATCCCGCCGTGGCAGGATGACGGGGTGACAGCGCGCACCGACGTCGAGCCGCTCAGCAAGGGGCTGCTGACCCCGAACGCGCCCGCGTCCGCCGTCACGGTCGAGCGACGACCGGCAACCGGACGCGCGGCTCTGTTCGTTCGCCACTACTGGCTTCCGCGCTGGAACCTTGCGCCGACCGCGAGCCTCCGCCAGGAGGTGCTGGAGTACCCCA
This sequence comes from Leifsonia sp. T36S-04, assembly GCF_042465655.1. Lineage (GTDB taxonomy): Bacteria > Actinomycetota > Actinomycetes > Actinomycetales > Microbacteriaceae > Leifsonia. Next base: position 2,592,890 of record NZ_CP146286.1, read on the forward strand.
CGGCGAACGTCGTCATCGAGTCCTGCGCAGAAGCGCTCTACCGCGCCCACCGGGGTCTCAGCTCGCGCACACTGCAGGGTTCGGGATGGGCGTTCGGCGTCCTCCTGAACCCCGGCACGGCGCGCGGCTGGACCGGGACGTCGCTTCGCGGGCTGCCGTTTGTCGTGCCGCTGCCCGGGCTCGGCGTGCCGGGCACCGGACGGATGACCGCAGCCGTCCGTCGCGCGATGGCCGATGCGGACGACTCCGCAGCCATCGCCGCATTCGAGTCGTGGTTGGAGACGCTGCCAGCGCCCGATGACGACGCGCGCCTGGTCGCAGCCATCGTCGCGGCGGTCGAGGACGACCGCACGATCCTCCGGGTCGAGCAGCTCGCCGACCGTTTCGGCCTCGGCGTGCGGCACCTGCAGCGACTGGTCGCGGGACACGTCGGCTTCGGACCCAAGTGGCTCATCCAGCGCTACCGGCTGCAGGAGGCCGCGGCCTCCCTGCGGGAGCCGGAAGCCCCACCCCTGGCCCGGTTGGCAGCAGAACTCGGCTACGCCGACCAGGCGCACTTCAGCCGCGAGTTCAAAGCCGTCGTCGGCGCGACTCCCGGCGCCTACGCAGCACTCCAGCGGACGCCCTCGCCGGACGCTTCCTAGCGCCGGCGCCGCGTCCCGAAGATCCCCTCGACGACGCCGCCCAGGATGTCGCGGGTCGCCTTCGAACCGAGCACCTGCTCCAGCACCGTCTTCTGCGAAGTGGAGCTGCGGCGCGTCGTCGTCGCGCGCGGGGCCGTCTGACGCAGGATGCGCTCGTACTCCTTCTGTGCCGCCTTGTCCGCTGCGGCCTGCGCCTTGGCGGCCGCGGCCGCCTGCGTGTCCGCCTGTTTCTGCGCCTGCGCCGCGGCTGCAGCGGCTTCCGCGTCGGCCTGTGCCTGCGCGGCCGCCGCGGCTGCTGCGTCGAGCTTGCGCCCGAGCATCTCCCGCGCGGAGTCGCGGTCAAGGGCGGCGCCGTACTTCGCCTGCAACGAAGACGCCGCGATCGTGGCCTCGACCTGCGCGGCGGGCGCCGGCGACATGGACCCCTGCGGCGCGCGCAGCCGGGTCCAGGCGACCGGGGTGGGCGCTCCCCTCTCGTTCATGACCGTCACCACGGCCTCGCCCGTCCCGAGCGACTGGAGGACCTGCGCCAGGTCGTACCCCGACGTCGGATACGTCGAGACCGTCGCCCGGAGCGCCTTGGCATCGTCCGGGGTGAAGGCGCGCAGCTGGTGCTGGATGCGGGAGCCGAGCTGCGCGAGCACCTCGGACGGCACATCCTTGGGCGTCTGCGTCACGAAGAAGATGCCAACGCCTTTCGAACGGATCAGGCGGACCGTCTGCGTGATGGACGCCAGGAAGTCCTTCGACGCATCACGGAACAGCAGGTGCGCCTCGTCGAAGAAGAACACCAGTTTCGGCTTGTCCAGGTCGCCCACTTCGGGCAGATCGTTGAACAGGTCGGCGAGCAGCCACATGAGGAAGGTGGAGAACAGTGCGGGCTTGTCCTGCACTCCCGGGACCTCGAGCAGGCTGACGATGCCCGTGCCATCGGGCGCGAGCCGGAGGAACTCGGAGGTGTCGATCTCGGGCTCCCCGAAGAACGCGTCCGCGCCCTGGTCGGCGAAGGCGATGAGCTCCCGCAGGATGACGCCCACCGTGGCGTTGGAGAGCCCGCCGAGTCCGCTGAGCTCCCCCTTGCCCTCGTCGCTCGTCAAGTACGTGAGCACCGCCCGAAGGTCGGCCAGGTCGAGGAGCGGGAGCCCGGCCTCCTCGGCGTAGTGGAAGACGAGACCGAGACTGGACTCCTGGGTGTCGTTGAGGCCGAGCACCTTCGAGAGCAGCAGAGGGCCGAATCCCGCCACGGTCGCGCGGACCGGAACCCCCGCGCCTACGCCGCCGAGCGAGAAGAACTCGGTCGTAGCGGCGTGCGCCGTCCACTCCTGGCCGATCCCACGGGTCCGCGCCGTCAGTTTGTCGCTCGCCTCGCCGGGGGTCGCGATGCCCGAGAGGTCGCCCTTGATGTCCGCCGCGAACACGGGGACGCCCGCGGCCGACAGCTGCTCCGCGAGCACCTGCAGGGTCTTGGTCTTGCCGGTGCCGGTCGCGCCGGCAACCAACCCGTGCCGGTTGGTCATGGCGAGCGGGATGCGCACCCGCACCTGCGGCTGAGGGTCACCGTTCACGAGGGCCCCGAGCTCCAGCGCGGCACCCTCGAAGGCGTAGCCGGCCCGGATGGCCTCCACCTGCGCCGGGTCGAGGGGCCCGGCTGTCGGTGCCGGAGCGGGCGGCGCGGGCTCCGCCGGCTGCGCGGCGGGGGCGGGTGCGGACGCAGCCACAGCTGCCGCTGCCGCCGCCTCCCGCAGCGACGCAGCGCGAGCTTCGGCCGCCGCGGACGCCTCCTGCGCCTTCCGCACCGCTTCCGCTGCCTCCGCCTGCAACCGCTCGGCCTCGTCGGCGGCCGCTCTGGCCTCTTCTTGCGCCTGCGCCAGCGCGTCAGCGTCGCTCATGCGGCACACTCTACTGTCGGGATCGGACCAGGAAGAAGGGGTGCGGTTGCGTCGCCTCGATTGCGAGACGGTGAGCCAGCGGCGTCCAGACGATGATGGCCACGCCCGCGCCGAGCAGGAGACCCCCCATCGTGTCGCTGATCCAGTGGGCGCCGAGATAGGTGCGGCTGACCGCCATCAGGATGGCCCAGGCGACCCCGAGACACCACACCCACACCCGCGGGAAGAGGATGCCCAGCACGACCACCATGGTCGCAGCGTTCGCCGTATGCCCCGAGGGGAATGAACCCGTGTCCGCGTTGACGAGGATCTCCGAGGGCCGCGCACGCCCGACCGTGTGTTTCAGGATCTGCACCAGGATCACGGACACCGCACTGGCTATCGCGAAGTATCCCGCTCCCCAGGGCCTCCGGAAAGCGAGCAGGAGGAGCACGATCAGCACCGGGATCACCACCGATCCGATGACGCTGCCGCCCGCGTAGTTGAAGAACAGTGCCGGGCCGAGCCAGAAACCCGAGCGGTGCTCGACGATCTCGCCCATCCACTCGGTGTCGACCTCGAAGGGCAGTTTGGGACGCAGGGCGATGATGACGCCGAGTCCCACGACCACCAGGACCGCAACGGAGCCCGCGATGACGGGCCAGCGACGGGTGACCCGGGCAGCCTTGCCGACATCGTGCCCCTCGGCGTCAGGTTTGACGGGATCGGGCTGCGGGGCGGTCATGCGTGCCAACGTACCCGCCGCGGCATGGACCGCCTAGGGTGCGGTCAGTGCGCGAGTTCGGGGACCGTACGCGGGCGTACGACGACCACGGACAACTTCTGCGCGGCCTACGCCCGGATTCGCAACAGTCGCAACGGCGATGGCCGCAATCGGTGTACTGCGCGAACCGATGCCGATGAAAGCGGACACGTTTGAGGCAGGACGATTTGTCTAGCTGTGATCCCAGAATCTAAGTTCGCGATGCGTAAAGCGCGCAACGTAGGCACCTCGTCGGGCGCGGGGCGATCAGCCTGTCATCGGAGGTGGAGGCGTGACAGACCAGATCGTCCAGCCACAAGCGCCGCTGTGGAACCGCGACTTCACGAGGTTGTGGTGGAGCGAAGCGGTCTCGTTCTTCGGCAGTCAGCTGACCCTGTTCGCGATTCCGATAGTCGCCCTGCAGAATCTCCATGCGTCCGCCTCCGACGTGGCGTGGATCAATACGGCCGCCGGACTCGGCACGCTCGTGTTCCTTGGGCTTCTCGGCCCGTGGGCGGACCGCGGGCGGCGAACTCGGTTCATGTCCCTCGTTTCGCTTACGCGCGCTGCCCTGCTTATGGCAGTCGCGCTGTTGTTTCTCGGCCACCACTTGTCCCTCATTGCTCTTGTGATCTCAGCCGGTCTGATATCGGGACTGACCGGTCTCTACGACAGTGCGTTTTCGGCGCTGATTCCCGGAATCATGCACCGCTCCAGGCTTCCCGCCGCGAACGCTTGGGTTGCCGGGATCCGCTCGGCCGGAGACATCGGCGCCGGGGCGACGGCCGGGTTCCTTCTCCAGCTGTTCACTCCCCTAGAACTCTTTTTGACCGACGCCGTAACGTACCTAGCCTCTGCAATCGCCGTCAGCCGCATCCACGAATCCGTACCCGCAGCAGCCGAACGGCTCACTGTCAGCAGTTACGTTCGCTCCCTCGGCACAGGATTTCGTCAGCTCTATCGCCACCACGTCATGTGGCCGGTGAATCTGTCGATCGCGCACTTCAACCTGTTCACCACCGCGATACAGGCCATCTTCATCACCCACGCTCTCCGCTCGGGATCAATGTCACCGGCTGAAATCGGCATCGCAGGCGCGATCGGCGGAATACTCGGCCTTCTCTCCGCGGCCATCGCCCCTCCGCTGTGGAGTCGATTCCGCCCGGTCGTCATCCTGGCCGTCTCGTTTGCCTTGCCCGCGCTCTCGGGAGTCGGAATGCTCGCGCTCATCCCGGGGCAGCCGATTCTCGACGTTGCACTCCTGGGAATCTCGCTCGGCTTCTGGGCGTCCTGCGTAATGATCAACATCACGGGCACGGAAACACTCAAGCAGCTGCTTGTGCGGGAGCGGAACATGGGCAACTTCACCTCTGCAAGCCGGATCCTGACGTGGGGAATCGACCCCGTCGGAGCCGCACTCGCTGGCATGCTCGCGCTTTACCTTCCCACCGGCGCGGTCCTCGCCGTCGCTTCAGTCGGAGTGGCGACCTCCGCCCTGTGGATTCTTGCAGCACGCCCGGTCAGGGAACTGGTCCGCATCGCAGATATCGCGCCAGAGCAGCCGTAACCATAGATGGCCTTCGCAAAAAGCGCGCTCTTCAGTCTGGGCGCAATTCAGCCTTGATAACCATCAGCGGCTGACTGCGGACCGCCTAGGGTGCGGTCAGTGCGCGAGTTCGGGGACCGTACGTGGGCGTACGACGAGCCACAGGGATGCGATCGAGATCAGAGCGCAGATCGCCATGACGGCTCCCATGGGCGCGGCGCTGCCGACTCCCAGGATTCCGACGACGGGCGACACGATCCCCGCGATGCCGAAGTTCAGCGCGCCCAGCAGGCTCGCCGCGGTTCCCGCCTCGTGGCCGTGGCCGTTCAGCGCGAGCACCTGCACGCAGGGGAAGCCGAATCCACAGGCCGCGATGAAGAACCAGAGCGGGACCGCCACGCCCCACAGGCCCGCGTGCGCCTGGTCGAGCACGACGATCGCGACCGACGAGAGGAACATCACCAGGGTCGAGCAGGCGAGGATCCACTGCGGCCCGACGTACTTGGTGAGCCGTGCTGCGGACTGGACGCCGATGATGATGCCGATGGAGTTGACCGCGAACAGCAGGCCGTATTGCTGCGCGTTGAACCGGTAGAGGTCCTGGAAGATGAACGAGCTCGACGACAGATACGAGAACAGTCCGGTGAAGTTCGCCGCGCCCACGATGGCGATCCCGACGAACACCCGGTCGCTGAGAACCGACTTGTAGCGCTGGCCGACCGTCGAGTGCCCGGAGTCGTGGCGCCGCTCCTTGGGGAGGGTCTCCACGATCCAGAGTGCGACGCAGGTCACCACGAAGAGTCCGTAGACGGCGAGGACGACGAAGATGCCGCGCCAGGGCATGACGAGCAGCAGCCACGACCCCAGGAGCGGTGCCAGCACGGGCGCGAGTCCGTTGACGAGCGCGAGCCGGCTCAGCATCCGCACGAGCGGGCGGCCGCCGAAGAGGTCGCGGACCATCGCCATGGCGACGACACCGCCGGCCGCCGCGCCGATGCCCTGCAGGGCACGGGCGACACCCAGCAGCTCGACGTTCGGAGCGATGGCGGCGGCGAGACACGCCAGGATGTGCACCGAGGTGGACACCATGAGCGGAACGCGCCTGCCGATCTTGTCCGACCACGGCCCGACCAGCAGCTGGCCGACGCCGAAGCCGATGGTGGTGGCCGTCAACGTCAGCTGGATGGCCGGCGTCGACACGCCGAAATCGGTCTGCAGCGTCGGCAACGCGGGGAGATACGTGTCGATCGTGAACGGTCCGAGTGCGGTCAAGGCGCCCAGGATGAGGATGTAGGCGAGGCGCTGGCGGCCGGAGAGCGAGTCTCCGGGATGCACGACGGTGGTCACGAAAGGGTCCTTGGCGAGTGTCGGTGGTGGTCGGGGGGCCGCGCCCGCCGTTGGACGCCAAGAGAGAAGCACCGCGAGGAACGCGGTGCCGGACACCGACCGTCGAATCGATTCGATCGGCCGGGCACCCTTGATTCTATACGGTGGGCGCGCGGGATGTGACCGAGCACACGGGTTGTGGCCACCCGTCCGTTCGATGGCAGAACAGCGGATCAGGACGCAGGCGAAGCCAGCAGAGGACCGAACGCCAGCTCCGCCGCACCGACCATCAGGATGTCGGAGCCGAGTTGCGCGCGGACGATCGAGAGCCGTTCGGCGCTCGCAGCGAGCGCCTGGTCGGCCACCAGTCGCGGCAGGCGGGCCGGGTCCAGCGCATGGAGGGCTCCGAGGAAGCCGCCGAGCACGATCAGCTGCGGGTCGAAGACGTTCGTCGCGGTCCGGAGTGCGGTCGCGAGGAAACCGAGCTGGCGATCCACTTCGGCCAGGACCGCGGTGTCGCCCGCCCCTGCGGAGGCCGCCAATGCGCGGTCGAGTTCGTCCGGGTCGGCCGACTCGAGCCCGAGCACCGCCAACAGGGCGCGCTGGCTGACCTCGGTCTCCAGGCATCCGATCGCCCCGCAGTGGCAGCGGACGCCCGCAGAGTTGACCAGGGTGTGGCCGAGCTCGCCCGCGTAGCCGCTGATGCCGGTGAGCGGCAGTCCCCCGACGATGACGCCGGCGCCGATACCGGAGGCACCTCCATTGAGATAGACGAGGTCGGTGGCGCCCCGGCCGGCGCCGAACAGCCGCTCGGCGTTCGCACCCAGACTCGCGTCGTTGGCCGCGAGCACCGGGTACCCGGTCGCCGCCGCAAGCTCCGCCGCGAACGGTTCCTCGGTCCACTCGAGGTGCGGAGCCAGCCGGACCACGCCGTCCTCCTCCCGAACCAGCCCAGGGACCGCGACGCCGATCCCGACGACGCGCGACGCCTCCCCGAGTTCCGGCCGCAGCCTCTGGAGCACCGCCGAGACGATGGCAATGGCCTCCGCTGCGGTCGGCACGTGACCGGTGGGATACCGCACCCGGCGATGGACCGTCGCATCCAATCCCACGATCGCCACGGTGACCGCATCCACTTCGGGGTTGACCGCGATGGCGACCACCCGGCTGGCGGGCACGACGACCGGCGACGGACGGCCGACGCGGTTGCTCGACTCCGGCTCGCGCTCCTGGACGAGGCCGAGCTCCGCCAGCTCGCCGACGAGGACACCGATGGTCGATCGGTTGAGTCCCGTCGCCTGCGTCAGGGCGGATCGCGCCAGCGGACCCTCGCGGTGGACGAGCCCGAGCACGGCGGCGAGGTTGTGCCGCCGTACCGTGTCGAGGTTCGTCCCCGCCGTCCTGTCGTTCATTTTCCCCGTAACTGTACCGGTCGGACCGCGGCTGACCGCTCGTCAGCAGGTTTCGGGACGCGCTCCGAAGGGCACCGGCGCCGGACGCTCCACGGACGACGACAGCTCCACGACGGAGTGCTCCGCACCCGCCCGCGTCACCGCCTCCATGATCTCGAGAACGTGGAATGCGAGCTCCCCCGACGCCCGATGCGGACGACCGGTCTCGATGGCTCGCGCCATGTCGGCCAGCCCGAACCCCCGGCCCGCGCCCTCGTAGCCCGCCGTCATCGGGACCTCGCGGAACTCCCGATCGGCGGCCGTCGCGAGTTCGACGGAATCCGAGAACATGTTCGGATCGGGCACGGCGACGGTGCCGCCGGTGCCGTAGACCTCGAACTTCGGCGCCCGTGTCGCCCACACTTCGAACGAGACGGTGACTGTGGAGATCACGCCGGAGGCGTGCTCCAGGATCGCGGTGACGTGCGTGTCCACATCTACCGGGACCGGCGTGCCGGCCAGCGGACCCGTGGCGACCGTGCGCTCGCGCGACGAGCGGCTGGTCGCGCCGGAGACGCGCACGACCGGACCGAAGAAGGTCACCAGGCTGGTCAGGTAGTAGGGGCCCATGTCGAAGAGCGGGCCCCCGCCCGGCTGGTAGTAGAACGCCGGGGCCGCGTGCCACAGCTCGTGACCCGGTGCGCTCCAGGCGACCGACGCCCCGACGGGTGTGCCGATCCGGCCCTCGTCGAGCAAGGCCCGCGCGGTCTGGATTCCCGTGCCGAGCACGGTGTCGGGGGCGCTGCCCACTCGCAGGCCCCCGGCCTGAGCCCGCTCGAGGATCGGAGCCGCCTCGGCCGTGGTCAGGGCCAGCGGCTTCTCGCCGTAGACGTGCTTGCCCGCATCCAGGGCCCGCAGAGCGATGTCGGCGTGGGCTTGCGGGATGGTCAGGTTGAGCACCGCATCGACGCCCGGGTGGGCGAGCAGCGCATCCACGCTCATACCCTCCACGCCCTGCTCGGCGGCCACGGACGCGGCGCGGTCGAGGTCGAGGTCGGCGACCGCGACGAGGCGCAGGTTCGGCAGCAGCGGGAGGTGCTCGAAGTACTGCCGGCTGATCATGCCGACGCCGATGACACCGATGTTCAGCGGGACGCCCACAGCAGACCCCTCTCGATGATGGTCCGGACCGGCTGGCTTTCGACGATCTCCAGGCGGTGGCCCGGAGCCGACACGAAGATGCGGCCCTCGCCCCACTGCCTGGTCCAAATCGCCGGCGAGGTCACCGGGCGATTCCAGGCGTCCCAGGGACGGACCTCCTGCGTGGTGGTGGCCAGCACGTCGTTGTACTCGTCGCTGAGCACCCAGTACTGCTCGGTGACGAGGTCGAAGTCGTCGATGCCGGCGGTGATGGGATGCGTCCTGCCGTACTCGGTGATGTGCACGGTGTACGGGATGTAGTTGTCGGACTGGTCGCCGACGCGCTCGGCCGGGTCCTTCCCCGCGTGGTGCGCGAACTGGCCGCCGATCATGTGCAGGTAGTCTGCGTTGTCGCGGTACGAGTCGGCGATGCCGCCGTGCCACCCGGCCATGCCGGTCCCGGCGAGGACCGCACGCTGCAGGCCGCGGAACTCGGCATCCTCGATCCTGCTCATCGTGTTCACCTGGACGACGAGGTCGACGGTGTCCATGAACGCCTCGTCTGCGTAGACGGCCGTGCCCTCCTCGACGCGAACGTCGAAGTCGTTCTCGCGGAGGAACGGAACGAACGCGTCCGTCGTCTCGATGGGCATATGCCCATCCCACCCGCCCCGTACCACTAGCGCCTGTCTCTTCACACTCACTCCTTCAGCCCGCGAGCACAGGAAAAGTGCGCGCGGATCGGTGTTTTGTTCACGTTTTTGCTGTGCTCGGCGGCTGCGGGTCAGGGGATGGGGGTCCAGGCGCTCCCGGAGGCGGCGCTGCGCTGGACGGCGTCCAGGACGCTCTGGATGTGGAGGCCGTCGGCGAAGGACGGCTCGGGGTCGGTGCCGTCCGCCACGGCGGTGACGAAGTCGACCACCTCGTGGCTGAAGGCGTGCTCGTAGCCGATGGCGTGACCGGTCGGCCACCAATTCGCCATGTAGGGATGCTCGGGCTCGGTCACGATGATGCGGGTGAAGCCCTGCTCGCCCGCCGGCGCGGTCGCGTCGTAGAACTGCAGCTCGTTCATGGCCTCGAGGTCGAACGCGATCGCACCACGGGATCCACTCACCTCGATCTGCAGCGAGTTCTTCCGCCCCGTCGCATAGCGGGTCGCCTCGAACGCGCCGAAGGCACCGGAGGCGGATCCGCCCTCCAGCCGGGCAGTGAACCAGGCGGCGTCGTCGACCGTGACCCGGCCACGCTGCTCGGACGCCGTGCCCGAGAGCCCGACGGTCTCACCGAGCAGAGGGCGCTCCTCGACGAACGTGGCCAGCGTTCCGGAGACGGTCGTCAGCTGCGATCCGGTCAGGTGCTCGACGAGGTCGACCGCGTGCGCGCCGATGTCGCCGAGGGAGCCGGATCCCGCAGCCGCCTTATCCAATCGCCAGGTCATCGGGCCGTTCTCGTCGCGCAGCCAGTCCTGCAGGTAGAGCGCACGGACCTGGCGGATCGCGCCGAGCCGGCCCTGCTGAATCAGCGACCGCGCGAACCCGATCGCGGGCACGCGGCGGTAGCTGAAGCCGACCATCGACCGGATGCCGCGGGCGGCGGCCCGCTCTGCGGCCGCAGCCATGGCGCGCGCCTCCTCGACGGTGTTCGCGAGCGGCTTCTCGCAGAGCACGTGCTTTCCGGCCTCCAGCGCGGCGATGGCGATCTCGGCGTGGCTGTCGCCGGGCGTGCAGATGTCCACGATGTCGATGGCCGGATCGTCGATGACGCGGCGCCAGTCGGTCTCAGCGCGATCCCAGCCGAAGCGCTCGCGCGCATCCTCCACCCGGGCGCCGTCGCGCCCCACGATGGTCGCCATGACGGGCTCGGCGGGCAGGTCGAAGAAGCGAGGAGCGGTTCGCCAGCCCTGCGAGTGCGCAGCGCCCATGAAGCCGTAGCCGATCATCGCGACACGAAGTCGCGGCTTCTTCTCGGTCATCGTCGGCCTTCCTCGGGGGTACCCGTGCGACGCTAGGACGCCCGGCGACGTGCGGGCAAGTTTCTGCCCGACGTTGGAAAACTTTCCTAGCTCGCGTCCGCGCACCCCGGTCGCCCGATCGAGGGGTGAGTTGTGGTCGATACTCGCCCGGGATAGCGACCACGACTCACCGCTCGGCGCTCGCCAGGCGGCGGGCTCAGGCGACGCGCTCAGGCGGCGGGCTCAGGCGGCGGGCGCTGCGGTGGAGCGGCGGGTGACCAGGGTGGTCGCGAGCTCCAGTCGGGTGCTCTCGACCGCGCCCGCACGGAGCCGGAGGGCCAGCCGCGTCGCCTCCTCCGCCATCTCCTGCAGCGGCTGCCGGATGGTCGTGAGGGGCGGACGCGCCCACGAGGCCGAGGGCGCGTCGTCGAAACCGACCACGGAGAGGTCGCGCGGCACGTCGAGGCCGAGGGCGAACGCCGCGTCGTACACGCCGAGCGCCTGCATGTCGTTGGCGCACACGATGGCGGTCGGCCGCTCCGGCCGCTCCAGCAGCTGACGGCCCTCCCGTTCCCCGTCCGCGCGGGAGAAGCCCCCGGATCCCGCCCCCACCGGCGACGCGACGCCGGCCTCCTGCATCGCCGCTTCGTAGCCCGCCAGCCGCGCACGCGAGCACAGCAGGTCGGGCGGTCCCCCGATGGCGGCGATGCGCCGGTGACCGAGCGCCAGGAGGTGCCGTGTCGCAGCTAGACCGCCTGCCCAGTTGGTCGCGCCGATGGCGGGGACGTCAGCCGGAGGGTCGCCCGCGGGGTCGACCACGACGAACGGGATGTTCCGCGTCCGCAGCTGCCGGCGGTGGTCGGCGGTGAGGTTCGAGAACTGGAGGACGATCGCGACCGGCTTCCGGCGGAGGACGCCGGTGATGAACTCCTCCCCGACGGCGTGGTAGTCGCCGATCGTGGAAAGGACCATGGCCAGACCGTTCTGGCGGGCGACCCGTTCCACCCCGCGGATGACCTCGACGGACCACTCGCTCGCCAGGTTCTCGATGACGAGCTCGACGGTATCCCCGCGCTCCGCATCCACCCCGCGGCGCGCGTAACCCGAGTCGTGGAGGAGGTCCTCGACCCGGCGTCGCGTGGACGGCGACACTCCCGGACGCCCGTTCAGCACCTTGGACACGGTGGACAGCGACACGGACGCCTCGCGTGCGATCGCATCCAGGGTCGGTCGGGCGGGAGCGGCCATGCTGCCACTGTCGCACACCCGGGCGGTCGGTCGTCGCGCGGCCGCTGTGCCACAATGTCGCCACGCCGTCCGGCGGCAGCTGTACCCCTCCGCCGGATGCGCTCCGCTGAAACCCGCGCCGAAAGCGAGACCGATGCCGCTCACCGACCTGACCCACGCCGAACTGCTCGCTTTCCGACCGGAGGTGCACGAGCCATCCGACTTCGACGCGTTCTGGTTCCGCACGGTCGAGGAATCGCGGGCGGCGGGCGGACGGGCGGAGCTCACCCCGGCCGACACCCCGGTGACGCAGCTCGCCATCGACGACATGGTCTTCCCGGGATTCGGCGGGGAGCCGGTGCACGCCTGGGTCTCGCGGCCCCTCCACGCGGACGGCCCGCTGCCCGCCGTGGTGCAGTTCCAGGGCTACGGCGGCGGGCGCGGGCTGGCCGGCGAGAACGTCTCCTGGGCGCTGGCGGGATACGTCCACGTGTTCGTGGACACCCGCGGCCAGGGCAGCGGCTGGGGCAGCGGTGGCGACACCCCCGATCCACACGGCTCGGGACCCGCTGCGCCCGGGGTGATGACCCGTGGCATCCACTCGCCCGAGACGTACTACTACCGCCGCGTGTTCACGGATGCGGTCAGAGCGGTCGATGCGGCGCGCGATCTCCCGTACGTCGACTCGGAGCGGATCGCCGTCACGGGCGGCAGCCAGGGCGGCGGCATCGCGCTCGCCGCGGCCGCACTCGCGGGTGGCGTCGCGGCGGTGCTGCCGGATGTCGCGTTCCTGTGCGCCTTCCGCCGGGGCGTGGAGATCGCGCAGGGCGGCCCGTACCTCGAGGTCGCCACCTATCTGTCCGTGCACCGCGACGAGGTCGATGACGTGTTCCGCACGCTGTCGTACTTCGACGGCGTGAACTTCGCCCGCCGCATCCACTCGCCGTCGCTGTTCTCGGTCGCGCTGATGGATACCGTGGTGCCCCCGTCGACGACGTTCGCGGCGTTCAACCACCTCGCGGCGGAGGACCGCGCCATCGAGGTCTACCCGTTCAACGACCACGAGGGCGGCGGGGGCGCCCACTGGCGCACGCAGGCCGCCTGGCTCGCGGATCGCTTCACCCGCTGACGCTCGTCGCGCCTCGGTTCCGTCCGGCGACGATTTGCGCCAAATCGCGGTTATGGGAGTCGCATAACCGCGATTTGCGCCAAATCGCGCCGGTGCCGGTTGCGGCGAGCGCCGATTCGTGACGAATGGTCGCTTCGGAGAGTGCAGAGCGACGATTCGTGACGAATCGGAGCGCCTTGGAGGCGACAAGGGTCAGGCGGGGGGCGGAGCCGTCGTGCCGCGCCGGACCAGCCGGGTCGGGAGGCGCAAGTGCGTGCGATCGGGCGTCTCGCCACCCATGAGCGCGATCAGGAGGTCGGCCGCCGCCGCGCCGAGGCCCTGCATCGGCTGGCGCACGGTGGTCAGGGGCGGGCTGTACTGGGACGCCTCCGGGACGTCGTCGAAGCCGATCACCGAGAGGTCGCGCGGGACGTCCAGGCCGATCTCGGCCGCCACCTCCATCACCGCGATCGCCGAGATGTCGTTGGCGGCGAACACCGCAGTGGGCCGGTCGGGACGGGTCAGCAGCGGCAGCGCCACCTCACGGACGGTGTTGTGCTCGTAGCGCCCGACCGCGACGAGCGACGGGTCGAACGGGATGCCGGCCTCGCTCAGCCCGCGGCGGTAGCCCGCGTCGCGCAGGCTGGAGGAGCGCAGGTCGGGGCGTCCGGCGACGTACGCGATCCGCCGGTGGCCCAGCCCGATCAGGAAGGCGATGGCGTTGCGCGCGCCACCGAAGCTGTCCGACTCCACGGTGGGGACGTCGGCGCGGCCGGTGTGCGGATCGATCGCCACCAGCGGCACGTCGGCGTTCGCGTTCACCACCGTCGGGGTGACCATGATCGCGCCGTCGATGAGGGTTCCGCTGAGCCGGCTGAGCGACCGCCGCTCCCATCCCTCGCTCGACGGCTGGCGGGATCCGCTGTAGGCGAGGAGGTCGTACCGCGAGTCGTGGAGCGCAGCACCGACGCCTTTCAGGATCTCGGCGGAGAATGGCTCGAAGTCGGCGACCAGCACGCCGATCACGCCGGTCCGGCGGGATCGCATGCTGCTCGCGACCAGGCTGGACTCGTAGCCGAGCTCCTGCACGACCCGCAGCACCCGCTCCACGGTGTCGACCGCGACACCGTAGCGACCATTGACCGCTTTCGAGACCGTGGCGACACTGACGCCGGCCGCTTCGGCCACATCATTGATCGTCGGACGCCGTCCCATGCCGCCAGAGCCTATCGTAGAAAAGGTTTTCGAAAACGTTTGACACCGTAGAAGCGTCGAGCGACACTTCGAACGTCCCCACCTCAACGAAGAGAACAGGTTGGAATCACATGAAAGGCACCAAGCTCCTTACTGGGGCCGCCGTCGTGATGGCCGGCGCGCTCGCCCTCACCGGGTGCAGCGGCGGCTCCGACAGCTCGAGCAGCAACGGCAAGGTCAGCATGACCCTCTGGCAGAACTCCACGACCGGTCCCGGTCAGGCGTTCTGGAAGAATGCGGTCGCTGCGTTCGAGAAGGCGAACCCCAACGTCACCATCAAGGTCCAGTCCATCCAGAACGAAGATCTGGACGGCAAACTGCAGACCGCACTCAACTCCGGCGACGCACCCGACATCTTCCTGCAGCGAGGCGGCGGAAAGATGGCGGCCATGGTCAACGCCGGTCAGTTGATGGACATCACCGGCAAGGTGTCGTCCGAGACCAAGAAGAACATCTCCGAGGGATCCTTCAAAGCGGAGACCTACCAGGACAAGGTGTGGGCGATGCCCATCGCCGTGCTGCCGGGCGGGCTCTTCCACAGCCAGGACCTGTTCACGGCCGCCGGCATCACCGAGGCGCCGAAGACGATCGACGACCTCAACGCCGACGTCACGAAGCTGAAGGCCACCGGGGTCGCCCCGATCGCCCTCGGTGCGAAGGACGCCTGGCCCGCCGCTCACTGGTTCTACTGGTTCGCTCTCCGCGAGTGCGCCGGTTCGACCATGGAGAAGACGGCCGACTCCAAGTCGTTCAGCGACGGATGCTGGCTGAAGGCCGCTGAGGACCTGCAGAAGTTCTCGGACACCAAGCCCTTCAACGACGGCTTCCTCACCACCTCCGCTCAGCAGGGCGCAGGCAGCTCGGCCGGCCTCGTCGCGAACCACAAGGCCGCGATGGAGCTCATGGGCGCCTGGGACCCGGGAGTGATCGCGTCCCTGACCCCGGACCAGAAGCCGCTGCCCGACCTGGGCTTCTATCCCTTCCCCGAGGTTCCCGGTGGCAAGGGTGAGCCCGGCGCCATCATGGGTGGCGTCGACGGGTACTCCTGCTCGGTCAAGGCCCCCAAGGAGTGCGCCGACTTCCTGAACTTCGTCGCCACCACGGACCAGCAGGAGGCCTACTACAAGGCCTTCAACGCCCCGCCGGTGAACTCAGAGGCGCAGAAGGTCGTCACCGAGCCCTACCTGAAGGATGTGCTGGCCGCCTACAACAAGGCCCCGTACGTCTCGCAGTGGCTCGACACGGTCCTCGGCCAGAACGTCGGCAACGCGCTGAACGTCGCGGTCGTCGACATGCTGGCGGGCAAGAGCGACCCGAAGCAGCTCATCCAGGCGGCCAACGACGCTGCCAAGAAGGGCTGAGGGGTCTGAGCTCGTGAGCAACACCCGCGAGACCACGCCCGTCGGCGCAGTGCCGCCGTCGGACCTCGCGCAGCACGACGGGAGCGGCGCAGTCGCGTCGCTCCCGTCGGGGCCGCGCCGCCGCAACCGCACCGGCTGGGCGATGCGCCTGGAGATCGCGCTGCTGGCCGGTCCTGCAGCGCTCATCTTCCTCGCCTTCGTGATCTTCCCGGTCGTGATCGCTGCCTACTACGGCTTCTTCCGCTGGCAGGGATACGGCCCCGCGACCGACTTCATCGGTCTTCAGAACTACATCACCATCCTCCAGGACTCGGCCTTCCAGCAGGCCCTCTGGCACAACGCCCTGATCGTCATCGGCTCGATCGTTCTCCAGGGCCCCGTGGCCATCCTGCTGGCGCTGCTGCTCAACCGGAAGATGCGCGGGCAGTCCGTCATCCGCGTCCTCATCTTCGTCCCGTATGTCATCGCGGAAGTCGTCGTCGGCACCGGGTGGAGCCTGCTGCTCGCCACGAACGGCGCGCTCAACGGCATGCTCAAGAACCTGGGCCTGAACTTCCTGGTCCACGACTGGCTGTCGGATCCGAGCATCGCGATCTGGACGCTGCTGGCGATCCTGACCTGGAAGTACGTCGGCTTCGCCGTCATCCTCTTCCTCGCAGGACTCCAGGGCATCCCGGAGGAGCTGTACGAGGCGGCCGCGCTCGATGGCGCGTCCTACTGGCAGATCCAGCGACGGATCGCTCTGCCGCTGCTCGGCCCGACCCTCCGGATCTGGGCGTTCCTGTCGATCATCGGAGCGCTCCAGCTCTTCGACCTCGTCTACATCATCTGGGGCCAGTACGTGGCCTCCACCGCCGGCACCTCGACCATGGCGACCTACATGGTCGCCAATGGACGCAACGCCGGCAACTTCGGCTACGGAAACGCCGTCGCCGTCGTGATCTTCCTGATCTCCCTGATCGTCGCGCTGTTCTACCAGCGGTTCGTGCTCCGTCGCGACACCGCCGGCGCGATCACGGGTGACAGGCGCACCGGAAGGAAGAACCGATGAGCGCGTTGATCGTCATCCCCGACGCCCCGGACGCGCCGGGAGTCCTCGAGGCGCCGAGCAAGCAGAAGGCGAAGGGGCTCCCGTGGGGGTCGCCGACCGTGTACTTCGTCGCTCTCATCGTCGTCGCACTGATGCTCGCCCCGATCCTCTACATCGTGATCGGCGGCTTCCGCACCAACTCGCAGATCACCGTCGACCCCGCCGGGTTCCCCAATCCGTGGAACATCCAGAACTACCTCGGGGTGCTGACTGGCGGCGTCTTCTGGCAGGAGGTGCTCAACTCCACCATCGTGGCGGTCGTCACCACCGTCGGCGTGATCGTTCTCGGCCTGATGGCGAGCTACGTGCTCGCCCGGTACAGCTTCCGCGGACGCGGCGCGCTCTACGCCCTGTTCGCCGCCGGCCTGATGTTCCCGATCACGGTGGCCATCACGCCGCTGTACATCGTGGTGCGCAACCTGGGGCTGATGAACTCGCTGGGCGGCGTCATCCTGCCCCAGATCGCGTTCGCACTGCCGACCACGATCATCATCCTGGTCCCGTTCCTTCGGGCCATCCCGGATGAGATCCAGGAGGCGGCATTCATCGACGGCTGCAGCCGGCTCGGATTCTTCTGGCGGATGGTGCTTCGGCTCTCGCTGCCCGGCGTGATCACCGTGGGCATCCTGGCCTTCATCGCCAGCTGGAACAGCTATCTGCTGCCTCTGTTCCTCCTCAACAACGAGGCGACCTTCACGTTGCCGCTCGGGGTGCAGGCGTTCTCGTCGCAGTACTCCGTCGACACCGCGAAGGTGCTGGCATTCACCTCTCTCTCCATGATCCCGGCGCTGGTGTTCTTCAGCATCTTCGAGCGCCGCATCGTCGGCGGCCTGACCGGCGCCGTCAAGGGCTGACGCCCGACCACCAAGAAGTGTGAGATCGACATGACCGAATCCCTCCCGCGCCCTTCTGCGCCTTCCGAGCGGGTCCGCGGGCTCCTCGCCGACATGACTCTGGAGGAGAAGCTGGCCCAGCTGGTGGGCTTCTGGGTCGACAAGGGCGACGAACTGGTCGCCCCGATGGCCGGCGAGATGGGCAACCCCGGAGCGTACGCGGATGCCACCACGCACGGTCTCGGTCAGCTCACCCGCGTCTACGGGACCCGCCCGGTCGACCCGGCGAAACGCGCCGAGTGGCTGTGGACGGAGCAGCGGCGACTGAAGAACGAGACCCGCCTGGGCATTCCGGCGCTCGTGCACGAGGAGTGCCTCACGGGGCTCGCCGCGTGGAAGGCGGCGTCGTTCCCGACGCCCCTCGCCTGGGGCGCGTCCTTCGACCCGGAGCTCGTGGAGGAGATGGCCGGACTGATCGGCCGGTCGATGCGCGAGCTCGGCATCCACCAGGGCCTCGCCCCTGTGCTCGACGTGATCCGCGACCCGCGCTGGGGCCGGGTGGACGAGTGCATCGCCGAAGACCCATACGTCGTCGGAACGCTCGGCACGGCATACGTGCGCGGGCTGCAGGGCGCCGGCGTCCACGCGACGCTGAAGCACTTCGTCGGCTATTCCGCCTCGCAGGCCGGACGTAACCACGCGCCCGTGCACGCCGGACCGCGCGAGGTGCGGGACACGCTCCTGCAGCCGTTCGAGATGGCGGTCCGGGATGGCGGGGTGCGGTCGGTCATGAACTCCTACGCCGAGATCGACGGCGTCCCGGTCGCCGCGAGCCCCGAGTATCTGACGGGCGTCCTGCGCGACGAGTGGGGCTTCGACGGGACGGTGGTCTCCGACTACTTCTCGGTCGCGTTCCTGAACACGATGCACGGCGTCGCGGCCGATCTCGGCGAAGCGGCCGCTCTGGCGCTGGCGGCCGGGATCGACGTGGAACTGCCGACCGGGGACGCGTTCCTCGAGCCGCTCGCCGCTCGCATCCGCTCGGGCGAGACCGACGAGGCGCTCGTCGACCGCGCCGTGCTGCGGGTGCTGGCGCAGAAGGAGGAGCTCGGACTGCTGGACGAGACCTTCGACGCGCCGCCCACCTCCATCGACCTGGACTCGCCCGCCCACCGGGATGTCGCCCTGCGGCTGGCCGAGGAGTCGCTCGTACTGCTCACCAACGACGGGACGCTGCCGCTGGAGTCTGCGCCCGCGCGGATCGCCGTGCTCGGCCCGAATGCGGACGTCGCGGAGGCCCTGATGGGCTGCTACTCGTTCGCCAACCACGTGCTCGCGCACCACCCCGACGTGCCGCTCGGGTTCGAGCTGCCGTCGGTGCTGGAGGCCGTGCGTGAGGAGTTCACGGCCGCGACCGTCACCCACGAGCGCGGCTGCGACGTCGAGGGCGACGACCGCTCCGGCATCCCGGCCGCCACGGCAGCGGCGAGCGCCGCTGATGTCGCCGTGGTCGTCGTCGGCGACCGCGCCGGGCTGTTCGGCCGCGGAACAGTCGGCGAGGGCAACGACGTCGAGAGTCTCGAGCTCCCGGGCATCCAGCGGGAGCTGGTGGAGCGGGTCGTCGCGACCGGAACGCCCGTGGTGCTGGTCGTACTGTCGGGCCGGCCGTACGCGATCGGCTGGGCGGTGGAGGGCGTGACCGCTCCCGCCGCCGTGCTTCAGGCGTTCTTCCCGGGCGAGGAGGGCGGACGGGCGATCGCTGCGGCGCTGTCCGGCCGGGTGTCGCCGTCCGGCCATCTGCCGGTCTCCCTCCCCCGCTCCGCCGGCGCGCAGCCGTACTCGTACCTGCACCCGGTTCTCGGCGGACCGAACGAGATCACGAGCGCCGACAGCACCCCGGTGCTCCCGTTCGGCTTCGGGCTTTCGTACACCACCTTCGAGCGCTCGGAGCTCACGGTGGATGACGACGTGCCCGCGGGCGGCGCGTTCGCGGCGAGCGTCCGCATCCGCAACACGGGCGATCGCGCGGGAACCGACCTGGTGCAGCTGTACGCACGGGATGTGCACGCCAGCGTCACCCGTCCGGTCGCCCAGCTGCTCGGCTACCGCCGGGTCGAACTGCAGCCGGGCGAGGAGGTCGTCGTCTGTTTCACGGTTCCGACCACGCGCCTGGCGTTCTCCGACCCGTCGCTGCGCCGCGTCGTGGAGCCGGGTGCCGTCGAGGTCTGGGTGGGACCCTCCTGCGACGATCGCGAGACCTCGGCAGCACTCGAGATCACCGGGCCGGTCCACCTCGTCACCGCGGCGGACGCCCGCCTGGTGACGTCGGAGGTCGAAGCGGCTACCGTGAGCGCTGTCTACACCGACGCTCGCTGAGCACTCGCGCCGCGCCCTCGTGTGCGGTATAAGTTTATTGGAACAACAAATCATCAACGAAGCTGAAGGAACATCCATGAGCCTCACCCCCACCCGCGCCGACAAGTTCTCGTTCGGACTGTGGACCATCGGCTACAACGGCACCGACCCGTTCGGCGGCCCGACCCGCCCCCAGCTCGACGTGGTCGAGGCAGTGCACAAGCTCGACGAGCTCGGCGCCTACGGCCTCACCTTCCACGACGACGACCTCTTCGCATTCGGCTCCAACGACGCCGAGCGCCAGAAGCAGATCGACCGCCTGAAGCAGGCGCTCTCGGACACCGGCATCATCGTGCCGATGGTGACGACGAACCTGTTCAGCGCGCCCGTCTTCAAGGACGGCGGCTTCACCTCCAACGACCGCGCGGTGCGCCGCTTCGCTCTCCGCAAGGTGCTGCGCAACCTCGACCTGGCCGCAGAGCTCGGCGCCAAGACGTTCGTCATGTGGGGCGGTCGCGAGGGCGCGGAGTACGACGCCGCGAAGGACATCCGGGCCGCCCTGGAGCGCTACCGCGAGGCCGTCAACTTGCTCGGCGACTACGTCACCGACAAGGGCTACGACATCCGCTTCGCCATCGAGCCGAAGCCGAACGAGCCGCGCGGCGACATCCTGCTGCCGACTCTCGGTCACGCGCTCGCCTTCATCGAGACGCTCGAGCGTCCCGAGCTCGTCGGTGTGAACCCTGAGGTCGGGCACGAGCAGATGGCGGGGCTGAACTTCGCCGCGGGGATCGCGCAGGCCCTGTACCAGGGCAAGCTTTACCACATCGACCTCAACGGCCAGCGCGGCATCAAGTACGACCAGGACCTCGTCTTCGGTCACGGCGACCTGCAGAACGCGTTCGCGCTCGTCGACCTGCTCGAGAACGGCGGCCCCAACGGAGGACCGGCGTACGACGGCCCGCGCCACTTCGACTACAAGCCGTCCCGCACCGAGGACATCACCGGCGTCTGGGACTCGGCGGCCGCGAACATGCGCACCTACCTGCTTCTGAAGGAGCGCGCTCAGGCCTTCCGCGCCGACCCCGAGGTGCAGGAGGCTCTCGAGGCGTCGCGTGTGCCGGAGCTGTCGCGTCCCACGCTGAACGACGGCGAGAGCTACGACGACCTGCTCGCCGACCGCGGTGCGTTCGAGGACTTCCAGCCCGACGAATACTTCGGCGGCAAGGGCTTCGGCTTCGTCCGGCTGCAGCAGCTGGCGCTCGAGCACCTGCTCGGCGCTCGCTGACCCTCCCTCAGGTGCACGTGGTGGTCGCTATCCCGATCGGATAGCGACCACTACGTGCACGTCGATCGTTCGAAAGGATGCGGCGTGACACTGGTTGCGGGAGTCGACTCGTCGACGCAGAGTTGCAAGGTGGTCGTGCGCGACCTGGAGACCGGTGCACTGGTGCGGTCGGGGCGCGCGGCGCACCCCGACGGGACCGAGGTGGACCCCGCCGCGTGGTGGGCCGCGCTGCAGGAGGCCCTCGCGGACGCGGGCGGGCTCGACGATGTGGAGGCCATCTCGATCGCCGGCCAGCAGCACGGAATGGTGGTGCTGGATGCAGAGGGCCGCGTCATCCGCGACGCCCTGCTCTGGAACGACACCCGCTCGGCGCAGGCGGCCCGCGACCTGATCGCGGACGTCGGTGCGGACGAGTACGCGGCGCGCGTCGGAGTGGTGCCGGTGGCCTCGTTCACCGCCACGAAGCTGCGCTGGCTGCGGGATGCGGAGCCGGCGAACGCCGCACGGGTCGCGGCCGTCGCCCTTCCCCACGACTGGCTGACCTGGCGCCTGCGCGGCTACGGACCCGCGGGCGAGAGCGAACTCGGCCCGGACCTGGAGGCGCTGACCACCGACCGCTCCGACGCGAGCGGGACCGCCTACTGGAGCGCAGGGACGGGGTCGTACGACCTCGACCTGTTCGAGCGGGCGCTCGGGCGGCCGGGACGTGAGGCGGGGTCGGGCGAGACGTCGGCCGGGCAGGGGGCCGCGGACGCCGTGGTGCTCCCCCGTGTGCTCGGTCCGTCGCAGGCCGCCGGCCGCACGCCATCGGGTGTGCTCGTCGGACCCGGAGCCGGCGATAACGCCGGTGCGGCCCTCGGCCTCGGTGCGGCGGACGGCGACGTGGTCGTGTCCATCGGCACCTCCGGCACGGTGTTCGCGGTGACGGACCGCCCTGTCGCCGACCCCTCCGGCACAGTCGCGGGCTTCGCGGATGCGTCGGGAGTCTCGCTCCCCTTGATCGCGACGCTCAACGCAGCGCGCGTGCTCGGTTCCATCGCGGGGCTGCTCGGAGTCGACTTCGACCGGCTGTCCGAGCTCGCGTTGGACGCGTCGCCGGGGTCCGACGGCGTGGTGCTCGTCCCGTACTTCGAGGGCGAGCGGACGCCGAACCTCCCCGATGCGAAGGCCAGCATCCACGGTCTGACTCTCGCCTCGACCATCCCTGCGAACCTGGCGCGGGCCGCGATCGAGGGGATGCTGTGCGGGCTGGCCGACGGCCTCGACGCCGTGCGCTCGGTCGGTGTGCGCGAGCGGCGCATCCTGCTCATCGGGGGTGCGGCCCAGAATCCGGCCGTCGCCCAGGTGGCCGCGCAGGTGTTCGACGCGCCGGTCGAGGTTCCTGCGCCGGGCGAGTACGTGGCCGACGGCGGCGCCGTCCAGGCGGCCTGGGCGCTCACCGGCACCCGTCCCTCGTGGACCGTCGAGACCTCCGCCGCTCTCCCCCGCGACACGCAGCCCCTCATCCGCGCCCAGTACGCCGCCGCCCGCGTCTGACCCCTCCCGCTCGCTGGCAGCCGTCGAGCACAGGAAAAGTGCGCCCGCGGACGGCGTGTCTCGCGCAACTTTCCTGTGCTCGGCGGCCAGGGGGCGGGGGTCAGAGGGCGGAGGCCGCGCGCTCGGCGAGGGCGGCGGGCGGGGCCGCGATGTCCAGGGTGAGGTGACGCTCGCTGGGGGCGAGCGGCTCCAGGAGGTCGAGCTGCGACTGCAGCATCCCCGCCTTCATGAAGTGGTGCTCGCGCGCCGCCAGCCGTTCGGCGAGCAGCGCGGGCGACCCGGTCAGGTGCAGGAACAGCACGTCGTCCCGTCGCAGCACGTCGCGATACCGGCGCGCGAGAGCCGAGCACGTGATCACGACCGAGCGGCCGGCGGCCAGCCGCCCGTCCATCCAGGCGGCGATGGCGGCCAGCCAGGGCGCGCGGTCCTCGTCGGTGAGCGGCGTTCCCGCGCCCATCCGCTCGACGTTCGCCGCGGGGTGCAGGCCGTCGCCCTCCAGCAGCTCCCAGCCGAGACGTTCAGCGAGCAGGGAAGCGACCGTGGACTTGCCGCATCCCGCGACGCCCATCACGACGACCGCGCGCACCGGGGTCACCCGAGGCCGCCGACGAAGAGGCTCAGGATCAGCACACCGGCCAGCCCGACGAGCGAGACCAGGCATTCGAGTACGGTCCAGCTCTTCAGGGTCTGCGGGATGCTGAGGCCGAGGTACTCCTTCACCAGCCAGAAGCCGGCGTCGTTGACGTGGGACAGGAAGACCGACCCGGCACCGATCGCCAGCACCATCAGCGACACCATGGGCACCGACAGGTGCTCCGTGAGCGGCAGCAGGATTCCGGCTGCAGTGACCGTCGCGACGGTCGCCGAACCGGTGGCGATGCGGATGAGCGCCGCGACCGTCCACGCCAGCAGCAGCACCACGATTCCGGACGCTCCGGTCGCCCAGCCGGCGATGACCTGCCCGATGCCGGTGTCGACGAGCACCTGCTTGAAACCACCACCGGCGCCGACGATCAGCAGGATGCCCGCGATCGGGGGGAGCGAAGCGCTGAGGCTGGTCTGAATGGCCTTGCGGTCCATCCCGCCGCCGACGCCGAGGAGCAGCAGCCCCGCCAGCACGGCGACGGTCAGTGCGATGACCGGCGTTCCGAGGAAGTCGAGCACGACCTTCCAGACGGGCGCCGCCGTCGGCGACACGATGTCGGCGAGGGCCTTGCCGAGCATCAGGACGACCGGGAGCAGGATGCTGACGAGCGCGGCCGCGAAGGAGGGCCGGCGACGGGAGGCGTCGTCGCCCTCTTCGGCGACGAACAGGTCAGGGACGCCGACCGGAACCCACTTCGCGGCCAGGCGGCTGAACACCGGACCTGCGATGGCGATGGTCGGGATGGCGACGAGCACGCCGAAGGCGAGGGTCAGGCCGAGGTTCGCGCCGAGTGCGCCGATGGCGACGAGCGGTCCGGGGTGCGGCGGGACGAGCCCGTGCATCGCGGAGAGTCCGGCGATGGTCGGCAGCGCGATCCGCATCAGCGGCAGCCCCGAACGGCGCGTCACGAGGATGATGACCGGCATGAGCAGCACCAGCCCGACCTCGAAGAACATGGGGAGGCCGATGATCGCGCCGACCGCGCCCATCGTCCAGGGCAGCATGCGCGCACTCGTCCGCGACACCAGGGTGTCGACGATGCGGTCGGCGCCGCCGGAGTCGGCGAGGAGCTTGCCGTACATCGCGCCGAGGCCGATCAGGACTCCGACGCTGCCCATCGTGTTGCCGAAACCGGTGATGAAGCTGCCGATCGCCACATCCGCCGCCATGCCGCCGGCCAGACCCGCGACGAGCGAGCCGAGGAGCAGCGAGAGGAAGGGGTGGAGTTTGAGCCAGGTGATGAGGACCACGATCACCGCGATCCCGGCGACGGCTGCCACGATGAGCTGGCCTTCGGGCGCGGTTGGTGTGGGGGCGGGCGCGGGGGCCGCGGCTGCGGCGAGGCCCGCGAGTAGTGCTGTGTTCATGAACATCCTTGGTCGTGAGGGGTAGGGCACGAACACTCTAGGAATAAGTCAGATTTATGTCTAATCGACACGGCAAATGACGGGCGTATACCGACAATGCATCGAATTGACCGGACGAGTCCCCGGCCCCGATAATGAAGCGTGTCCCCGCCACCGTCCGGCTCCCTGCACGAGCAGGCCCTCGCCTCTCTCGGCGCTCGCATCGTCGCTGGAGAGATCGCGGTGGGAACCGTCCTGACCCCGGAACGACTGGGCATCTCGCGCACAGTGCTCCGCGAATGCATCCGGGTGCTGGAGTCGCTGGGCCTCGTTCAGGCTCGGCGACGGCGTGGCACGGTCGTCCTGCCGGAAGCGGCATGGCAGGCCCTGGATCCGCGCATCCTGAACTGGAGGCTCGCCGGCCCCGACCGGTTGGCGGCGCTGGGCGATCTCAGCGAGTTGCGGCTCGCCGTCGAGCCCGTCGCCGCGCGGCTTGCCAGTGCGCGCGCCACACCCGCTCAGTGCGGGGAGCTGACCGCGGCGATCGTCGGAATGGCGGCCACGCAGCGGTCAGCCGATCGGGAGGAGTACCTGGCGCACGACCGCGACTTCCATCGGGTCCTGCTGGAGGCGTCCGGGAACCCCCTCTTCGCAGCGCTCAGCAGCGCGGTGGCGGAGGCGCTGAACGGGAGGACCATCCACTCACTGATGCCCGATACCGCCAATCCGGAAGCCATCCGGCTGCACGAGGAGGTGGCCGCGGCGGTGCGCAGAGGCGACGCCGCTGCCGCGGAGCACGCGATGCGGCGGATCGTCGAAGAGGCCGACAGCGCCGTTCAGCGCCCCGCGCGCTAGCTCCGACGGAGCCGCGGACCGACCACCCACGCGAGTGCGCACAGCACTCCGGAGACGGCGAAGGCCCCGACGAACGGCCACCCGCCGCCGGCGTCGCTCAGCGCACCGAAGATGATCGCCGTCGCCGCGAGCGCGATGGCCGAGCCCGTCGCGTCCGAGATCGACAGGGCCGAACTGTTGAAACCCTGATCGTCCGGCGTCGAGTACTCGAGGGTCAGCACCCCGAGCCTCGGGTACAGGATGCCCATCCCGGCCCCGGCGAAGGCCCATGCGGCGACCGCGACGAAGGGACTCAGGTGCCAGACGGCGAGTGCGATCAGCCCGGCTAGCGCGATCGTCAGCCCGAGCGCGCCCCACCGCGCGGCCGCTCGGTTCGTGATGCGCGGGAAGTGGCCCTGCACCCACGACGCCGCTGACCAGGTGAGGCCGGCCGCCGTCAGCGCGAGGCCTGCCACCGCGGCCGACAGCCCGTACTCCGTCACCATGATCAGCGGGACGTACACCTCGGAGGCGAAGAACGTTCCCGCCACCAGGGCCCGGAGCAGGATGACGCTCGGCAGCCCCCGACGTGCGAGCAGCGTCCCGGGTGGCACCAACGGCCGGATCGCGAAGGTGGCGAGCGCTGCGGCCAGAAGCGGCGCGATCCATTGGACCGGTCCGGTCGCCGCGGCAGCGAGCGTGAGGGCAAGGACCGCCCCGGCGAGCAGTGCGGCCCAGAGCAGTCGCGCGGGCCGGAACGGCGCCGGGGCGGTCGGCGCTTCGAGCACCCCGCGCATCACGGGCACCACCATCAGCATCGCGAGCACCGTCAGACCGACCACGCCGAGGAACACCCACCGCCAGCCCACGGTCTCGGCGAGCACACCGGCGATGAAGGGCCCGATCAGCGACGGGATCACCCACGCCGCGGCGAATCCGGCGAAGATGCGTGGATGCAGCCGCGGCGGGTACACCCGCGCCACGATCACGTACAGGACGACGGTGAGGGCTCCGCCGCCCAGCCCGTGGACGAGCCGCCCCAGCACGAAGACTCCCATCGTCGGCGCCGTGCCCGCGATGAGCAGTCCCGCCATGAAGAGGGCGACCGATGCGACGAGGGCGGTCCGGGGGTTGCTCCGGTCGGTCCACGCGCCGGCCGACACCATTCCGACCACGCTGATCGCGAGGGGACCGGCGAAGGCGAACGCGTACAGCGCCGCTCCCTCGAGCTCGCGACTCACACCGGGCATGATCGTCGTCACGGCGAGCGCCTCGAAGGCGGCCAGGGTGATGAGCAGGCACATCCCGATGCTGGTCCACCGGAACTGCGGGCTCAGGACTCCGCCGGCCGCCGCTCGATCGACGGATGCGGCCCCGGTGGACGCCGAGTCCAGGTCGCGCGAACTCATGACGACCAGCCTAGGCCGCGGTTCACCGGGGCACTCGTGGCGCCGGCCGGCGGGCGAACCGGGTCAGCATCCCGACACCGAGCGCCACGAGCGCAACGGCCGCGGGGAACACGAGGTGCCATCCGGCGAGGATGAGGAGGCCGGCGGCGAGCACGCACGAGAGCAGCGCCATCCACCAGCCGAGCGAGCGCAGGGGCAGCAGCCGCAGTGCCGAGGCGACCCCCAGCCCGTAGACGGCGGCGGCGAAGCTGGTCTGGATGAGGATGAACGGCTGCAGATCGCCGCTCGCCAGGACGACGACCGAGTACGCCGCCATCACCACCGTCGACAGGAGCAGCCCGCGACGGGCCACCGCACCGTTCTCGACTCCCCGGCCGAACCACGCGGGCAGGTCGCCGTCGCGCCCCATCGCCGCGCCGAGCTTGCTGAACGCCGCCAGGTACGCGTTGAACACGCCGGTGACGACGATCGCCGCGATGACGGCGACGACGACACCGCCGCTCGGCCCTGTTCCCACCCGAACCAGCTCGAGCAGCGGGACCGCAGTCGACGCCGCCTCGTCGCCGAGCACCAGGACCGTGACCGTCTGGATGGCGAGATAGGCGACCGACACGATGATCAGCGCCAGGGCGGTGGCGCGCGGGATGTCACGCCGGGGATCACGGAACTCCCCGCCGATGCCGGCAACCGCCTCCCACCCCGCGAACGCCCAGATGTACAGGCTCATCGCCAGGCCGACCCCGGCCCAGCCGTGCGGGAGCAGTGGCTGAAGATGCGCGGGCTGTCCGTGCGGCGCCGCGACGGCCAGGACGAACACCAGCACGGCCACCAGCGCTCCCGACAGCACGAGTTGCACCGACGCGGCGAACCGGACGCCGAAGGACGTGACAGCGATCGGGACCACCATGAGACCCACCGCGATGAGCGTGGTGCCCGCCGCATCCCCGCCTATCACCGCCACGACGTAGCGCGCGGTCATCAGCGCGGCGATCGGAGCGCCGATCGGCGTCCCGAAGAAGAACCAGTACCCGATGACGCGCCCGGCATCGGGCCCGAACGCCCGGCGGGCGAACGTCGCAACTCCTCCTGCATCCGGATGCCGTCGGGAGAGGGCGGCGAAGGTAGCGGCCAGCGGCACGGAGATCACTGCCAGCGCGGCGACCGCGACGATCGCGCCCGGCCCCGCGGCCGCCGCCGCCAGAGAAGGCAGCACCAGGATGCCGGTCCCCAGCACGGCGGCGACGTAGAGCGCGGTACCACCGGCAACACCGATGCGTCCGTGCGGCGTGGAGGCCGGCACCCGCGGGTCGGGACGCTCGGGCTCCGGACCGTGGGCGCGCGTGGTCGAGGGCCCGCGTTCCGTCATGATCCCATGATGGCGTGGACCGCCGACACTCCGCGAGGCGACGGGCTCCTGCAGACTTTCACTCCCCTGCCGGTTACGCCGTGTCCCGAGTCGCGGGAGGATGTGGAGTGGAGGAGGCTGCGTGCTCGCACTGGAACTGCTGGTGGTGATCGGCGTGACGACACTGCTGTCCCGGGTGCTCGCACGCCGGATCGGCGTCGCCCAACCGCTGCTGCTGGTCGCCTTCGGCGTCGTCATGGGACTGATCCCGCTCTTCCGACACATCGAATTGGCGCCGGAAGTCGTCCTCTTCCTGTTCCTCCCGGCCATCCTCTACTGGGAGAGCCTCACCACCTCCCTGCGTGAGATCAAGTCGAACCTGCGCAGCATCATCCTGATGAGCACCGGCCTGGTCGTGCTCACCGCCGCAGCCGTGGCCGTGCTGGCCCACGCCCTCGGGCTCCCGTGGGGGCCCGCCTGGGTGCTCGGAGCAGCGATCGCCCCGACGGACGCAACAGCGGTGTCGTCGTTCACGCACTCGCTCCCCCGCCGCAACGTCACCATCCTGCGCGCGGAGAGCCTGGTCAACGACGGGACGGCCCTCGTGCTGTGGTCGATCGCGGTCGGCTTCACGGTCGGGGATGCGGACGTCAGCCTCGGTGCGGTGACGGCTACGTTCCTGTTCGCGTACCTCGCCGCCGCCGCGATCGGAGCGCTCGTCGCCTGGGTGGCGATCATCACGCGAAAACGCCTCCGCGATGCGATCACCCAGAACATCGCGATGCTGCTCACGCCGTTCACCGCCTACCTGATCGCGGAGCTGGTCCATGCCTCCGGCGTGCTCGCGGTGGTCGTTGCCGGCCTCATCATCAGCCAGGCGGGTCCCCGGATCGGCGTCGCGGAGGGGCGGAGACAGTCCGACGCGTTCTGGTCGTTCTCGACGTTCCTCCTGAATGCGAGCCTGTTCGTGCTCGTCGGGATCGAGCTCCCCCGGTCGGTCGGCGAGCTGGCGACCCGGGACCTCGGGATGGGACTCGTCGCCATCGTCGGCGTCACCGTCGTGATCGTGGCGGTGCGGTTCGTGTTCCAGTTCGCGACGGTGTTCCTCATCCGCCTGCTCGACCGGAGGCCGGAGCAGAAGGCGCGCCGCATGAGCAACCGCTGGCGCATCGTCAGCAGTCTCTCCGGCTTCCGCGGGGCCGTCTCCCTCGCCGCCGCTCTGGCCGTGCCGGCGACCGTCGGATCCGGGCAGCCGTTCCCGGGCCGCGACTTCATCGTCTTCGTGACCACCGGCGTGATCATCGTCACCCTCGTCGTGCAGGGGCTGCTGCTCCCGACACTGGTGCGCTGGGCGCGCCTCCCCTCGGACGAGTCGGTCGGCCACGAACTGCGCCTCGCCGAGACGAACGCCACCCGCGCGGCGCTCGACGAGCTGCCGGAGTTGGTGCGACGGCTCGGCGTCGACCCGGAGATCGGGGAGCGGGTCCAGAACGAGTTCGAGGAGCACCTGGAGCTGCTCGAGGCCGAGGACGAGTCGAAGGACGGCGAGGACGCCGTCGAGCGCAGCCGCCAGGACACCGAACTGAGACTCGCCCTGCTGCG
The DNA here is from genome assembly GCF_042465655.1 of Leifsonia sp. T36S-04. Taxonomy (GTDB): domain Bacteria; phylum Actinomycetota; class Actinomycetes; order Actinomycetales; family Microbacteriaceae; genus Leifsonia. The sequence goes on from NZ_CP146286.1 coordinate 2,622,753, forward strand.
CTGCAAGCGCGAGGAGGTGGTGCGGCTACGCGACGAGGGCGACATCGACGACATCGTGCTCCGGGATGTGCAGCGCCGGCTCGACGTGGAGGAGGTGCGGCTCACCGGCCGCGAGCCCGGCGAGTGAGGGGCACGGCACTGTCCGCGGTGCCGTCGGCCGTCTACCATCGCGCTCAGAGCATCCAAGAAAGGGGTGTGCCATGACAGACGCGCGGGAGAACTGGCCGGAGACGCCGTCCGGCGAGCCGATCGACGTCGACGCGATCGCCGAGGGCGGCGACGAAGGACCGTACGACGCCGACGGCGTCTTCGAACCGGAGCACGACGAGTTCGATCCGCTGGAGGACGACAGCGGCAGCTGATCCCCTCGGCTTCGCTGCCCCCGGCCTCTTGTCCCCCGACCCTGTACCCCGATACAGTCGGTCTCAGGCAGGCAGCACAGGGAGGGGTGCAGCGTGACGACATTCGAAGCAGCGATCGGGAACGTTCCGAAGCCGGGGCAGGACGTCCACCTCGTGAAGTGGACGCGCTCGGCGGACGGCTGGACGAGCGAGACCTTGCTGTGCACCTACGTGGCGTGCACACCGGAGTCCTGGATCGTCGACTCGCGGGGCGAGCAGGTGGCGCTCGCTCGGGCCGAATGGTCCCAGTTCGCCTTCTGAGCCCTCGCCTTTCCTACGATTTGCGCCAAATCGTGGTTATGACGGCGCCAGAACCGCGATTTGGCGCAAATCGTGACGACGGTGGGGGCGCGGGAGGGGTCAGAGGCCCGCGCGGCCGGCGAGGATCTCGACGGCGGTCCGCCAGTCGCGCGCTGGGAGGCCCTCTCCCGCATCCTCCTCGCCCGGGAACAGCGCCACGAACCCGGGCCAGAGCCCGTCGGTGGCGTGCACCTCCTCGATGAGCCCGAGGTACTCGCCGCCGTAGTACACCTCCCACGCCGCCGTCGCGGTCGGGCTGTACATGAGCGTCAGCGGCAGCGAGCCGTACGTGTAGACGGCGTGCTGATGCGCAAGCTCCTTCTCCGTCATGACCGCAGAATAGGCGCGATCCTGCGCGCGGGGAAGAGCGGGTGACGCGCCGTGTCGACGGTCAGGCGACGACCTGGTCGTCGTCCTCCGACTGCTCGTGCGTTGACGTCACGGCGAGGGCGACGACGTCGCGCATCCGGCCCCGGCGGGCGAAGGCGGCGCGCTGCCGGCCGGCCCCTCCACCGGTCGTCTGGATGCGCGCGACGCCGCGTCGCACCAGCGCGAGATCGCCGTTCGCTTCCAGGGCGGCGGAGGTGTGCTCGAGCAGGGCCTGCACCGCATCCACGGCGGACACCTCCCGCCAGGTGACGGGATGCGGAAGCGAGCCCGTCACTCCGGTGAGCGCCGCCTGCCACTCGGCCAGCCTGAGAGCTGCGGACGGTACCGCCGCCGGAGCCACCCCGGCCTGCCACTCCGCGATCGCCGTGTCGACCAGCGCGCGGACGATCGCCGCGATCACCGCGGCATCCCGTGCGTCGAGGCAGACATCGGCGACGCGCACCTCGACGGTGGGATGCTTCCGCGAGACGCGGGCATCCAGGTACAGCATCCCCGTGTCGAGGATCACGCCGGTGTCGACGAGGAACTTCTCGAACCGGTCGTACGCCTCGACCGACCCGAAGACGTCGGTCGGTCCGGCGCTCTGCCACTGGTGCCACGCCACGAACCGGTAGCTGGCATGCCCCGTGTCCGCACCCCCGTAGAACGGCGAGTTGGCGCTCAGGGCGAGCAGGGTCGGTAGCCAGGTGCGGATGCGGTCGAGGGCGGCGACGCCCTCCTCGCGGGAGTCGATGCCGACGTGAACGTGGAAGCCACAAACGAGCGTGCCGCGAGCGGTGAGCCCGTAGCGCTCGATCATCGTGGCGTAGCGCGGGTCCTCCGTCACGTGGGGACGCAGCCGCATCGGCGACATGGCGACCGCGATCGCTCGCGCTCCGTGACGCTGCGCGAGCCCGTCGGCGAGCTCTCTGCCCGCGACGATGTCGAGCAGCAGTTCGCTCGCGAGGAGCTGCGGACGTGTCTGCGTCTCGATCATCTCCTGCTGGATCTCGGCGCTGACCGACGGTCCGTCGACCTCCGGCGCGGCGGCGAGCACCAACGGCGCCACCGGCGATGCCACCCCGCGCGCATCGACCAGGAGGAGCTCCTCCTCCACCCCGAAAGTCCTCACCCCTCAACTATCGGTGGCCGATGCCGGGGGGACAATACCCAGTCAGCCGTGAATCTGCTGCGCGACGAGTGCCGCATTCCCGCGGCTCTGTTGCAGCGAATCGCCCCTGATCTGCAGGATCCTGCCACATATCTTTGGCAGCCTGCCGGACTTCCGCTATAACTGACTCTGCGACGCAACGAATCGTCGCCGCGTCACCGCCGCGAAGCTGAGGAGTAGCCATGTGGGATACGACGGTCAGAGTCCCGTTCGACGCCTCACTGCTGACCGGCCGCAGCGACGCCGTCGGGCGCTCCCGTCTGCTCGACCTCATCGCCGTCAGTCCCGGCATCACCGTGGACGAGCTGCACGGGATGGGTCTCCCCGGTCTCTTCGCCGACCTGCGGGCCCTGCACCGGGCGGGTCTCATCCGCACGGACGCGACGCCGCCGCGGTTCTTCGAGCGCGCGACCCGCGTGTACGCGGCGCCGGCCGGCTGACCGTCACACGCGGGTCCCTCAGCCGATCGTGAGCGTGCCGTCGTCCGCCAGCGACCAGCCGGGGTTGAACGCCACCTCCCAGACGTGACCGTCCGGGTCGGCGAAGTACCCGGAGTATCCGCCCCAGAACACCCGCTCGGCCGGCTTCAGGATGCGCGCACCCGCCGCCGCGGCCTGCGCGAGCACCGTGTCGACGTCGGCCTCCGAGCGTTGGTTCGATGCCAGGGTGATCCCGCTGAAGCTCCCGTCGATCGGCTGGCGCGCATCCTCGGCCAGGTCGTCCCGGCCGAAGAGGGCGAACGCCATCCCGGGCAGCTGGTAGAAGACGACGCCTCCCGGTGAGTCCGCCGGGCGCCACCCCAGGCCGTCCTCGTAGAAGGCGCGCGAGCGAGCGAGGTCGGCGACCCCGAGCGTGATCAGACTGATCCGTTGGTCCATGCGCCGAGGGTAGCGCCGACTACCGACCGAGCGCCTGCTCCACGTCCTCCAGCAGGTCCTCGACGTCTTCGATGCCGACCGACAGCCGCACGATGTTGTCGGGCACTTCGAGGGCGGTGCCACGGACCGACGCGTGCGTCATCTCTGAGGGGTACCCGATCAGCGACTCGACGCCGCCGAGCGACTCGGCGAGCTGGAACACGCGTGTGGACTCGGCGAACCGGCGGGCGGCCGGCGCGCCTCCCGAGAGCGCGACGGACAGCATCCCGCCGAAGCCGCTCATCTGGCGAGCGGCGAGCTCGTGGCCCGGGTGGTCCGGCAGCCCGGGGTAGAAGACCCTCTCGACGCCCGCGTGGCCGACCAGGGCCTCGGCGATCGCCTGCGCGTTCGCGGTGTGCTGACGTACCCGCACCGCGAGCGTCTTGATCCCGCGCACGGTGAGCCACGCATCCATCGGCGACGACACCGCGCCGGCGGCGAACTGGATGAACTGCGCCTTCTGCGCCAGCTCGTCATCCGCGAAGACGAGGGCACCGCCGATCACGTCGGAGTGCCCGCCGAGGTACTTGGTGGTGGAGTGCACGACCACGTCCGCACCGAACGACAGCGGCTGCTGCAGCGCCGGGGAGGCGAAGGTGTTGTCGACCACCACGACCGCGCCGACGGCGTGACCGAGCTCGACGAGTGCCGCGATGTCGCTGATCTTCATCAGCGGGTTGCTGGGCGTCTCGATCCACAGCATCCGGGTGCCGTCGGTGCCGAGGGCCGTGCGCACCGCATCCAGATCCGCCAGGTCGACCGTGGTGTTCCGGATGCCCCACTCGCTGTGGATGCGGTCGATCAGCCGGTGGGTGCCGCCGTAGGCGTCGTTGCCCAGGACGATGTGGTCGCCGGGCCGGAGCACCGCGCGCAGCAGCGCGTCCTCCGCCGCGAGCCCCGAAGCGAACGACAGGGCGCGGACTCCGCCCTCGAGGGAGGCGAGGAGCGTCTCGAGCGAGGTACGGGTCGGATTCCCGCCGCGGCCGTACTCGTAGCCGTTGCGCAGGCCGCCGATGCCGTCCTGGACGAACGTCGAGGTCTGGTAGATGGGCGGGATGATGGCGCCGGTCGTGGGGTCGAACTCCTGACCCTCGTGGATGGCGCGCGTGGCGAAGCCGTCAGTCATTGTGTCGTATCTCTCGTGGGTCAGTCGCTGAAGTAGTTGAGGAGGTCCTGCCGGGTGAGGACCGCGACGGGCTTGCCGCCGTCGGTCACCAGCAGCGCACTCGCGGCGGCGAGCGCCGCCCGTGCGGCGGAGACCGACTCATTCACGCCGATGAGCGGCAGGGGCTCGCCGAGGTGCTTGCCGACCGAGTCGCTCATCTCGGCGTGACCGCTGAACACGGCATCCACCAGCGACCGCTCATCGAGGGCGCCCGCGACCTCGCCCATGACGACCGGCGGCTCGGCGGTGAGGACCACCAGCTGCGAGACACCGTACGTGTTCATGGTCTGGATGGCGTCGCGCACCGTCTCCGCCGGGTGCGTGTGCACCAGGTCGGGCAGGTCGCCGCGCTTCGTCTTGACGATGTCGTGCACGGTGGATTCTTCCGGCACGTCGCTGAAGCCATACGACTGCATCCACCGGTCGTTGAAGATCTTGGCCAGGTAGCCGCGGCCGCCGTCGGGCAGGATCACCACGACGATGTCGTCGGGACCGAGCCCCTTCGCAGCCTCCAGCGCCGCGACGACCGCCATGCCGCTCGAACCGCCGACGAGGATGCCCTCCTCGCGGGCGAGCCGGCGCGTCATGCGGAAGGCGTCGGCGTCGCTCACGGCGATCACCTCGTCCACGACGGCGGGGTCGTACGCCCCTGGCCAGAAGTCCTCGCCGACGCCCTCGACCAGGTAGGGACGGCCGGTGCCGCCCGAGTAGACGGAGCCCTCCGGGTCCGCTCCCACGATCCGGACGCGCCCCCCGGAGACCTCCTTGAGGTACCGTCCGGTGCCGGTGATCGTGCCTCCGGTGCCGACACCCGCCACCAGGTGGGTGATGCGGCCGTCCGTGTCGCGCCAGATCTCGGGACCCGTCGTCTCGTAGTGGCTGCGCGGCCCGTTCGGGTTGAAGTACTGGTTGGGCTTGAACGCCCCCGGGATCTCGGCCGCGAGACGGTCGGACACCGAGTAGTAGGAGTCGGGATGGTCGGGCGGCACCGACGTCGGCGTCACCACCACCTCCGCTCCGTAGGCGGTGAGGACGTTGATCTTGTCCTCCCCCACCTTGTCGGGGAGGACGAACACGCACCGGTAGCCGCGTTGCTGCGCGACGAGGGCGAGTCCGACGCCGGTGTTGCCGCTCGTCGGTTCCACGATGGTGCCGCCGGGCTTCAAGAGCCCGTCCTGCTCCGCAGCGTCGATGATGCGGGAGGCGATGCGGTCCTTCGACGAACCTCCGGGGTTCAGGTACTCGAGTTTGACGAGCACCGTCGCCGCGATCCCGTCGGTCAGCCTGTTGAGCTTCACGAGCGGGGTGTCGCCGACCAAGTCGATGATGGTCTGTGCGTACTTCACCCGACCCACCTTAACAGCGGGAGCTGTGCGGGACGAGTCCGTGACGGCCGCCCTAGAATCGCCCCATGCCCGTGTCCGAGCTGTCGTCCGTCGCGCAGGACTACCTGAAGATCATCTGGTCGGCGACCGAATGGTCGGACGAGCCGGTCACGGTGAAGCAGCTGTCCGAGCGGATGGGCGTGCGGGCGGCGACCGTATCCGACGGCGTCCGGCGCCTCGCCGACCGGGGCCTGGTCGTGCACGAACGATACGGCGGCGTCGGACTGACGGAGGAGGGCCGGCGGCACGCGGTCGCGATGGTCCGGCGGCACCGGCTCATCGAGACGTTCCTCGTGGAGCAGCTCGGCTACGGCTGGGACGAGGTGCACGACGAGGCCGAGGTGCTGGAGCACGCCGTCTCGGACGACCTGGTCGAGCGCATGGACCGCCGCCTGGGCTTCCCATCGCGCGACCCGCACGGCGACCCGATCCCCACCGCGGATGGCACCCCACGCCGCCCGGATGCCGTGCCTCTGCTCTCGGCCGCTCCCGGAGCCGACCTCTCCGTGGTGCGCATCTCGGACGCCGACCCCGCCGTCCTCCGCTTCCTGGCCGACCACGGCATCGGGCTGGACACGCGGCTCAGCACACGGGAACACGACGCCACCGCGACCGGCCTGACCGTGACCGTCGGTGGCGCGCCGGTCGTCCTCAGCGCCGACGCCGCCTCCGCCCTCTGGGTCGCCGCGTCGTCCTGACGCCCTCGCGGCCCGGCCGCTAGATCTGGAGGATGGTGAGCACCACGAGGGCGAGGTTCAGCACCACCACGAGCCCGGCGACCGCCCCGCCGAGGATGCGCACCCACAGGCGGTCGGCCGACTCCCCCATCACCGCGCGCGAGCGGGTCAGCCGCAGCAGCGGGATCATCGCGAACGGGATCCCGAGGCTCAGGAACACCTGTGAGAGGACGAGCGCCCAGGTCGGGTCCACACCGAGGGCGAGGATGACCACAGCCGGGACGAGGGTGACGACGCGCCGGACGAGCAGGGGCACCCGGATCGTGAGCAGGCCGCCCATGATGGTCGCGCCCGCATAGCTGCCGACGGAGGCGGACGCGAGCCCTGACGCGAGCAGGCCGATGGCGAACACGACGCCGATGCCCGGACCGAGCGCCGACGAAATCGCCGCGTGCGCGCCCTCGATCGTCCCGGTGCCATCCACCCCGCGCAGCGAAGAAGCCGCGACCAGGAGCATGGCGATGTTGACTGCGCCTGCGATCACCAGCGCGAGGGCTACATCCAGCCGGGTCGCGCGCAGCAGCGTCCGGATGCGTCCGGCGTCCTCGGTCGAGCCGTGACGGTCGCGTGCGAGAGCCGAGTGCAGGTAGATGGCGTGCGGCATCACCGTCGCCCCCAGCATGCTCGCCGCCAGCAGAACCGTCGGTGCGCCGTCGAAGCGGGGCACCAGTCCCGCCGCCGCCTGCCCCCAGTCGACCGGGCTCACGAACAACCCGGCCAGGAAACCCACCGAGATCACGGCGAGCAGTCCCACGATCACGGTCTCGAACGTTCGCTGACCTCGCCGGGACTGGACCGCCAGGATCCCGATGGCGACCAGGCCGACGATGACCCCGCCGATCGGCAGGGGCAGCCCGAACAGCAGGTTCAGCGCGATGGCTCCGCCGATCACCTCGGCGATGTCGGTGGCCGCCGCGACCAGTTCGGCCTGCACCCAGTACGCGCGTCTCCCGGCGGTGCCGAGCCGCTCGCCGAGCAGCTCCGGCAGGGTGCGGCCCGTGACGACCCCGAGCTTGGCCGACTGGTACTGCACGAACACGGCGATCGCGTTGGCCGCGACCAGCACCCAGACCAGCAGGTAGCCGTACCGGGATCCGGCGGTCAGGTTCGCAGCGACGTTGCCGGGATCGACGTACGCGATGGCCGCGACGAAGGCGGGGCCGAGCAGGAGGAGCAGCCGCGTGGGCGCGGTGCGGCCCGTCCGCTCGCGCACGTCGACGCTCATCCGCACCCCTTGCTGAAAAGTTAGGTCAGTCTAACTCTCCGGGACGCGCGGGCGCGAGGTCGGGATCAGCCGGCGATGAGGGTCAGGAGTGAGACGATCCGCCCGGCTCGCACCTCGATGACATCCACCCCCTGGGCGACCGGCGCACCCTCCGGACCGAACGTCCAGGCCAGCGCACCCGTGTCCGAGCCGAGGTAGGCCGGACCGGCCTCGGCGAAGACGAAGGACGCGGGCGCGTCGTCGACGAGCCCGGCCGCCTTGGCCTCGAGCGCATCCCATCCCGTCACTGCGCCGTCCGGGTCGGTGAAGACGACGTCCTCCGCGTAGACGCGCTCGATCGCCTCGCGGCGGGCGGTCGCGTCGCGGTTGCCGAAGACGTCGTGCAGATTGGCGGTGAGCAGTTCGGTGATCGTTGGCACGGAGCCTCCCTTTCATCGGGTCCAGTGGTGGAGCGTCACTCCTCGAGCAGTGCCGTCTCCGTCGTCTGCTCGCGGTAGAGGCGGGAGTAGGTGCCACCCAGCTCCAGCAGCTCGCGGTGCGTCCCTCGCTCGACGACCTGCCCGTGGTCGATCACGAAGATGACGTCGGCGGCCACGATCGTCGAGAGCCGGTGGGCGATCGCGATGGTGGTCCTCCCACTGGATGCCGCGTCCAGCGCCTGCTGCACGACCCGCTCCGAGATGGTGTCGAGCGCACTCGTCGCCTCGTCGAGGACCAGCACCTCCGGGTCCTTCAGCAGCACCCGTGCGATCGCGATGCGCTGCTTCTCGCCGCCGGAGAGCCGGTAGCCGCGCTCCCCCACGACGGTCGCATAGCCGTCCGGGAAACCGACGATGGTCGCATGGATGTTGGCGCGCTTGGCGGCCTCCTCCAGCTCCTCCTGCGTGGCATCGGGACGGGCGTACCGCAGGTTCTCGGCGATGGTCGCGTGGAAGAGGTAGGTCTCCTGGCTGACGACACCGATGTGCGACACGAGCGAGTCCTGCTGCAGGTCGCGCAGGTCGGTGTCGCCGAAGAGGATGCGGCCGCTGGTCGCGTCGTAGAAGCGCGGGATGAGGTAGGACACCGTGGTCTTGCCTGCGCCGCTGGGTCCGACGAACGCGGCGAACTCGCCGGGTTCGATGACGAACGACACGTCGTCCAGGGTGTTGCGCTCGCCGTCCCGGGCGTCCGGGTAGCGGAAGACGACGTGGTCGAACTCGATGCGGCCGAGGTCCCGGGCGGGATCGACCGGCACGGCATCCGTCCGGTCGGCGATCGCCGGCTTCAGGTCGAGGTACTCGAAGATGCGGGCGAACAGCGCCCCCGAGGTCTGCAGATCGAGCGCGACCCGCATCAGCGCGAGCAGCGGGAACAGGAGGCGCGCCTGCACGGTGGTGAAGGCGACGATCGTTCCGGCCGAGATGTCGCTCGCGCCGCGCAGGATGAGCCACCCCGACACGAGGTAGACGATCGCCGGGATCGACGACAGGAAGATGTTCACCATCGCGAAGAACCACTGGCCGCTCATCGCCTGCGAGACCTGCAGCCGGATCTGGTTGTCGTTCTCGTCGGAGTAGCGCCCGACCTCGGTCGCCTGGCGGTTGAAGCTCTTCGAGAGCAGGATGCCGGAGACGCTCAGCGTCTCCTGCGTGATCGCGGTCATGTCGGAGAGCGACTCCTGCGTCTTCGTCGCGATGCGGGCGCGCACCTGGCCGACGCGGCGCTGGGCGATCACGAGGATCGGCATGAGCACGACCGCGACGATGGTCAGCTGCCAGTTCAGCAGCAGCATCGCCACCAGTGCCGCGATCACGGTGACGGTGTTGCCCAGGATGCTCGAGATCGTGTTGGTGAGGACGCTCGCGACCCCGCCCACATCGTTCTGCAGCCGGGACTGGATGATGCCCGTCTTCGTGTGCGTGAAGAAGCTCAGCTCCATCGACTGCAGGTGCGAGAACAGCCGGACCCGCAGGGCGCCCATCACCTTGTTGCCGACGGAGGCGGTCAGGTAGGTCTGCCACACCCCGAGGAGTGCCGACACGACGTACACGACGAGCATCAGGACGACGATCTCGACGAGCACGGGGAGGTTCGGGCCGCCCGGCGGGAACAGTCCCTGATCGAAGGCCCGCTCCGTCAGCAGCGGCGGAACCACCGAGAGCGCTGCACCGACGAGCACCAGCACCATGGTGAACGCGATGGCGCCCCGGTGCGACGAGAACAGCCCCAGAATGCGCCGCAGGAGATGCGGGATCTTCGGGGCCTCCGCGTTGATCGCCCGCTGCGCCTCCGCATCGCCCCCGCTGACGCGCCCACGGCCGCCGCCGCCCGCCATTCCGCGCATCCCGCTCACCCCGCCAGCCTAACTCCCTCCCGCGTGGCCGCGGCTTTCGCCCCGGCCCGCCCCCGGAGCCCTCCCCCGCGGGTAGACCGCTCGTGACGCAACCGTGATGCAAGCGCTTGACGTAAACGCTTGCATCGAGCCCGAGCGGCGAGGTACGCTCGGCGCCGGGCGCACCCGCGCCCGCACCAAGAGCTCAACGAGGAGTGAAATGAAAGCAGCGCGTCTCTCCGTGATCGCCGGTGTGGCCCTGGTGGGTCTGACACTGGCCGGATGCACAGGCGGCGGCGGCTCGGGAAGCGGGGGCGGCGACGCCAACGCCAACACCGACAGCAAGGGCCCCATCACCTACGTGCAGGGCAAGGACAACTCGAACGTCGTCCGCCCGCTGATCGAGAAGTGGAATGCCGCCCACCCGAACGAGAAGGTCACCTTCAAGGAGCAGACCGACCAGGCGGACCAGCAGCACGACGACCTCGTGCAGCACTTCCAGGCGAAGGACGCCAACTACGACGTCGTCGACGTCGATGTGGTCTGGACCGGTGAGTTCGCGGCCAAGGGCTGGCTCCAGCCGTTGACCGGCACGTTCAAGATGGACAACTCGTCCCTCCTGGCTCCGACCGTCAAGTCGGGCACCTACAACGGCACGCAGTACGCGGCGCCGCAGACCTCCGACGGCGGCATCCTGTACTACCGCAAGGACCTGGTCCCCACCCCGCCGAAGACGTGGGATGAGATGCTCAAGGACTGCGACATCGCCAAGGCGCAGGGCATCGGATGCTACGCCGGGCAGTTCGCGCAGTACGAGGGCCTCACGGTGAACGCCGCCGAGGCGATCAACACCAACGGCGGCACGATCGTCGGCGAAGACGGCAAGAAGGTCACCGTCGACAGCCCCGAGGCCAAGGCCGGCCTGACCCGGCTCGTGGATGGCTTCAAGAACGGGCAGATCCCGGCCGAGGCCATCACGTACCAGGAAGAGCAGGGCCGGCAGGCGTTCGAGGCCGGCAAGCTGATGTTCCTGCGCAACTGGCCGTACGTGTACAACCTGGCCAAGACCGACGGCTCGTCGACGGTCAAGGACACCTTCGGGATCGCACCGCTTCCGGGCGTCAGCGCGGACAAGCCGGGCGTCTCCAGCCTGGGCGGCCACAACGCTGCGATCAGCGTGTACTCGAAGCACAAGGCGACCGCGTTCGAGTTCCTGAAGTTCCTGCAGAGCGAAGAGACGCAGAAGTTCTTCGTGACGCAGGGCTCGCTCGCACCGGTGGTCGCTTCGCTGTACGACGACGCGGCGCTGAACAGCCAGCTGCCGTACCTGTCGACCCTGAAGACGTCGATCGCCAACGCGGTTCCGCGTCCGGTGTCGCCGTTCTACCCGGCCATCACCAAGGCCGTTCAGGACAACGCCTACGCCGCCCTGAAGGGTGACAAGACGGTCGACCAGGCGCTGAAGGACATGTCGTCCGCCATCCAGACCGCCAGCGCCGGTTGATACCGGACTGAATCGGTCGCCGGGCGGCGGGATCCATCCCGCCGCCCGGCTCCACACCCACCCAGACTCCTCCGGAGGCACACATGTCAACGTCGAACGTCGTCGCCCCCTCATCCACCTCGACCGGCCAGAAACGCGGGCCGTCCGTGCGCGCGGGCGCGAAGCGTGCCCGCAACAAAGAAGGCCGCGCGGCCCTCTACCTCATCATCCCGACGCTGATCCTCCTGGCCATCGTCATCGGCTACCCCGTGGTCAGCGCCATCGTGATGTCCTTCCAGAAGGACGCAGGACTCGACCCCGCGACCGGGCTGTTCGTCCAGGGCGGCTTCGCCGGCTTCCAGAACTACGCCCACTGGCTGTTCCAGCAGTGCGCCGGTCCGAACGGCACCACGATCACCTGCCCGCCGGGCAACCTGGGCTCCACCTTCTGGAGCGCCGTCTTCGTCACCTTCTTCTTCACCGTGACGACCGTCATCCTCGAGACCGTGCTGGGCCTCTGGTTCGCCCTCATCATGAACCGCGCGTTCCGCGGACGTGGTTTCGTCCGTGCGGCCATCCTCATCCCCTGGGCCATCCCGACCGCCGTCACCGCAAAGCTGTGGTTCTTCATCTTCTCGGTCGCCGGTGTCGCCAACGCGGTCATCGGCGCGCACATCCTCTGGACCAGTGACGAGTGGGCATCGCGATTCGCGGTCATCATCGCCGACACGTGGAAGACGACGCCGTTCATGGCCCTGCTGATCCTCGCCGGCCTGCAGATCATCCCCGAAGAGGTCTACGAGGCGGCGAAAGTCGACGGTGCGACGACCTGGCAGCGCTTCTGGCGTGTGACCATGCCGCTGCTGAAGCCGGCGCTGATGGTCGCCGTGCTGTTCCGCGTTCTGGACGCACTGCGCATCTACGACCTCCCGCAGATCCTCACCGGAGGCGGTGGTGGGACAGGCCATGCCACCACGACCCTGTCGATCCTGGTCGTCGACCAGATCCGGCAAGGGTTCAACAGCGCGGCCGCGCTCTCGACCATCACCTTCATCATCATCTTCCTGGTCGCCTTCATCTTCGTCCGATTGCTCGGCACGAACGTGGTCCGAACGCAGGAGACTCAGCAGAAGGGAGCGAAGTGATGACTGCCGTAGCCGGACAGGCCGCCGCGACAGCGGAGGCAGGCGCACTTCCCCGCACCCGGACCAAGAGCCGCAGCGGGCGTCGCCGTCGTAACCAGAGTGCCCGCACGGGCATCCAGGCGATCGTGATCACGATCTGGTGCCTCCTGCCGTTCTACTGGATGGTCGTCACGTCGTTCCGCGACGTCGGCTACACGAACGACAACACACCGTGGATTACGCACTTCACCTGGGACAACTACATAACGGCGCTGTCCACGAAGCTGGGCAACAACCTGCCAGGGGCTCTGCTGAACTCGCTGTTCATCGGCGTCTGCGTCACGATCATCTCGCTCGTGGTGGGCATCTTCGCCTCGTACGCACTCGCCCGCCTGGACTTCAAGTTCAAGGGCATCGTGCTCGGCATCATCCTCGCCGCCTCGATGTTCCCGGGCGTCGCGCTGATCACCCCGCTGTTCCAGCTGTTCACGAACATCGGGTGGATGGGTACCTACCAGGCGCTGATCATCCCCGAGATCTCGTTCGCCCTGCCGCTGACGGTCTACACGCTCAACTCGTTCTTCCGCGAGATGCCGTGGGACCTCGAGGAGGCGGCGCGGATCGACGGCTGCACGCAGGCGCAGGCGTTCCGGAAGGTCATCCTCCCGCTCGCCGCTCCCGCCGTGTTCACCACCGCGATCCTGGCGTTCATCTCGTCGTGGAACGAGTTCCTGATCTCCAGCCAGCTGTCCAGCGACCGCACCCAGCCGGTCACCGTCGCCATCGCCTCCTTCACCGGCAGCCAGCCGCACCAGGAGCCGTACACGGCGATCATGGCCGCAGGAACGATCGTCACGGTCCCGCTGATCATCCTGGTGCTGATCTTCCAGCGCCGGATCGTCGCCGGACTCACGGCCGGCGGCGTGAAGGGCTGATCTCATGCGGTTCAGCGACTCCCGCGAGCTCGTCGACGTCGGCCTCGGCTTCGTCGGCTTCTTCGCCGTCGCGTTCCTCGGGATCACCGCCTTCTGCGAGCTGACCGGTCAGCCGGCGCTCGGGTGGGCGCTCACCCTGCTGGTGCTCGTGCTCGCCTTCATCGGCCTCCTGCAGCTGCGCCGTCGCATCATCGCGCGGCGGCAGGAGGCCGAGGAGAAGCGGCTGCGCGACCTCCAGGGCTCCTGAACGGAGAGCGCGATGCCAGGCATCGAGGAGGTCGCGCGCGTCACCGGTGTGTCGACGGCCACCGTCTCGCGTGCCCTGCGGGGCCTGCCCAACGTGTCGGACAAGACGCGGGCGGCCGTCCGCAGGGCTGCCGACGAGCTCGGGTACGTCGCGTCGTCGAGCGCCTCCGGCCTCGCCAGCGGACGCACGCTCGCCATGGGCGTCGTCGTCCCATCGGTGAGCCGCTGGTTCTACACCCAGGTGCTCGAGGGGGTGGATGCGGAACTGCGTTCGGCGAGCTACGACATGATCCTGTTCAACCTGGGCGGGCATCGCGGCGACCGGGAGCGTGTCTTCCACCGCAGCATCCTGCGCAAGCGGACCGACGCGCTGCTGGCCCTCTGCCTCGACTTCACGACGGAGGAACGGGAGCAGCTGGCGACCCTCGGCCACCCGACGATCGTCGTTGGCGGTCCGGTGAAGGGACTGCGGAACGTGGGCATCGACGAACCCTCGACCGCGTACACCGCGACCTCGCACCTGATCTCCCTCGGCCACACGGCCATCGCCCACCTCGGTGGTGAGGACGAGGAGGGTCTCAACAGCCAGGTCCCGATCGGCCGGCTGCAGGGGTTCAAGCGCGCCATGCGCGATGCAGGGCTCTCCGTGCCGCCGGAGTGGATCATCCCCGGCGGGTTCTCGCTGCCGGAGAGCCGCGCGGCGATGAACCGGCTGCTCGGACGGCCGGGACCGCGCCCGACCGCAGTGTTCGCCGGCTCGGACGAGATGGCGTTCGGTGCGATCCTGGCGGCCGGAGACCACGGGCTTCGGGTGCCGGACGATCTCTCGGTGATCGGTATCGACGACCACGACTACGCCGCCGGGTTCGGGCTGACGACGATGGCGCAGGACCCGTTCGATCAGGGCGCGACCGCCACGCGCATCCTCCTGGACGAACTGACGGGCGCTGAGCCGAGGACCGCCTCGGTGCGCTCCCCCGTCAGCCTCGTAGTCCGGTCGTCCACCGCGCCTCCCCGCTGACGTGCGGATGCGCGCTTCCGATCTGAGAGAATGGGAGCGCGATCATCCCGCAGACCGCGCCTTTCGGGTAGGTACGGTCCGCACTGGGATCGCCCGTCGGGCTTTCGGGGCCCACATGGCGGGAAGAGCCGCCCTGTCTTCGACGGGGCGGCTCTTCGCATCTCGCTGGGATCGTTCCCCGATCAGTCGGCGTCGGCCAGCGCGAGGACCTCGGCCTCCTGCTGCGCGGTCTCGTGGGGAGCATCCACCCGTTTCAGGTGCTTGTGCCCGATCATGACGAGCGCGGCCGCGATCAGCACCGACACAGCGCCCGCGTAGAACGGCATCGACCGGCTCACCGTGTCGGCGAGCAGCGTCGCGGCGGGTGGTGCGATCGCTCCGCCCAGGAAGCGCACGCCCGAGTACGCGCTCGAGGCGACGGAGCGTGGCAGGTCGGTCGCCTCCATGACGCACTCCGTGAGCACGGTGTTCAGGATGCCGAGCAGCAGGCCGCCGACGACCACGCACACGATCAGTGCGACCAACGAGCCGACGAAGAGTCCGGCGGCCAGCAGGTCGAGGGCGAGCAGCGGCATGACCAGCCAGAGCACACGGGTGCGCGGGAGGCGCGCGGTGAGCAACGGAGCGACCCACACCGACGTGACCGCGAGCGCGACGCCCCAGCCGAAGAAGATCAGGCCGAGGGAGATCGCGCTCTCGACGCCGAGCGGAACGAGCGCGAAGGGTGTGTAGGCGAGCAGCACGAAGAAGCCGATGTTGTAGAACAGGGCCGCGGCGGCCAGGAAGCCGAGCGCCGGCCGTGCCAGCGCGCGGAACGGGGCGGAGAGCTTCGTCGGCGTCGGCTTCTCTGGGTTCTTCTTCAGCAGCAGGACGATGGCGATGAAGCCGATGGCCATCAGGGTGGCCGTGCCGAAGAACGGGCCGCGCCAGCTCCAGCTGCCCAGCAGGCCGCCGAGCAGCGGGCCGATCGCGATGCCGAGCCCGAGCGCCGCCTCGTAGAGGATGATCGCGGCCGAGGTGCCGCCGGAGGCCGCACCGACGATCGTCGCAAGCGCCGTCGAGATGAAGAGCGCGTTGCCGAGACCCCAGCCGGCGCGGAAGCCGATGATCGACTCGACGTTCTGCGAGAGTCCGGCCGCGAGGGCGAACACGACGATGAGCGCGAGGCCGATCAACAGGGTCTTCTTGGCGCCGATGCGGCTGGAGATCCAGCTGCTGAAGAACATGGCGACGCCGGTGATCAGGAGGTAGCTCGTGAAGAGCATCTCGGTCTCGGTGGGCGTTGCCTGCAGGCTTGTGGCGATCGCCGGGAGGATCGGGTCGACGAGACCGATGCCCATGAAGGCGATCACGGAGGCGAAGGCGACGGCCCAGACGGCGGTCGGCTGTTTCAGGATGCTGGTGGGACGATCATGCGACATGAAGGGGTGACGACTCCTTGGACGGTGGTGGTGAGGGGAAGGGATTCGGTGCACGCCGTGGGCGGCGTGCGTGCGTCAGCGGCGGCCGGCGAGTGCGGCGGACGTCGCCGCCGAGAGGTCGACCCGCGAGCCGATGATCTCGACGGTGGCCCGCATGGCGGCCAGCTCGTCGTCGCTGAGGTCGGCGAACATCGGGACGAGAGCGGCCGACAACTCGTCGCGCCAGGTCTGCAGCGCGTCGGCGCCCTTCGCAGTGATGGCGATCTGCCAGGCGCGCGCGTCGTCACTGTCGGCGATGCGCTTGACCCACTCGGCGTCGACCAGGTTGCGCACGAGCTTGGTCATCGTGGGCTGGGACACGCGGCTATGGGTGGCGAGCTCGCCGAGACGCATCGCGCCGACCGACTGCAGCACGCTCAGCGTGCGCCAGGTCGCCGGCGACTCCGTGCTGCCGGTCACCCGGGCGGCGAGTCGGGTCAGGCGGTGTGCGGCGACCACGAGGTCGCCGAGGATCTGGTGGAGTTCGGGAGTCTCGGGCACCGCTCAATTATATATAGCTCTCCTATATAAATCAACCCGACGGACGGTCGTGGCTCATGTCCGCGATCAGCACCCTTTCGAGACCGTCGAGCAGCTGTCCCCACCCGGGTTCCAGCCCGGCGATCATGGCAGCAGTACGGAGATCACCTCCGGCCGCCCGGATCGTCAGCCGCACCGCAGTCATCCCGGCGGAGCGACCGGCCTCCAGCACGACCTCGTGCACCACCTCGAAAAGCGGGTTGCCGTCATCCCCCACGGGCGAGAGGTCATACACGAGTCGACGCCCCGATTCCGCCTCCCGCACACGACCCACCGAGCGATACTGCACCCCGTCGGGCTCCCGGAGCGTCAGCGATACCCGCCCACCGGGAACCGCATCCATCGAGCACTCCACCACCTCGAAGTACGACGGGCTCCACCACCGCGACGCGACGACCGGATCGGTCCAGGCGCTCCAGATCACGGGAGCGGGGGCTGGAAGGTCGCGGCTCAGCTCGATCGTCACCTCCCGCAGTTCTCCCTCCGCGGCTCGAGCCTCAGCGCGCGCTATCGCACCCTCGTAGCGTTCGAGAGCGTCTTCATCGTTCGCGCTCACGGCGAGCGCTCCGAACCACTCGGCGAGCCCGCGCAGCGCCTCACGATCGAGACGCGCGACTCGTCGGCGGCCGAGCCGGTGGATGCGGACGACGCCGGCCGCCTCGAGGGCCTGGAGGTGCTTCGTCGTCTGCGGCTGAAGGGCCCCGAGCGTTGCGGCGACTTCGCCCACTGTCCGCGGCGCCTCAGCGAGCAAGCGCACGATACGAAACCGTGTCGGCTCGGCGATCACCGCGAGCGCCTGCTGGATGTCCATCGTCACTCCCTCAGGATAGTGCTTGACACATTCGTCGTCACGAATATATTGTTCGATCAACGAAGGAGACCCCATGGACGTCATCGAACGAATCGTCACCGCCTCCCCCGAGCGTGTGTGGCAGCTGTGGACCACACCCGACGGCATCTCCCAGTGGTGGGCGCCGGACGGTTTTCGCACCGACGTCGACCGTCTCGACCTGACCGAGGGTGGCGAACTCGTCTACAGAATGACGGCGACGGCTCCCGAACAGATCGAGTTCCTCCGGCAGAACGGAATCCGCCTCAGCACCGAGTCACGGAAAGTGTTCACCGAATTACGCCACCCCCGGCGGCTGGCCTATCGCTCGATCGTCGACTTCGTCCCCGACCGCGAGCCCTACGAACAGCTCACCGTGGTCGACCTCGAGCCGGACGGCGACAGCACCCGCGTCGTGATGCAGGTCGAGCCCATGCACGACGCGGTGTGGACCGAGCGACTGCTCGCAGGGCGGGCCAATGAACTGGAGAACCTCGCCCGCCTCGTGGCGTGACGAACGCCGGCCGTCGACCCCCAGCCATTCCGGTCAGCCGTTGCGCCGGGCCAGCACGTATCCCTGCGGCACCTTCTCGGGCGCGACCGGCGCACGCACCAGTTCCGCGGAGGGGATGAAGCCGGCCTCCACCAGGAGCGACCGGATGCGGGCCGGGTCCTGTCGCCGGGCGTAGGCATCCACCTCGTGCCCGTACGCGTTCGTCACGTGGACGACGTCGTCGCCGACCTGGAAGGCGAGCAGCACGATCCCGCCCGGGCGCAGCACGCGGGCGAACTCCGCGAAGAGCTCGCCCTGCCGCTCGTCCGGCGTGTGGATGATCGAATACCACGCGAGCGCGCCGGCGAGCTCACCATCGGCGAACGGCAGGGCGGCCATCGACGCGACCGCGAACGGGATTGCCGGGTGGTCCCGCCTCGCCACTTCCACCATCCGGGGCGACAGGTCGATGCCGGAGACGTCCATCCCGAGCCCGGCCAGGTACCCGGCGACCCGCCCCGGTCCACAGCCCAGGTCGCCGACGAGACCGCCGCCTGCCCGTGCGACCTGCTCAGCGAAGACGCCCAGCATGGCCCGGTCGTACGGTTCGTCGGCGAGCTGGTCGCGGAGCAGGTCTGCATAGTCCTCGGCGACGAGGTCGTAGGCGGCGCGGGTCTGGATCACATCGGCGGGTTCGTCCACCCGCCTCATCGTAGGGGCGCCGCGCGCGGGAACCGAGAAGCGCCCCCGGCCGGGCGGCCGGGGGCGCTTGGTGGTCGGAGTTACCGCAGGTACCTGTCGTAGAGCAGGGTCCTGCGGCACAGATCCGGCGGGTGGCAGCCGCTGTCGCGGTCCTCCCCGTGGAGCATCGCGTGGCCGAAACCGCGCAGTGCTGTGACGTATGCACGCCAAGTGCTGGTACTCATCGTGGGTTCTTCTTCCGGTTGTGCGTCCTTGCACACCGCAGCACGCCGACAGGCGCGCTCGGACGCGGTGGATGGGTGAGCATCCGCGCCCGCGCGTCGTTAAACGCACGGAGGGCGTCGCCCCGTTGCGGGGGCGACGCCCTCCACAACGCGGACACTCTCTATAAGAAGGAGTCCGCGTCGCGCCGCGTCTATCAGACGCAGTGAGCCTGTCAGCCAGTCAGTAAGAAGAGCCCCGAAGGGCGCGAATTACTTGAGGGTGACGGTGGCGCCAGCCTCTTCGAGCTGAGCCTTGGCCTTCTCGGCGGTCTCCTTGTTGGCGCCCTCGAGGACGGTGCTCGGAGCACCATCGACGACAGCCTTGGCCTCACCGAGGCCGAGGCTGGTGAGAGCGCGCACCTCCTTGATGACCTGGATCTTCTTGTCACCGGCGGCCTCGAGGACGACGTCGAAGGAATCCTTCTCCTCGACCTCTTCGGCAGCGGCGCCCGCACCACCGGCGGCCGGGGCGGCCACGGCGACGGGAGCGGCGGCGGTGACCTCGAAGGTCTCCTCGAACTTCTTCACGAACTCGCTCAGTTCGATGAGCGTGAGCTCCTTGAACGCGTCGAGCAGCTCGTCAGTCGACAGCTTTGCCATGATTCTCTCCTTAGTGTGTGTGGTTACTCACCGCTGGCGCGGTCCTCGCGGACCTGTTCCCGGAGGAACTACGCAGCGGACTCCTGCTTCTCACGCAGCGCGTCGACCGTGCGAACGGCCTGCGACAGCGGTGCGTTGAACAGATATGCGGCTCCGAACAGCGAGGCCTTGAAGGCGCCGGCCAGCTTGGCCAGCAGCACCTCACGGGACTCGAGGTCGGCGAGCTTGCCTACCTCTTCTGCGGTCAGCGGGTTACCGTCGAAGTAACCGCCCTTGACCACCAGCAGAGGGTTTGCCTTGGCAAAGTCACGCAGCGACTTCGCGACGGCGACAGGGTCACCGTGCACGAAGGCGATCGCGGACGGCCCGGCGAGCTCGTCGTCGAACGACGAAATGCCCGCCTTGTTGGCCGCGATCTTGGTCAGCGTGTTCTTCACCACGGCGTAGGTCGCGTGCTCACTGATGGACTTGCGCAGCGTCTTGAGCTGAGCAACAGTGAGACCGCGGTACTCGGTCAGCAGAACGGCGGACGAGCTCTCGAAAAGTCCTTCGAGCTCGGCAACCGCGGCTTCCTTGTTCGCCATGGCCTACTCCTCAATAATGTTCGTCGCACACCGCGGGAGCGGTGTGCCACCAGAGGCCGCCGGGCAAAGAAAAAAGCTCCGGCCCTGAGGCACGGAGCGCAGAGGCACGGAGCTGAATCGCAGAGAACTGCGGAAACTTGCTTCACACACCTGCGCGGGCCCCACCTGAGTGGATCTTCGGTCATGCAAGCACGACAACCAGCGGTCTTTGGCTCCGTACAGGCTACGGGATGGATCGCGCCTGATGCAAATCGGTTCCGGCGTCGGCTGCGCCGTCCGACGCGGGAGCAAGCGGGAGGCTCACCGTGAACACGGTGCTGCCCGGCTCGCTCGTCACGGTCACGTCTCCCCCGTGCGCGAGCACGACGGCCTGCACGATCGCAAGCCCGAGCCCGGTCGAGCCTGTCGCCCGGTTCCGGGAGGTGTCCCCGCGGGCGAAGCGCTCGAACAGGGTCGACTGCAGCTCCGGCGGGATGCCCGGACCGTCGTCCGCGACGGTGATGACCGCCCGACCTGTCTCGGTGTCCGCCCGCAGACCGGCCGTCACCTTCGTGCCGTCAGGGGTGTGGACGCGCGCGTTCGCGAGGAGGTTGACCAGCACCTGGTGCAGCCGGGGCCCGTCGCCGATCACCTCGACCGGCTCCTCTGGCAGGTCGAGCGTCCACTCGTGGTCGGGGCCTGCGGCGTGTGCGTCGCTGAGGGCGTCGATGAGGAGGAGGGTCACATCCACCGGATCCCGGTCGAGTTCGCGGCCCTCGTCGAGGCGGGCAAGCAGCAGGAGGTCCTCCACCAGCGAGGTCATCCGTGTCGCCTCGGACTCGATGCGGCCGAGCGAACGCGTGACGTCCGGCGGCAGCTCGTGCGGCGCGCGCCGGGTCAGCTCGGCGTAGCCGCGGATGGAGGCGAGCGGGGTGCGGAGCTCGTGACTGGCGTCCGCGACGAACTGGCGCACCTTCTGCTCGCTCGCCTGCCGGGCGGTCAGCGCCGACGCCACGTGCCCGAGCATCCGGTTCAGGGCGGAACCGACCTTGCCGACCTCCGTGTGCGGGTCGGTGTCCTCTTCGGGAACGCGGACGGAGAGCGCCACATCGCCACGGTCGAGCGGCAGCAGCGAGACCTCCTCCGCGGTGGCGGCGACCCGCTCCAGGGGCCGCATCGCCAGGCGGACGACGACGCTCGCCAGCAGGAACGCGAAGATCAGCCCGGCGAGGGTCACCAGCCCGATGACGAGCCCGAGGCGCGCGACCGTCGCGTTCACGTCGCTGAGCGGGAGGCCGATGATGACGCTGTCGCCGTTGGTCAGCTGAGTTGCGGCGATCCGGTACGAGCCAAGTTGCGAACCAAGGTCGACAGTCCGCGGCTTCTCGTCTGCCGGCACCGTCAGCAGCGCCAATCCGTTGATGGACACCTGCTGCGGCGCCAGCGGCTGGTTCTGAGATGAGGTCGGCCGGTCGGCCAGGATGACGGGCGGGAACAGCAGCCCCCCATCCGCGCTGCGCACGGCGCCGAGTGTACCGGTGGGCTGTCCAGGAGTCTGCACGGCCCCAGCAGCTTCCGGAACGGTCGGACCGCCACCATTGATCCGGTCGGCGGCGTGCTGCCCGCGCGCGAGCGCCGACGTGAGCTGCCCATCCAGCCTCTGCATCAGGTAGTTCTGCAGGGCGAAGACGCTCACCGTTCCGATCACCGCGCCCAGCACCGCGAGCATCGCCACGACCACGAGCACCACCCGGCTCCGAAGGGTCCAGGAGCGGAAGGGACGGATGCGCGGGATGCGGCCGCCGCTCGTTCGCTCGGAAGACTTCACACTCTCCATTATCGAGCGTTGGCTTAGCGAGCTCGATGGGAACACTGTGCGGAGCCTGTGCAGGAGGACGCCCCGAGCGCCAGATGGGCTCTCGGGGCGAAAGCCCTACTTCGTGGCGGTAAAGTTGTAGCCCTGACTCGTCTTATAGCAAGCCTGATACAGCTTGTAACCGCTGGATTTCGCGGACGTAATCGCGCTCGAGCACTTAGCCTGACTGCTGTACGGCCCGAACACATAGAGCAGGCCCCCGGCGTTCGCCGCGGTCGACCCGAAAAGCAGTGCACCGACGGCGATCGTTCCCACGGCGGCGACGCGAATGATGTGCTTCTTCATGTTCTTCCTTTCTTGCGCCTTGCGGCTCGAGACAGGATCGCACATTTGAATTACATGTATTTTATTTAGGTCAGTAGACCGGCTCGCGAGCCGTGTCCGGGGCGCCCGCAACGCGGGCTGACGTCATTGCGCGGCCTTCACCATGTAGCCGGCGCCGCGGACCGTGTGGATCATCGGCTCGCGGCCGGCGTCGATCTTCTTGCGGAGGTAGGAGATGTAGAGCTCCACGACGCTGGAGGAGCCGCCGAAGTCGTAGCTCCATACGCGGTCGAGGATCTGCGCCTTGCTGAGCACGCGGCGCGGGTTGCGCATGAGGAAGCGCAGCAGCTCGAACTCGGTGGCGGTCAGCTGGATGGGCTCCCCGTTCCGGTGGACCTCGTAGCTGTCCTCGTCGAGCACGAGGTCGCCGACGATGAGCACCGGGTCGTCGTGGTCGGCGACGGCGGCGCGCGAGCGGCGGAGGAGTCCGCGGAGCCGGGCGACCAGTTCCTCCAGGCTGAACGGCTTCGTGACGTAGTCGTCGCCGCCCGCGGTCAGCCCGGCGATGCGGTCGTCGAGGGAGTCCTTCGCGGTCAGGAAGAGCACGGGCGCCTCGTTGCCGTCGGCGCGCATCCGGGAGAGGACCTGCAGCCCGTCGATGTCGGGCAGCATGATGTCGAGGACCACGACGTCGGGCTTGAACTCGCGGGAGAGTTGCAGCGCCTGCTGGCCGTTGGAAGCCGTCTTAACATCCCAGTCCTCGTAGTGCAGCGCCATCGCGAGCAGGTCGGTCAGGGTCGCCTCATCGTCGACGACGAGGACCCGGATGGAACTGCCGTCCGCCCGGCGCAGCAGGGAACGGGGCTGGCTGGACGATCCGGTGGCGGCACGCGTGTTGATGGTCACCTTTCTCATTATGAGGAGGGGTATGGATGCTGTCTTTGCGGAACCTATGAACTCTCTGAGTGGCCGGGCGAGGACACCCGGCAGATGCATAGCTTCACCACAGCGGGCCGAAAAAGCCGGTACTTAGCCTCCGGCAAGAAGTTCATCGACCAGCACAGTCAGGAAGCCAATGTTCGGGACCTATCTGCGGCGCGAATTGCTCAATCGCCGCAAGCAGACGATCATCATCGCGATCGGCATGGCGCTCGCGATCGCCCTCGTCATCATCGTCGACGCCGTCTCCGGGGGCGTCCGCCAGGCGCAGCAGAGCGTCCTGCAGTCCGTGTACGGCGTGGGAACCGACATCACGGTCAGCCAGCCCGCCACGACCCAGGGCGCCACGGCCCAGCAGGGAGCAGGCGGGGGTCCGCGGTTCGACTTCGGCGCCCAGGCGGGTACCGACACGGGCACCGCGCGGCAGGTGAACACCTCCCGGCTCGAGCCGACCCGCGGCGCGACGGTGATGGATGCGTCCACCCTCACAACCGTGAAGAAGGTGGACAACGTGGCGTCGGCCGCCGCGGTGCTCTCGCTGACCAACACCAGCTTCAGCGGAACGCTGCCCAACTTCCAGCAGCTGCGCGAGCAGCGCGAGAGCGGTCAGGCGGCAGCGCCCACCGCTGCCCCCACGGGCGGCGCGGACGGCGCCGGCGGCAGCTCCTTCACCGTGGACTCGTTCTCGGTGCTGGGCCTCGACCCGGCCGGCAAGTCGGTCGGGCCCCTCGCTTCGGTGACGCTGACCGGAGGACGCAGCTTCACGGCGGCCGACGCGGGCAAGGACGTCGTCGTCCTCGATGCGAGCTACGCCAAGACGGCGAGCAAGGCCGTCGGCGACACCATCACCATCGGCGGCACGGACTTCTCGGTGATCGGGATCGTCGCGGCCACCGGGTCCGACGCCACCACCGCGTCCAACGCGTACATCCCGCTCGACGTCGCACAGACCCTCTCGGGGCAGACGGGCAAGATCTCGTCGGTCTATGTGAAGGCCGCATCCTCCGGGGACATCGACCAGCTCAAGACCGACCTCACGAAAGCGGTCTCCGGCGCGACGGTGAGCACGGAGGCCGATCTCGCGTCGACCGTCTCGGGCTCCCTCGGCAGCGCCGGTCAGCTGATCGCCAACCTCGGCACGTGGCTCTCGGTCATCGTGCTCGCTGCTGCGTTCCTGATCGCCATCCTCTTCACCATCTCCGGCGTCACCCGGCGTACCCGCGAGTTCGGCACCCTGAAGGCGATCGGATGGTCCAACCGCCGCGTCGTCGGCCAGGTCGCCGGCGAGTCGGTCGTCCAGGGTGTCATCGGCGGCGTGATCGGCGTCGCGGTAGGGCTCCTCGGAGTGCTCGTCGTGAACGTGATCTCGCCCACCCTGACCGGCAGCATCAGCCGTGGCTTCAGCGATGCTGCCGGTCGAGGTGCCGGTGCGGCCGGCACTGCGGCGACGAACGTCCCCGGCGCCCGCGGCGGCTTCGCCGGCGGCGGGGCGTTCGGAGCCGTCCGCGAAGCGGCCACCTCCTCGGCCACCGTCGCGCTGCACGCACCCGTCACGCCGTGGATCATCGTCGGCGCTGTCGCGCTCGCGGTGCTCGGCGGCCTGCTCGCCGGTGTCTTCGGCGGATGGCGTGCCTCCCGGCTGCGCCCGGCGGACGCCCTGCGCTCCGTCGCGTGAACCCGGCCGCACGCACACCGCCCGCCTGAACCCGGCCCTCGACCCCCAAGGAGTCACGATGTACACCCTCACCGACGTCACGAAGAAGTACACGCAGTCCAAGCGCCAGGTCGTCGCCCTCAACGACGTCAGCCTGGAGATCCCCGACGGCCAGCTCGTCGCCATCCAGGGCCCGACCGGAGGCGGCAAGTCGACTCTCCTGCAGATGCTGGGCGCCCTCGACCGGCCCACCTCCGGGTCCGTCGTGCTCGGCACGTCCAGTCTCTCCCAGCCGCGGGATGCGAAGCTCGCGAAGATCCGCGCGGAAGAGATCGGATTCGTCTTCCAGGGCTTCAACCTCATCCCGACCCTCACCGCTCAGGAGAACGTGGAGACCGCCCTCGCGCCGCTGGGCGTGAGGGCGGCCGAGCGGAAGCGGCAAGGCGCGGAAGCGCTGGCCTCCGTCGGGCTCGCCGACCGCGGGAGCCACCTCCCCTCCGAGCTCTCCGGCGGGCAGCAGCAGCGCGTCGCCATCGCCCGCGCCCTTGTGAAGGGCCCGGACGTGCTGCTGGCGGACGAGCCGACCGGCAACCTCGACGAAGAGACCCGCGACGAGATCATGGACCTGCTGGAGGGACTGTGGCGCGACCGCGGCCTCACCGTGGTCATCGTCACGCACGACACCGCGGTCGCCAAACGCGCCCAGCGCCGGCTGCACATCAAGCACGGCACGGTTACCGAGGTGGCGTAGGTCACGGAGCGGGGACGACGACCATCCCGAGAGCCTCGACGAGGACGACCGCCTGGCGATCGTCGATGACGGTGCCGCGGAGCACGACATCGGAGGGGTCGACGCCGGTGAGGTCGCTCCCCGCCAGGGTCGCGGCAGTCAGGTCCGCGCCGGTCAGCGTCGCGGCGCTGAGGTCGCATCCCGCAAACGTGGCCTCCTGGCAGTGCGCCTGCGTGAGGTCCGCCTCGCGCAGCCGGACGCCCTCGAAGGTGGCCCCGCGCAGCTCCGCCCGCAGGAGGTTCGTGAACGACCAGTTGCCGCCCTCCACCTTCAGCAGGGCGAACTCGCAGCCGTGGAAGGTGCTCCCGGTGAGCTTGCATCGGCGGAACGCCGCGTCGAAGAAGTTGCAGAACTCGAAGCGGCAGTTCACGAACGCCGAATTGCTGTGCTCGCTGACGTTGAACCGGACCTTGCGGAACACGCAGTCGGTGAAGGTCGCCCCGGAGGTGCGCGCCTCGGTGAGATCGACATCGTCGAATACGACCCCCGTGTACTCGACCCCGTCGAGGTCGCGTCCGTACCAGTCCTCGCCTTTGATGGTGTCCGGGATGCTCGTCACAGGGCGAGCCTAGCCGCGCACACCGACGCCCCCTGCACCACGACCGCCCGGGGAGTAGCATCCCGTCGCAAGGGGGGCACGATGACGACACTCGAAGGACGACCCGGGACCGCGCTGCTGGTGATCGACGTGCAGAACGATGTGATCGGCGGCGCTCATCGCCGGGATGAGGTGGTCGACACCATCCGCGGCCTCATCGACAAGGCCCGTGAGGGCCGGGTTCCGGTGGTCTGGATCCAGCACTCCGATGACAACGTCGTCTACGGCAGCGAGGGCTGGCAGTTCGTGCCCGAACTGACGCGCGACGGGGCTGAGGCGCTGGTGCCGAAGAAGTACGCGGATGCGTTCGAGGGCACGCAGCTCGAGGACGTCCTGGCCGGCGCCGGGGTCGGACGGATCGTCGTCACCGGATCGCAGACCGACGAGTGCATCCGGGCGACCATCCACGGCGGCTTCGTGCGCGGGTACGACGTGACGCTGGTCGGGGATGCACACACCACCGAAGATCTGTCGGAGTGGGGTGCGCCGACGCCCGACCTGGTGATCGCGCACACGAACCTGTACTGGTCGAATCACCGCGCCCCCGGCCGTACGGCAGAGGTCATCGAGGCCGCAGCCGTCGACTTCCGCTGAGGCTGCACCCGCCCGATACGCTCGACGTATGGCCCACGACCTCGCGAACTTCCTCGGGGACGTCGGGCCCATCGTCTTCTACCTGGCCGTCTGGGGACTCGTGTTCGCCGGGACGGCGTTGTTCGTCGGCGTCTTCATCCCGTTCATCACCGGCGACTCGCTGCTCTTCGCCGCCGGGATCCTCACGGGGACGCATCCCGAGCTCTCGATCTGGGTGCTCGCCATCGGTGTCGGGGTCGCCGCGGTGCTGAGCGATCAGGTCGGCTTCCTGCTCGGCCGGCGGCTCGGACGCCCCTACCTGGCGAAACGCGGCGGGCGCTGGGTCCAGGCCGGGGTGCGCCGGGCGGAGCGGTTCTACGAGTTGTTCGGCTGGTGGTCCGTCGTGATCAGCCGCTACATCCCGTGGGGGCGCGTCTTCATCCCGCCCATCGCGGGGATCAGCGCCATGAAGTATTGGCGGTTCTTCACGGCGAACGTCGTCGGCGCGCTCAGCTGGGGTGTGCTGATCACCGTCATCGGTTACTTCGCCGCCGTGAACCCGAGCGTCCGGCCGGTCGCCTACATCGTCGCCGGAGTGGTCATCGCCGCCTCGATCGTCGCCGGTGTGCGCGCGTGGGTGCTCGACCGCCGGTCGCGGCGCGAGCTGGACGTGCCACGCACCGGCCCTACGGCCTGAGCGGGGGTACCAGCCGCCGCGCCAGCACGGCGGCTGCCTCGGCGAGCGCGGGTGGCCCGACAATGTCGAACGGTGCGTCAAAACGCGCGAGCGACGCGAGCAGTCCCATCCAGTTCCACGAGCCGAGCACAACACGGCTGGAGCCATCGTCCCGCTCTTCCACATCGCCGTCGACCAGCCAACCCGCCACCTCTCGCGCGGGGAGGTGAATGACGACCTCGCCGATGCAGGGCCAGCGATTCTCATCGTTCGCGCCCTTGAAACGCGCCGCAACGAAGGTGCGTGCGTCCCCGGTGGGAATCGGCCGGGGGGCGAACCGCGCCCCTCCCGGGGTGCGAGGGGCGAGCCTGTCGAGCCTGAAGATCCGCCAATCGACACGGTCGAGGTCCCACGCCACGAGGTACCAGCGACGGTCGCGCGCGACGAGCCCGTGCGGCTCTACGCGGCGCGGCAACCCCTCGGAACCGCCGTAACCGAAGCGCAGTACGGTCCTCGTCCGGACGGCGTCGCTCACCGTCTCCAGCACCGACGGATCGACTAGACGAGGAGCCGGCTGTGCGTCGCCCCTGTCGCCGAAGCGGTCGTCGTTGAAGCGGATGCCGTCGATGCGGTTCCGCAGCCGCGATGGCATCACCTGGCGCAGGGTCGCCAGGGCTCGCGCGGCCCCTTCTCCGATGTCCGCACCGGACGCCGCCGCGTTCTGCAGCGCGATGGAGAGTGCGACGGCCTGCTCCTCATCGAACAGCAGCGGTGGGAGCTCCGCACCCGCCGCGAGCCGGTAGCCGCCGTCCGGCCCCTTGATCGCCTCGATCCGGTAGCCGAGCTCTCGCAGGCGGTCCACATCCCTCCGGACCGTTCGCGTGCTCACCTCAAGCCGCTCCGCGAGCCGGACTCCCGGCCAGTCGCGGCGCGCCTGCAGCAGCGACAGCATCCGGAGCATTCGTGACGACGTCGCGACCATGAGTCCATTTTCCCGCAAGAAGAGGACCAAAACTGTCCTCTTCTGCTGCCAGCCTTGCGGATGCCGGGAGACGCCCGGCCATAACAGGGAGGACCTTCCATGAGTATCACCACCACGACCCACCTGAACTTCCACGACGGCCGCGCTCGCGATGCGCTCGACTTCTACGCGACCGTGTTCGACGGCAGCGTCATGGCCGCCACCTACGGCGACCTGGGCATGCCTGCCGATCTGCCTGACGCATCACGGGTCGTCTTCGGTCAGGTGGAGTCTGCTGACGGCTTCCGCGTCATGGCCTACGACGTACCGTCGATAGCCGAGGCACCGGCAGCGCCCGGCTCGACCCGTCGGCGGAACGGCACGACCGTCACCGACCGCCCCTTCTTCGTCGCGGTGCGCGGAGGCTCACTCGCGGAGGTGACGCGATACTGGGACCGGCTCGCCGACGATGGCATCGTCATCGAGCCGCTCGCGGCATCCGCATGGTCGGCCGGCTTCGGGATGCTGACCGACCGGTTCGGTGTGACCTGGGTGCTCGACGTGGCCTGAGCCCCACGCCGAGCAGCCAGGCGGCCCGTCAGTCCTGGTTGCTGAACGCGGCGTCGAAGGAGGCGGTCGGCTGCTTCCAGAGCAGTGAGCGGATGTAGCCGACGGCCTCCTTCGCGCCGTGCAGCCGGTCCATGCCTGCGTCCTCCCACTCGATGGAGATCGGGCCGGTGTAGCCGATCGACTCGAGCGCACGGAAGGAGTCCTCCCACGGCACGTCGCCGTGGCCGGTCGAGACGAAGTCCCAGCCGCGACGCGGGTCGCCCCACGGCAGGTGCGAGCCGAGCACTCCGGCGCGGCCGTTCTTCGGACGGAGGCGCGTGTCCTTGCAGTCCACGTGGTAGATCCGGTCCTGGAAGTCGACGATGAAGCCGACGGGGTCGATGTCCTGCCACATCATGTGCGACGGGTCCCAGTTGAACCCGAACGCCTCGCGGTGGTCGATGGCCTCGAGGCTGCGGACGCTGCTCCAGTAGTCGTAGGCGATCTCCGACGGGTGCACTTCGTGCGCGAAGCGGACGCCCTCGCCGTCGAACACGTCGAGGATCGGGTTCCAGCGGTCGGCGAAGTCCTGGTAGCCGGCATCGATGACGGAAGCAGGCACAGGCGGGAACTGGGCGACGTACGGCCAGATGCTCGAGCCGGTGAAGCCGACCACCGTGTCCACGCCGAGCTTGCGCGCGACCTTCGCGGTGAGTGTGAGCTCCTCGGCGGCGCGCTGACGCACACCCTCAGGGTCGCCGTCGCCCCAGACCTTCGAGCCGACGATCGCCTGGTGGCGGAAGTCGATGGGGTCGTCGCAGACGGCCTGGCCCTTGAGGTGGTTCGAGATGGCCCAGACCTTCAGACCGTACCGGTTCAGGATGTCGAGGCGCCCCTGCAGGTACGCGTCGTCCTCCGCCGCGCGCCACACGTCGAGGTGCTCGCCCGAGCAGGCGATCTCGAGACCGTCGTAGCCCCACTCGGAGGCGTACTTCGCGACCTCCTCCAGGGTGAGGTCGGCCCACTGGCCGGTGAAGAGGGTGACCGGGTGGGTGCGACCCGATTCGGGTGCGTTCCCGGTGCTCGTGGCGTCCGTCATTCGTTCGTTCCCATCTCGATCCAGGTGCCCGACTCGGCCGAGTCGATCACAGCGTCCGTGATCCGCACGGCCCGCAGGCCGTCGGTGAAGCGCGGCAGGCCGTCCGGATTCTCGCCCGCGACCGCCGCATAGCTGTCGGCGACGAACGCGTTGAATGCGTCCTGGTAGCCCTGCGCGTGACCGGCGGGGACCACGCAGAGCCGCGCGGCGTCCTCGCTCAGCTGGTCGGCGTCGCGCGGGATGACGAGGCTGCCCGCGCGCCGGCCGACCCACAGGGTCTCCGGCTGCTCCTGGTCGAAGGCCACGCTCTCGGCGCTTCCGGCGATCTCGAGCAGCAGACGGTTCTTGCGGCCGGGCGCGACCTGCGAGACCAGCAAGGTCCCGAGTGCGCCGGAACGCGTCTCGATGACGACGGCGACCGCATCCTCGGTGGTGATGCCCGTATGCGACGCGCGGTCGGCGAACACCGTCCGCTTGGTCGCGGCGACACGGGAGACGCGATCGCCGCTCACGAACTCCACGAGGTCGACGAGGTGGGATCCGATGTCGGCGAACGCGCGGGAGCGGCCGCCCTGATCCGCGTCCACGCGCCAGTTGTCGTCGGCGGCGCCGAGCAGCCAGTCCTGCAGGTACGACGCGTTGATGCTGAGCACCTGCCCGGCCGCGCCGGACGCGAACCGGGCGCGAGCCTCCCGTGCCATCGGGTGGAAGCGGTAGACGAAGGGGACGGTCGCCGTGCGGCCTTCCGCCGCGCTGACGAGGGCCTCGGCGTCCGCAACCGTCGTCGCCAGTGGCTTCTCGCAGATGACGTCCTTGCCGGACGCGAGCACCGCCGCCGCCTGCTCGGCGTGCAGGGCGTTCGGCGTCGTGACGTGCACGACATCGATGGTGTCGTCGGCGAGCAGCTCGTCCAGCGATCCGTACGGCCGCGCGATGCCGAGCCGGTCGGCCGCCGCGGCGGAACGCTCGGGGGTCGACGAGACGATGCCCGCGAGCTCCGCGCGCGCCGCCCGTGCCGCCCGCGAGTGCACCTCGGCCATGAACCCGCCGCCGACGATGGCAACGCGCAGGCGTGCGCCTGCCGTGCCACTGTCACGCCGTTTCAGTCCGCCCACAGCCGGATCGCCGGTCGTCGACTCGCTCGCCGCGCTCACATGGTCCCCATTCGTCGTCGCACCGGTCGTCGTCGCATCTCTCGTCGCCGCATCCGCCGCCGCCCTCAGGCCAGCGTCGCCGCTCGCGGGTCCCAGTCCTCCGGCAGCGCGGGAGCGACCTCGACCGTGCTCTCCACCTCGACCGGAGTCTTTGACTCGCCGGCCTCGATGGTCGACACCATGATGTCGAGCACGTGGTACGCCTGCTCCCCCGATGCCCGCTCGGGCACACCGGCGCGGATGGCGCGGGCGAGCTCGACCACTCCGATGCCGCGGGTGTCGGTGGTCCCCGTCGACGGGAACGTCTCGATGCCGTCGGCACCGTGCACCAGCAGTTCGCCCTCGAAGGTGTTGGGGTCGGGCACGACGAGCGTCCCGTCCGTACCGGCCACCTCGAACTGCTTCCGGTCGAGCTTCGAGTCGAAGCTGAAGACCGACTGTGCCGTCTGGCCGCTCTCGAACTCGTACAGGGCGCTGACGTGCGTCGGCACGGTGACGGCGAACTCTTCGCCGGCACGGGGACCCGATCCGATCACGCGGGTCTCGCGGGCCTTGGACACGGTCGCGCTCACGCGGGCGACCGGCCCGAACAGCTGCACGAGCGCGGTCAGGTAGTACGGGCCGATGTCGAACAGCGGCCCGGCGCCCTCCTGGAACAGGAAGTCGGGGTTGGGGTGCCACGACTCCGGGCCGGGGCTCTGCAGCAGCGTGAGCGCCGTGAGCGGAGCGCCGATGTCGCCGTTCTCGACGAGCCGGCGGGCCGACTGGATGCCGGACCCGAGGAACGTGTCGGGCGCCGTCGCGACGCGCAGCCCCGAGGCGTGCGCGGCGTCGAGCAGCTGGCGGCCGCTGGTGCGGTCGAGCGCGAAGGGCTTCTCGCTCCACACGTGCTTGCCCGCGGCGAGCACCTGCAGGGCCACCTCGACGTGCACCTTGGGGATGGTCAGGTTGACGACGATCTCGATCGCCTCGTCGGCGAGCAGTTCCTCGACCGAGCCGAAGCCCGGGACGCCGAACTTCTCCGCCTGAGCCTGCGCGCGCTCCAGGTCGATGTCGGCCACGAACCGCACATCCAGGTCGGGGAACGAGGTCAGGTTCTCGAGGTACTGGTTGCTGATGACTCCGGCGCCGATGACGCCGACACCCACGCGGCCGGCGCTCATGCGAGGCCCTGGGACGTGAGGAAGGCGAAGCTGTCGGCGACGGCCTGGAAGCGGTCCCCGCGGGAGTCGTCGAGCTCGATCACCCGGAGCGCGTTCGGCGCGGCCGCGATGATCTCCGCGATGGGCAGCGAGCCCTGCCCGACCGCGACCTGGTCCTGGGTCTCTGCGGTGCCGGGACCGTCCTTGATGTGCAGCGCGACCACGCGGTCGCCGAGCTTCGGGAGCAGCGTGACGGGGTCGGCGCCGCCGACGGCCACCCAGTACGTGTCGACCTCAAGGACGACCTCCGGTGCGAGCTTGGAGGCGAAGTACTCGAGTGCGGTGACGCCCTCGATGGTGCTCTCGATCTCGTGCGCGTGGTTGTGGTAGCCGACGCGGACGCCATAGCGGGCGGCGACTTCGGCGGCGGCATTGAGCTGCTCGGCGATCGCCGCGACATCCTCGGCCGTCTGCCAGCGCTCTTCCGGCACGTGCGGGTCGA
The DNA here is from genome assembly GCF_042465655.1 of Leifsonia sp. T36S-04. Lineage (GTDB taxonomy): Bacteria > Actinomycetota > Actinomycetes > Actinomycetales > Microbacteriaceae > Leifsonia. The sequence goes on from NZ_CP146286.1 coordinate 2,655,773, forward strand.
TCACGGTCTCGATGCCCAGCTCCTTGGCGGCGGAGAAGACCTCGTCCAGGTCTCCGCCGATGAAGCTCTGATGCGTGGTGGGTGCGCTGAGGCCCGCATCCCGGAGGCCGTCGCGCAGCGCGTCGCCGAACGAGAGGAAGGCGAAGGGCTCGACCTGGGTGAACCCGATCTCGGCGATCCGCTTCAGCGTCCCTGCCGTGTCCTCGGTCAGGAGTTCTCGGACCGTGTACAGCTGCACGGAGAGGTTTGAGGTCGACACAGTTCTCCTCGTCGAGTCAGTGGATGACGCACCGATCGGTGCGTCATCCATTCAAGCCGGGCTTCTGCCGGATGTCAAACAAAAGTCGACTGCGCATCGACGATCTTTGAGGCGTCCGCGAACATTGTGGTTCAATGCCCTTATGACCGACAGCGCGCGAGACTCGGTGCTCGTCGCCGCAGACGCCGCGGAGCTGCTGGCGATCCTGCGCGACGGCATCCCCCGCACGCGCGCGCAGCTGGCGGAGCTGACGGGCATGGCACGCTCGACCATCGCCGCGCGCATCGACACGCTCACCGCCGCGGGCCTCGTCGCCCCCGCCGGCGACGATGTGTCGTCCGGAGGCCGGCCACCGGCTCGGGTGCGGTTCAACCCCGGGTCGCGGGTCGTCCTGGCGATCGACCTCGGCGCCACGCACGGCGTGGTCGCGCTGACCGACCTCGCCGGATCCATCACCGCGAGCGAGTCGCGCCGGCTCTCCATCGCCGACGGCCCGGAGTCAGTGCTCGACTGGGCGCTCCAGGTCGCCCGGGACCTCTATGCCGGATCAGGCCGCCCGGAGGAGGACCTCGTCGGCGTCGGCGTCGGCGTGCCCGGGCCGGTGGAGCATTCCACCGGCCGCCCCGTGAACCCCCCGATCATGCCCGGCTGGGATCGCTTCGACATCCCCGCGTACATCCGCCGCGTCTTCGATGTGCCGGTCCTCGTCGACAACGACGTGAATCTGCTCGCCCTCGGCGAGCAGGCGCTGATGTGGCCCGACGAGACCGATCTGCTGTTCGTCAAGATCGCGACCGGAGTCGGTGCCGGGATCATCAGCGGAGGCCGGCTGCAGCGCGGTGCGCTCGGCACCGCGGGCGACCTCGGTCATGTCCGTGTTCCGTTCGGGACGGACACCCCGAGCCATGGCGCACAGGATGCCGACCTCGAAGCCCTCGCGAGTGGACCCGCGATCGCCCGGGCGCTGACCGCCGCAGGAATCCCCGCCGAATCGAGCGAGGACGTCGTGGCGCTGGCGCGCACCGGCAATGCGGTCGTGCACGAGGCCATCCGCCAGGCGGGCCGCGACCTCGGCGCGGTGGTGGCTACCTGCGTCAACCTGCTCAACCCGTCGATGATCGTCGTCGGCGGCAGCCTCTCCCGCGTCGGCGAGCAGCTCCTCGCCGGAATGCGCGAGGTCGTGTACCAGCGCTCCACGCCGCTGGCGACACAGCACCTGACCATCACGCAGTCGCGGTCCGGCGAGACCGGTGGCGCCATCGGTGCGGCCATCATGGTCATCAACCGCGCCCTGGACGCCGAACCGGCCTCCGCCCGATCCCTTTTTCGCTGACTGGCGTACCGTCGCCTCCGGACTTATCCCCTTATCCTCGAATCGATTCGAACCCCCGAAAGGAATGTCGTGAGCACCCGCAATGAACCTCTCCGCGCCGGCGTCGTCGGCCTCGGCTGGGCCGGCCAGCAGCACATGGCCGCCTACGACGCGCTGCCCGGCGTCGAACTCGTCGCCATCGCCGGGATGGAGGACGGCCCGCGCGCCGAACTCGGCGAGCAGTACGGCCTCGAGCGGCTCTACCGCGACTGGAAGGACCTCGTCGCCGACGGCGACCTCGACGTCGTCAGCGTCGCGGTGCCGACCTTCCTGCACGCACCCATCGCCGTGGGCGCGCTGGACGCCGGCATCCACGTCCTCAGCGAGAAGCCGATCGCGCGCACTGCGGACGAAGCCCAGACGATGGTGGATGCCGCGCACCGCTCCGGACGCGTGCTGGAGGTCGCATTCAATCACCGCAGGCGCGGCGACATCGAGGCGCTGAAGGCGGCGATCGACGCGGGCCAGATCGGCCGTCCCTACCACGCGCGCGCCACCTGGCTGCGCCGGGCGGGCATTCCCGCGCTCGGCAGCTGGTTCACCAACCGCGAGATGGCCGGTGGCGGACCGCTCATCGACATCGGCGTGCACGTGCTCGACTACGCCCTGCACCTCTTCGGCGAGCCGAAGGTCGAGGCGGTCTCGGCCGTGACCCACGCCGAGCTCGGCATCCGCGGTCGCGGAGGTGCCGCCGCCTCGAAGCAGAACGTCGGCTCCGACTACGAAGTCGAAGACCTCGCCAGCCTCCTGCTGCGGCTCGAAGGCGGCGGTTCGATCGTCATCGAGACGAGCTGGGCGGCCTACCGACCCGCGGGCGACGAGTTCGGGATCACCCTGTACGGCACCGAGGGCGGTGCCGACCTCCGCGTGGTCGACTACGCGCCCTCGGGCGAACTCACCATCTTCACGGGAGAAGGCGAGCAGAGCGAGGACATCAGCGTCACCGCCGACCCCGGACGCGGTCACCTCGCCGTCGTCGAGACCTTCCTCGAGCACGTCGGCGACCCCGCGAACTGGTCGAACTGGGACGGGGCTCTGGCCCTCGACCGCGCGCGTGTCATCGACGCCGCGTACGAGTCGGCCCGCATCGGCGCCGAGGTCCGCCTCTTCCCCGCCACGAAAGGAGCGTGACCATGACACTGCGCGTCACCGTCTGGAATGAGGGCGTCCACGAGGCGACCCAGCCCGAGATTGCCGCGATCTATCCGCACGGCATCCACGGGGCGATCGCCGAAGGCCTCAGTGAGCTGCTCGGCGACGAGGCCGCGATCCGCACCGCGACTCTCGACGATCCCGAACACGGCCTCAGTGAGCAGGCGCTCGACGAGACCGACGTGCTGCTCTGGTGGGGCCATATCGCCCACGACCGCGTCTCGGACGACGTGGTGGAGCGGGTGCGCCGCCACGTCCTCGCCGGGATGGGGCTCATCGTCCTGCACTCGGGCCACTTCTCGAAGATCTTCATCCGGATGCTCGGGACGACCTGCTCGCTGCGCTGGCGCAACCCGGAAGGCGGCGAGCGTGAGCTCGTCTGGAACGTGAACCCGACGCATCCCATCGCCGCGGGCGTGGAACAGCCGATCGTGATCGACGCGCAGGAGATGTACGGGGAGTTCTTCGACATCCCCACGCCGGACGACCTGGTGTTCATCAGTTCGTTCACCGGCGGGGAGGTGTTCCGCTCCGGCGTGACGTTCACGCGGGGCAGGGGCAAGATCTTCTACTTCAGCCCGGGCGATCAGGAGTACCCGGTGTACTTCCACCCGCAGGTGCGCCGCGTGCTCGCCAACGGCGTCCGCTGGGCGGCTCCCGTCGAGGGTGCACGCCAGGCGCCTGAGGTGTCGAACCCGCAGCCGGTCTGATCCACGCCGATCCGCCTGCCCGCTCGATCCACTCGATCCACTCGATCCACTCGATCCCGAGGAGCTGACACCATGACCGACGCACTCGCAGCCCTGCCCGCGCCGCGCTACCCCGACCCTGCGGACGCACCGGCGCTCCGCTGGGGCGTGCTCGGCCCGGGCGGTATCGCCGCCGACTTCACGGACGCCCTGCATCGTCACACCGGCCAGCGCGTCGTCGCGGCCGGGTCGAGGTCGGCCGAACGCGCGGCCGCCTTTGCGGCGGAGCACGGTGTGGAGCGGTCGCACGGCAGCTACGAGGCGCTGGTCTCGGACCCGGAGGTGGATGTCGTCTACATCGCGACTCCGCACAGCGAGCACCTGGAGCACGCGTTGCTCGCGATCGGCGCGGGCAAGCACGTGCTGATCGAGAAGCCGATGGCGGTGACCGCCGAGCAGGCGCGCCGCATCCTGGCCGCGGCGCGCGAGGCGGGCGTGTTCGCCATGGAGGCGATGTGGACACGGTACCTGCCACAGACCGACATCATCCGGCAGCTGCTGGAGCAGGATGCGCTGGGCGAGCTCCGCGTCGTGACCGCCGACTTCGGCGGCCGTGTGCCCTACGATCCGGCGAGCCGGCTCTGGAACCCGTCGCTGGCCGGAGGCGCGCTGCTCGACCTGGGCGTCTACACGGTCTCCTGGGCCTCGTTCGCGCTGGGCGCCCCGGCCGGGATCGTCGCGACCGGAACCCTGGCCCCGAGCGGCGTGGACGAGCAGGCCGCCCTCGTGCTGTCCTCCGCGAGCGGCGCGCAGGCGCTGCTGAGCACGACCCTGCGGGCGGGCACACCGTCGCTGGCGACCATCTGCGGCAGCGAGGGACGCATCGAGACCGACAGCCCGTTCTGGGGTCCGAGCGGAGTGCGCGTGTTCCGGGCCGACGGGACGCTCGCGGCCCACTGGCGCGACCCGTACGGCCGCCCGCACCGCGACGGCATGTCGTATGAAGCCGCCGCTCTCGCCCGCTACATCGGCGAGGGCCGAACGGAGTCGCCGCTGCATCCCCTCGCCGAGGCGGTCGACACGCTCGCGACGATCGACGAGGCACGCAGGCAACTCGGGGCGACGCGCGTGGAGTGACGGCGAGCGTCGGCTGGACGCGGCACAATGGAGAGGTGCTCGACTCCGCTCCGTACCGTACCGCCGACCTGTACCGGCCGGGCGTGCTCGCGGATCTGAGCCCGGCGCGTCCTGCGCCGGTCCCGGTCGTTCCCGCCGTACCGGGACAGTCCGGGCATCTGGCCCGCGTCGTGGCGAGCTCCTCCGACCGGGTCGGCTGGCTGCGTGCCCGCAGCCGCGGCATCACGGCGACGGATGTCGCGAAGCTCTCGACGCCGCGCTCCGTGCGCGCCGCGGCCTACGACAAACTCCACGGTTCGGGATTCGGCGGCAACGTCTTCACCCAGCACGGCCGCTCGCGCGAGCCGGAGATCGCGGCGTGGGTGGCCGCCACCCACGGGATCGAGCCGTCCGACCTCCTCTTCCACGCCGAGCGCGACCGCCGTCACCTGGCGACGCCCGACGGGCTCATCCTCCGCACCGGAGGCCGGATCGAGCTCGCCGAGATCAAGACGACGAACAAGCCGTTCCGCAGCATCCCGCGCCAGTACCTCCGTCAGATCTGGTGGCAGCAGTACGTGCTGGGCGCGGAGCGGACGCTCTTCGTCTGGGAGCAGCACGACGGCTTCGTCCCGATGCGCGACGAGCCGGAGTGCCGCTGGGTCGACCGCGACGAGGCGGAGATCACCAAGCTGGTCACCCTCGCGGCCGACCTGATCGAGATGCTGCGTCAGGCGACCTCGGTGGCCGCGGCGGCCTCCGGCGCGACCACGGCCGCAGCGGGCTCGACCGGCGCTGGCTCGGCCGACGTACCTCCGACGGCGGCGATGCCGACCGGGATCCGCGTCAGCGCGACCGCGTAGACGGCGATCCAGCCGACCGCGACGGTCGTCCCGACCAGCTCCAGCCACGCGCCGACGTCGGCCCCGACGCGGACGATCGCGAGCAGACCGCCCACGATCGTGATCACCGCGACGGCCGCGCAACTCACCCGCGACAGCCGCGAGACGCGCGGCAGACTCCGGCTGAAGCCGACCTGCAGCATCGCGAAGCACGCGGCCGCGAAGCCGAGCACCGCGGAGACCGTGTGGATGAGGTCCTGCGGGGTCGACCGGGGATCCGCCAGCGGAACCGGGCAGTACGGGGAGCACGTCACCTGCGACGCCAGCACGAAACAGGCCGAGGCGAAGCCGAGCGTCAGAGCGGGCGCCCACCGGTCCAGCAGCCGGGCCGATGAGCGGATGTGGCCGCTCGCGACAGCGATCGAGAGGCCCCCGACCGCGATCAGCACCAGCGCGACCGCGAAGGGCCGGGCGGTCGGGGCGCCGGCCGCACCCAGCTCACTCACGTAGACGGCGTAGGGCACCGTCAGCCGCGCCGCCCAGATGACGGCGAGCCCGCCGACCACGCAGATCGTACCGATCGCGAGCAGGATGGGCACTGCGCGTTGCCAGCCGCGGGCGAACAGCGGAACGGCGAAGGGATCGCGCGCGATCCGCAGCAGTCGTCGCACCTGTCGCTCCTCGGATCGTGCCGTCAGGGTTCCGGCCCCTCGGGCTGAGGTCGATCCGGGTCGCAGCATCCTATCCGGCTCAGCGCTGAGAACGACCTGGGGGTATCGGAAACAGATTGTTCACATGCCGTGACCCGTCCGTAACACCGACGACCCACGAGCAGGATTGACTGGCAAAACCGACCGAGAACGGCCAGCGCCACCGCGACGGCCACCGACGAGGGGATGACGGATGTCGAAGACGATGCGGGCCGCGCTTCTGGACGCCCCGGGCGGACCGGAGGCACTGCGCATCGGCGAAGTCCCCCGCCCGGACACGGTGAACGCCGAGTTCCTGGTCAAGGTCGTCGCCGCGAGCGTGAACCCGATCGACGCGAAGACGCGGGCCGGCCGAGGCGTCTTCAGCGCCATCCACTCGTTCCCCGCGGTACTCGGTCATGACTTCAGCGGTGTCGTGGTGGAGTCGCCGTACAGCGCGCATCCCCTGAAACCGGGTGACGAGGTGTTCGGGATGCTGCCGGTTCCGCGCTCCGGCGGCAGCTACGCCGAGTACGTGTCCGCGCCCGCGCTCAGCGTGGTCCGCAAGCCCGCGACGCTCTCGCACATCGAGGCCGCCGCCGCTCCCCTGGCGGCGCTCACCGCCTGGGGCATGGTTGTGGACGTCGCCAAGGCTCACGAGGGCCAGCGGATGCTCATCCATGCCGGCAGTGGAGGCGTCGGGCACTTCGCTGTGCAGTTCGCCTCCTACTTCGGCGCCCACGTCATCGCGACGGCCTCCGGAGCCAAGGCATCGTGGCTGCGCTCCCTCGGGGCCGCCGAGGTCATCGACTACACCACCACCCGCTTCGAGGATGTGGTGCACGGCGCGGACGTCGTCATCGACCTGATCGGCAACGTGCACGACGACACGGGCACCCGTTCCCTCTCGGTCCTGCGCCCGGGTGGCCTCATCGTCAATGCGCCGACCGGCAGCTGGCCGACCTTCGCGGACGACGTCGCTGCGGCCGGAGTCCGGGGCACCGGCTACAAGGTGGCGCCCGACGGCAACACGCTCGCCGTCATCGCCCGTCTCCTCGAAGCGGGCAACGTGCGCGTGCACGTCGACCAGATCTTCCCGCTCGACCGGATCGCCGACGCGCACGCAGCGATCGAGAGCGGCCACACCCGGGGGAAGATCGCGCTCAAAGTCGCCGAGGGCTGACCACTGTCTTGCCGAGCGCGGTGGCGATGGATGCACAATGTGCCATGGCTTCAGACCTCCCGTTCGATGACACACGAGACTTCGACGACGCGCGACGCGGCTTCATCGCCGCGCTGACCCCCGGGGTGATCCGGAACGCGGCCGGCGAGGTCGTGTGGGACAACGACTCCTACACCTCGTTCCTCGACGGCGACGCCCCGGAGACCGTGCATCCGAGCCTCTGGCGCCAGTCGCAACTGGTGTCGATGCAGGGACTGTTCGAGGTCGTCCCGGGCATCTATCAGGTGCGCGGGTTCGACCTCTCCAACATCACCTTCGTCGAAGGCGACACCGGGACGATCGTCATCGATCCGCTGATCTCGACCGAGACGGCCGCCGCGGCTCTCGCCCTCTATCGGGAGCACCGCGGCGACCGGAAGGTCACCGGTGTGATCTACACGCATTCACACGTCGATCACTTCGGCGGGGTGAAGGGCGTCATCACCCAGGAGGAGGTGGATGCGGGAGTGCCGGTCATCGCGCCCGCCGGCTTCCTCGAACATGCCATCGCCGAGAACGTGTACGCCGGCACCGCCATGGCCGGCGTGCGGGCTACATGTACGGTGCAGCGCTCCCCCGTGGACCGCGGGGAGGCGTCGGCGCAGGACTCGGCCAGACGACCTCCACCGGCACCGTCACCCTGATCGCGCCGACCGAGCACATTTCCGAAACGGGTGAGGAACTGACCGTCGACGGCGTCAGGATGGTGTTCCAGCTCGCGCCGGGGTCGGAGGCCCCGTCGGAGATGCACTTCTTCTTCCCCGACCTGGCGGCGCTCTGCATGGCAGAGAACGCGACGCACACGCTGCACAACATCCTGACCATCCGCGGAGCACTGGTGCGCGACCCGCACGCGTGGGCTGGGTACCTGAGCGAGGCGGTCGAGCTGTGGGGCGGCGAGGCGCAGGTCGTGTTCGCCTCGCACCACTGGCCGACCTGGGGCGCCGATAATGCGGTCCACTTCCTCAGCATCCAGCGCGACCTCTACGCCTACCTGCACGACCAGACGGTCCGCCTCCTCAATCAGGGCTACGTGGGCAGCGAGATCGCCGAGTTGATCCAGCTCCCGCCCGCGCTGGACGCGGAGTGGTCGACCCGCGGCTACTACGGCTCGGTGTCGCACAACGTCAAGGCGATCTACCAGCGCTACATGGGCTGGTACGACGGCAATCCTTCGCACCTCTGGCAGCACACTCCGGTGGAGGCCGCGACCCGGTACGTCGAGGCGATGGGCGGCGCGGACGAGGTCATCGCCCGGGCAGCCGAGGCGGTGCACGCCGGCGACGTCCGGTGGGCCGCCCAGCTGCTCGACCACGTGGTGTTCGCCGAGCCCGGGAACACCGCCGCGCGCCGCGACCTGGCCGACGCCCTCGAACGGCTCGGCTTCGGCAGCGAGAACGGCACGTGGCGCGACGCCTACCTGTCGGGTGCTCTCGAGCTGCGGGAGGGCAACTTCGGCACCCCGGTCGAAGTGGATGCGCAGGAGCTCCTGAGCGCGCTGACGCCGTCGCTGTTCTTCGACGCGGTCGCGGTCCAGATCGACGGCCCTCGCGCGTGGGACCTCGACCTGGCCGCACGGTGGGTCTTCCCCGACCGTGGAGAGACGTACCGCAGCACCCTCCGGAACGGGGTGTTCAGTGCGATCAGGGACGGCAAGGGCGAGGTGACACTGACCGTCACCGTCCCTGATTCGGCGCTCGGCCCCCTCGCCTCGGGCCAGGTCGAGAAGGCCGTCGCCGCAGGGCTGCGCCTCGAGGGCGACGCCGCTGAACTTCAGCGCGTGCTCGGCGTGCTTCAGCCCGGCGACCCGGGCTTCGCGATCATCGAACCGTAGTGCGGTTCAGCCGAGCGGCCGCTCCATCACCCAGTCGTCCTCGTACCGGTCGCCGACCAGGAAGCGCTTGGCGCCGACCCGCTCGAAGCCGTGCTTGCCGTAGAAGCGCTGGGCGCGCGCGTTCTCCTCGTTGACGCCCAGCCACATCCCGTGGGCTCCGGCCTCGCCGGCGATGCGCAGGCTCTCGGCCATCAGCCGGCCCGCTACGCCGGCGCCCTGGTGCCCTGGGAGCACGTAGCACTTGCTCAGTTCGGCGCTGGGCCGGATGCGGATCGCGCCGCGCACATCCTCATCCTCGGGCTCGCCCAGATTGACCATCGTGTAGCCGATCGCGGTACCGGCCGCGTCCTCCGCGACCAGCAGGCGCCGGGAGTCGTCGGCCAGGTATCCCGCGAATCGCTCCTCCGAGAGCACCGAGGCGATGAACGCCTCCTTGGCAGCTTCGGTCGTATGCGGCGGACAGGCGAGCGGGAACGTCACGGCGGCGACGGCGGCCAAGGCGGCCTCGTCACCGGGGACGGCCCGGCGGATGGAGACGGTCACAGCTACAGCCTAGACAGCGGACCGGCCGCCTCCCCGCGGGAGACGGCCGGTCCGGGATGCGGCGCGACTAGTGCCGGCCCTGAGCGACCCAGCCGAGCACGTCGAAGGAGACGCCGCCGAGTCCGGTGACGTCGTCGTAGCCCTTCGCCGTCTTCAGCGAGGTGTCCTGGTCCATCGTGACCAGGTAGGTGTTACCGCTGATCTTGCTCGTGTAGACCAGCGCCTGCGACGGGTTCTGCGGCTGGACGTCGCGGAACGCGTTCGGCAGGATGCGCTTCACGCCGTACAGCGTCGGGTTGGCGAACCCGATGGTGGCGTGCGTCGCCTGCTGGACGATCGCGATCTGAGCGGCGACGATCGGCGAGGCCAGCGACGTTCCGCCGTAGGTCTCGTTGATGTAGTCGCCGGTCGCCAGCGTCCCGTCGTCGACGATGGGCCGGATCCCGATCTGGAAGCCGGTGTACGGGTCGGCGAGAGCAGCGACGTCAGGCGAGACGCGCTTGCCCTGGGCGAGCGCCGCCGGGACGATGCCGCGCTGGTAGTCGGGCTGCGCGAAGACCGCGCTGACCCCTCCACCTGCTCCGCCGACGAACCGGGTGCCCGGAAGCGGCTGGACGTAGCTCAGCGTGCCGTCCGCGTTCTTGACGATCTGGTCGAACTGGTCGCCCCAGCCGGTCTCCCACGCGATCTTGCCGTTCTTGTCGATCGCGGTGCTCGTGCCGCCCACCGAGGTCACCCACGGTGAGGAGGCCGGGAAGTCGGGCGATGCGTAGCCGAGGTTGGCCACCTCGTCGCCGTTGTCGCCGCTGGAGAAGTACAGGCCGATGCCCTCACCCGCCGCCTGGAGCTGCAGGTTGACCTCGCCCTGGATCACGTCGGCGGGAACGTCCTCGCCGACATTGCCGTAGCTGTTGCTGACGATGGTGGCGAGCTTGTTGTCGAGGATCTTCGACATCGCGATGTCCAGACCGCCGGAGCAGTCCGTCCCACCGACGTAGAGGATGCGAGCCCCCGGGGCGATCCCGTGGACCGACTCGACGTCGAGCGTCTGCTCACCCTGCCATCCACTCGGCTGCTGGCACAGGTCCTTGTCCGTGAAGGCGCTCGGGCTCGGAACCAGCTGCTGGTACGTGGAGTTGGTCAGCCCCGGCTCGCCGTTCTGCTGCGAGTAAGTGTTGACGTCCTTCAGGATGCTAGGGCTGGCGTAGGCGTCGATGATCGCGACCGTCTGGCCGGTGCCGTTGATGCCTTTGTTGCCCAGGTCGGTCAGACCGTATGCGCTGCGCAGCTGCTTCGGCGTGTACCCGCAGATGTTGGTGCTGTACGAGGTCTGGCCGTTGTACGCGGGCGGGACAGTGACCGTGTTCTCGCCGATGTAGTGCGAGCACGGAGCGTTGATCGCGGGAGCTGCCGCTGCCATCTTGCGGGACACCTGTGGGTCGCCCGAAGCGCCGAGGTCGCCCTGCTTGATGGAGTCGGGCCGCGTCATGGTGCGCGACTGCTCCACGCTGATCGCGGATACCTTCGCCGCGATGGAGGCAGGGACGGACGGCGCCGACGACGGCGCGATCAGTGCCTTGTCACCGTGCTTGAACGTGTGCAGCGACGTCCCGAAGACCGACCCGAGCTGCTCGGGGGTTCCGCGGAAGACGACGTACTGCCGGCTGTCCGGGACGCCCTGGATGGTGAGGCCGGCCGCCTTGATGAAGCTGACGACGGCGTTGAAGTCGGCCTTCGTCGGCGAGAACCGGTTGATCCACTGCTGCGGCGAAAGCGCCTGGCGGTAGCCCCGGTCGAGCGGATTCGAGACGGCCTTGGCAAGGGCTTCGGCGCCCTTCTGGTCGCGGAGAGGCAGGTAGATCTCACCCTGCACCGTGGTGTCGGCGGGGGCCGCGCCTGCGTCATTGGCGGCGGTGGCCCAAGCGGGAACGGAGCCGGCGTAGGTCACCCGGTCGTCAGCGTTCGCAGCGGATGCTCCCGCCAGCGACAAAGCCACCACCGCGGAGGTGGTGGCGATGATCCCGAGAGCCCTCTTGTGGAGGGTTCGAGTGGTACGAAGTGCCATGAATGTCATCCTTCGATTCGGACCGGCTCAACTTCGAGCCGCCGCGCGACGCGCGACAGAAGCGACCCTAAACCTCGGCGTTCTACCGCCACAAGAGGGGGTAGACAGGTCTGCCGAATCCTTTGCCCTGGATGAATTATGCTCAGTGCGCAAAAATCCCCGTTCGGCCCGGGAAACGCCGACGGGGCCGGGACCGGAAACCGGCCCCGACCCCGTCGGGATGTTCGTGGAACGAACTCAGATGGCGTTGACGTCCAGCGGGATGCCCGGGCCGAATGTGGTCGAAACGGCGCCCTTCTGGATGTATCGGCCCTTCGAAGCGGACGGCTTGAGGCGCATGACCTCTTCGAGGGCGGTGGTGATGTTGTCGTTGAGCTGCTCGGCGGTGAAGCCGGCCTTGCCCACCACGAAGTGCACGTTGGCGTGCTTGTCGACGCGGAACTCGATCTTTCCGCCCTTGATGTCGGAGACGGCCTTGGCCACATCCGGGGTGACCGTGCCGGTCTTCGGGTTCGGCATGAGGCCGCGCGGGCCCAGCACCTTGCCGAGACGGCCGACCTGGCCCATGAGCTCCGGGGTGGAGACGGCCGAGTCGAAGTCGGTGTACCCACCGGCGACCTTCTCGATCAGTTCGGCGCCGCCGACCTCGTCCGCACCGGCAGCGATGGCCGCGTCAGCCGCGGGGCCGGTCGCGAACACGATGACGCGGGCGGTCTTGCCCGTACCGTGAGGAAGAATGACGGTACCGCGGACCATCTGGTCCGCCTTGCGGGGGTCGACACCCAGCTTCAGCGCGACCTCGACGGTCGAGTTGAACTTGGCGGAGCCGGTCTCGCGAGCGAGGGCGACAGCCTCCTCGGGGGTGTAGAACTTTCCGGCCTCGATCTTCTCGGCCGCGGCCCGGTAGGCCTTTGACTTCTGTGCCATGTGATTTCTCCTAACGAGAATGTGGTGCGAGCCTGGCCAGCTCTTCCACGAAATGTCTGGTGTTGTCGGGGCCTCAGGCCTCGACGGTGATGCCCATCGAACGGGCGGTGCCTGCGATGATCTTCGACGCAGCGTCGATGTCGTTCGCGTTGAGGTCGACCATCTTCTGCTCGGCGATCTCGCGCACCTGCTCCTGGGTCAGCTTGCCGACCTTGGTGGTGTGCGGCACGCCGGAGCCCTTGGCGACGCCTGCCGCCTTCTTGATGAGCTCTGCCGCCGGCGGGGTCTTCAGGACGAACGTGAACGAACGGTCCTCGTAGACGGTGATCTCCACCGGGATGACGTTGCCGCGCTGCGACTCGGTCGCCGCGTTGTACGCCTTGCAGAACTCCATGATGTTCACGCCGTGCTGACCCAGGGCCGGGCCGATGGGCGGGGCCGGGTTGGCGGCGCCGGCCTTGATCTGAAGCTTGATCAGACCGGTGACCTTCTTCTTCGGTGCCATGTCTCTTCCTTCTTTGTGTATTCGAGCGACTCAGGCCGCAGCCCTCGGCGCTCTCCCGGTTTCTCGGCCCTTCCGAGACCCGGTGAATTGAAAAACAGTGGGGAGGCTCTGAATGTTCCCTAGAGCTTGGTGACCTGGTCGAAGCTGAGCTCGACCGGCGTCTCGCGCTCGAACAGGGAAACCAGAACCGTGAGCTTGCCGCTCTCGGGCTTGATCTCGCTGATGGAGCCGGGCAGGCCCGCGAACGAGCCCTCCTTGATGGTGATCGTCTCGCCGATCTCGAAGTCGACCTCGGCGGGGATGACGCGTGCGGTGCTCTTGTGGCCCTTGGCAGCACCCTTGGCCGGTGCCGCCTCGACCTGCACGAGGCTCTTCAGCATCGAGAAGGCCTCTTCGAAGCGCAGCGGCGTCGGGTTGTGGGCGTTGCCCACGAAGCCGGTGACGCCGGGAGTGTGACGGACGACCGACCAGCTGTCCTCGTTCAGGTCCATGCGGACCAGCACGTAGCCGGGGATGCGCACGCGGTTGACCATCTTGCGCTGGCCGTTCTTGATCTCGACCACGTCCTCCATGGGGACCTGCACCTCGTAGATGTAGTCCTCCATGTTCATCGAGACCATGCGGTTCTCGATGTTGGACTTCACCCGGCGCTCGAAGCCCGCGTAGGAGTGGATGACGTACCACTTGCCGAGCTTGGAGCGCAGTTCCGTGCGGAACGCCTCGTACGGGTCGGCGACGGCCTCCTCGTCCTCGTCCTCGACGGCGAGCTGGGCGGCCTCGGCCTCGTCCTCGTCGGTGACTTCGAGGGCCTCGTCGACAGCACGGTCGGCCTCGGGGTCGACGGCCTCGGCCATCGCGTCCAGCACAGCGTCGAGATCGATCTCGGAACCGTCGTCGGCGACCACGTGCAGCGCTTCGTGCTCGGCGGAGTCGGACGCCTCGTCCTCGCTCGCGAGGACGTTGCCGGTCTGCGCTTCGTCGTCTTCGGAGGACTGCTCCGCAGCCGGAGCCCAGTCCACGTCGTCGCGATTCGTCTCAGACACTGAATTCATTCCATTTCTTGTCGGGAGGGCCGAAGGTTGCCGGGAAGTCCAGCGCGGCCCGTTCGACGTCGTCTACTTCGGGTTTCCGAAGACCCAGACGACACCCGTACCGAACACCCAGTCAAGGAGTGACACGAGAGCCATCATGATGATCACGAAAACGAGCACGACACCGGTGTAGCTGAAGAGCTCCTTGCGGGTCGGGGTGACGACCTTCTTGAGCTCGCCGATGACCTGCCGGATGAACAGGGCGATCCGCGCGAAGGGGTTGCGCCGCTCGGCGCGATCCTTCTTCGCGTTGGCGACGATTTCCTCGCTCGGCTCGTCGATTACCTTTCGGGCCACCTCGTTACACCTTTCGTGGATCGGCATCGGAATGCCGACTTGCAGGGCGGACAGGAATCGAACCTGCAACCTGCGGTTTTGGAGACCGCTGCTCTGCCAATTGAGCTACCGCCCTAGGAAAGCGAATCGTCGCACTCTCCGCGTCCGGTATCCAGGCTAGCCGATCGAACATCCGAACGTGCTGCGGATGCCCGGCCGAAAGCAGCAGCGCTGCCATCGCCTACCCCGAAAAGGGCGCAGAAAAGCTTGGCAGATTCAACCACCGCGTCAAGTGTACGGGACGCCGCCCACCGCCCGCAAAGCGGTCCCCTAGAGGAGCTTGCGCTCCAGCGCCCACGCGGTCAGTTCGTGCCGCGACGACAGCTGCAGTTTGCGAAGCACCGCCGAGACGTGCGTCTCGACCGTCTTGATCGAGATGAACAGCTCGGCCGCCACCTCCTTGTAGGCGTACCCTCGGGCGATCAACCGCATCACCTCCCGCTCGCGGGCCGACAGGCGGTCCAGCTCGTCCGTCGACTCCGCCTGCTCGCCCGAAGCGGCCCCGAAGGCGTCGAGGACGAAACCGGCGAGCCGCGGCGAGAAGACGGCGTCTCCGCCGGCCACGGCCAGCACCGCATCGCTCACCTGACCTCCCGAGCTGCCCTTCGTCAAATATCCGCGCGCTCCCGCACGGATGACCCCGACGACATCGTCGGCGGCGTCCGAGACGCTCAGCGCCAGGAACCGCGTTGCCGCCGCCTCGCCGGAGACCCGTCGGATCACCTCCGCTCCCCCGCCGCCCGCACCCCCCGGCAAGTGCACGTCGAGCAGGACGACCTCGGGGCGCGTCTCGAGGATGACGGCGACCGCCGCATCCACATCGGCCGCCTCGCCCACGACCTGCAGGCGCTGGTCGAGGTCGGCGCGCAGACCCGACCGGAAGATGGAGTGGTCGTCGACCACCACGATGGTGACGGGCCGGGTTTTCGCTGTGTCGCTGTCTGTCGTCTCGCTCATGTCGTCTCGCTGGTCGTGTCGGTGTTCAGGGGGATGCTCAGGTGTACCTCGGTACCGGCGCCCCGCGCATCCACTGTGGCCTGGCCTCCGGCGCGCCGCATGCGTCCGATGATCGACTCCCGCACTCCGAGCCGGCCCTCGGGAAGCGCGCTCACGTCGAAACCGGCCCCCCGATCCCGGACGAACACGTCGGCATGGTCCGCGGTGCGCTCGATGTACACCGAGACCTCTCCGCCCGCGTGCCGCGCGGCGTTCAACATGGCCTCGCGTGCGGCGGCGCCGAGCTCCGACGGCGCGCTCAGCACCGGCTCGCCCACCGACACCACCTCGAAGTGCACGGCATGATCCACCTCCAGGGCCGCCGCGACCTCGCGCAGCTCGCCCGCGAGGTCGCGTTCGGCATCCCGCGCGCCCGCTGCGGAGTCGGCGTAGAGCCAGTCGCGCAGCTCCCGCTCCTGGGCCCGCGCGATCCTCCCGACCTCGCTGGACGCTCCCGCCCGGTTCTGGATGAGCGCGAGCGTCTGGAGCACCGAGTCATGCAGGTGCGCGGCCATCTCCGCGCGCTGCTCCTCCTTGATACGTGCGGTGCGCTCGGTGATCAGCTCGCGCCACAGCCGCAGCGCCCAGGGGGCCACCAGCACGGCCGCCCCCGCGAGCGTGGCGATCAGGATGCCGAGCCACAGAATGCCCGGACCACCCGCATCCTGGGTCAGCGCGAGCGCGAGTGCGACCACCACCAGGAAAGCGCCGCATGCGATCCGGAAGGCGGTCGGGGTCAGCGGGGCGAAAGCGGCCGGTTCCTCGTCCGTCACCTGCTCCCAGGCGACCGCGACGACGAGAAGCGCCGCCGCCGCGACGAGGGCGCCGAAGCCGTGACCCAGGGCGCCACCGGCGGCGAGCACGATCGCGGCGATGCCGCACACTGCTCCCACTCCGGCGAGCACCCACGGCACGTTCACGCGGCGACTGACCCCGTCCGCCGGATCGTAGGCCGTCGGCGAGCGCAGCGGCGTCAGCGCCCAGAGCCAGAGGTAGAGAAGGACCCCGCCGCCGCCCAGCAGGGTGGCGCCCACGAACGCCCAGCGCACCGCCGCGACAGGCCATCCCAGGTGGTCCGCCAGCGCGACCGAGACGCCGCCGACGACGCAGGTCCGCGGACGCGCGAGCGGCGGGCGCTGGGCGCGGGTCTGCGGCCCGGCGGGCGCGGTGGAGGACATGCCAGCATCCAATCAGACCCCGAACCGGCACGCACCCGCGGGAGTCCGGAATCAGGGTGCGCTCAGGGGTTCACCCGATACCGGGGGAAGCGCGGACGACGCCAGGATGAGGACCATGTCACAGAACGATTCGACCCGGCCGGTGGGGACGCCCGGCAACCCCTACGGCGGCTCGCGCACCGGCTTCTCCGGCCGAGGGACCCGGTTCTTCGACTGGATGCGCGGGCTCGGCGTGGTGCGCGCCGACGGCTGGCTCGGTGGAGTCTGCGCCGGGATCGCCTACCGGCTCGGCATCGACCCGTTGATCGTCCGCGGCATCGTCGTCGTCGCCGGAATCCTCGGCGCCCCCGTCGTGCTCCTCTACGCGGCGGCGTGGGCACTGCTGCCGGATCGCGAGGGGCGCATCCACCTCCAGAACCTGTTCGAGGGCGAGTTCGAGCCTCCGATCGTGGCCATCGGAGTCATGCTGCTCCTGTCGCTGCTGCCGTGGACCACCGGGCTGTGGTGGGCACACGGCGCATTCTGGGACGTCCCGGGCTGGGGCGACGTGATCGGCCGGGTGGTGTGGACGCTCCTGGTGATCGGTGCGGTCGTGGCGCTCATCGTCGTCGCGGTCCGGAACTCGGATGCGCGGGCGGCAGGGGCTTCGGGCGCGCGGGGAGCGCAGAATGCGTGGGCGATGGGGGCGGCGCCGGCGGGCGCGGCGACGACGGAGCCTGCGTCGCCGGCGACCGCTTCGCCATCGGCCGCAGGGCCATCGTCCGCAGGGGAGGCGGCGACAGACGAGACGGCGAGCGCCGGCACGACGCCTCTGCCGACCATCCCGAACCCCGATCCGGTGCAGCTCGACATCGCCACGGAACCGGCTCCGCCGCCCTCCCCGCTGCCGGGCGCCTCCACCGACGAGGTCGCGGACTGGCAGCAGCGTCAGGCGCAGTGGCGGGCCGACCACGCGGCCTGGAAGCAGCGCCTCGCGGCCGACATGCGGGCGGTCAAGGCCCAGCGTTCCGCCGAGCTGCGCACGCAGGTCGCGGTCGCAACCGCCGAGGCCGCCGCTCGCCGCGAGGCCTACCGCGCCGCCAATCCACGGGTCGGCGCCGCGATCGGCTGGCTGACCGTCGGACTGGCCCTCGTGGCCGGGTCGCTCGTCGCCATCGTCTGGCCGCAGCTGGCGGAGGTCGCGCGCTTCACGACCGCCGCGGGCTTCGCCGCCGCCACTCTCGTGGTCGGCGTGGTCGTGCTGATCGCCGGGCTGGCGCGGCGCCGCAGCGGGTTCCTGATCTTCCTCGGGATCGTGCTGGCGGTGCTGACCGGGGCCGCACTGTTCCTGGCGTCCGACGGCGTCGCAGGATTCCACATCACGACCGAGGGCCTCCCGGTCCTCCTCCAGCACTGAGACAGAAGGAATGGACGACATGACCGAGCAGCAGAGCTTCTCCAGCACACCATCCTCCGTCCAGGTCCCGTCCGCGGGGAGCGCCGCTTCGGCGCCCATCCGCTGGGGAGGCGTGGTCTGGGGCGTTCTCCTCATCGCCTTCGCCGCGGCGACACTCTTCGTGGTGTCGTCGTCCGAGCGGGCGGATCAGGTGGGGAGATGGCTCACCTCGCTCAACCCCGGGTCCGCCTGGGCCCTCGCGGCGGCGCTCCTAGGGCTGATCATCGTGGTGTCCGCCCTGCTGGGCGGCATCCGGGCGTCGCAGCGGCGGCGGCTGCGCACCGGCGCCTGAGAACCTGTCCACAGCGCCGGCAACGGCGGCGTTGTCCACGGATTCGTGCCGTGAACGACGGGACGTCGGGCGTGCCTGACACGATGGCTCTATGACCACAGCTACCGATGCCCTGCTCCGCCTCCGCGCCCTCGTCGGGCGAGAAGACGCCGAGTTCCACGACGGGCAGTTCGAGGCGATCAGCGCGCTCGTCGACGATCATCGGCGAGCGCTGGTGGTGCAGCGCACGGGGTGGGGCAAGTCTGCCGTGTACTTCGTGGCGACCATGCTGCTCCGGGCACGGGGTGCGGGACCCACCATCCTGGTCTCGCCGCTGCTCGCCCTGATGCGGGACCAGGTGGGAGCCGCCGAGCGCGCGGGAGTCCGGGCGGTCACCATCAACTCCTCCAACCGGCACGAGTGGGAAGACGTTGCCGCGCGACTGCGCGACGATTCGGTCGACGTGCTGCTGGTCTCGCCGGAGCGGCTCAACAACCCCGAGTTCCGCGACACGCAGCTTCCCGCGCTGGTCGAGCGCAGTGGCCTCCTGGTGGTCGACGAGGCGCACTGCATCTCCGACTGGGGCCATGACTTCCGGCCGGACTACCGGCGCTTGCGCGACCTGATTGCTCTCCTTCCTGACGGCGTGCCTGTACTGGCCACGACGGCCACGGCGAACGAGCGGGTGGTCGCCGACGTCGTGGAGCAGCTCGGCTCCGGCCGCGAGGGCGAGGTGCTCACCATCCGCGGCCCCCTGGCCCGGCGGTCGTTGCGACTCGGCGTGCTCCCCCTCCCCGATGCGACCACCCGGCTGGCCTGGCTCGCGGGACACCTGGACGACCTCCCCGGCAGCGGGATCGTGTACACCCTCACCGTCTCGGCGGCGGAGGACACCGCGCGGGTGCTCCGCCGCGCCGGTCACGAGGCGCACGCGTACACCGGGCAGACCGATACGGCTGAGCGCGAAGACCTCGAAGGGCGGTTGAAGCGCAACGAGGTGAAGGTGCTCGTCGCGACCAGCGCGCTGGGCATGGGATTCGACAAGCCAGACCTGGGCTTCGTGGTGCACCTGGGCGCCCCCTCATCACCCGTCGCGTACTACCAGCAGGTCGGTCGAGCGGGCCGCGCCACGGAGAACGCCGACGTGCTGCTGCTCCCCGGTCCGGAGGACCGGGCCATCTGGCAGTACTTCGCGACGGCGTCGATGCCCTCCCACGAGAAGGCCTCGGCCCTACTGGATGGGCTCGGCGACCAGCCGCAGTCCACGCGGGTTCTGGAGAGCCGGGTCGACCTCCGGGCCTCGACACTCGAACTGCTGCTCAAGGTGCTCGATGTCGACGGCGCAGTGCGGCGCGTCAGCGGTGGCTGGGTGGCCACCGGCACCCCGTGGACCTACGACGAAGAGCGCTACGCCCGCATCGCCGCGGCGCGCGAGGCGGAACAGCTCTCGATGCTCGAGTACGAGGCGACGACCGGCTGCCGTATGGAGTTCCTGCAGCGAGCCCTCGACGACCCGGCGGCCGGGCCCTGCGGGCGCTGCGACAACTGCGCGGGTGTCTGGTACCCGGCGGACATCGATGCGCAGGCCGCCGGCGAAGTCGGATCGTTGCTCGACCGCGTCGGCGTCGAGATCGAGCCGCGCAAGCTCTGGCCTACCGGCGCTGATCGGCTCGGCGTCGCGGTGAAGGGCAAGCTGCGTCCCGAACAGCAGCTGCAACCCGGCCGGGCGCTTGCACGTCTCACCGACCTCGGCTGGGGTGGACGCCTCCGTGAACTGCTCGCCGACGGAGCGCCGGATGAGCCGGTCCCTCCAGCCGTGCTCGACGCATGCGTCCGAGTTCTCGCCGACTGGGACTGGGCCGCACGCCCTGCCGCGGTCGCCGCGATGCCGTCGAGGCGCAGGCCGCTCTTCGTGGAGTCGCTGGCGCGCGGACTGGCGGGGATCGGACGGCTGCCGTTCGCCGGGACGCTCGCCTGGCGCGGTGGACCGCCCTCCGGCGGTCCCGGCGGCAACAGCGCCTTCCGGCTCGCGTCGGTCTGGGACCACTTCTCGGCCGACGGGCTCGACGTGCCGGCGGGCGCGCCCGTGCTGCTCGTCGACGACCTCGTCGACAGTCGGTGGACCGTTACCGTCGCAGGACAGGAACTGCTCGGCGCGGGAGCTTCGGCCGTGCTCCCGTTCGCCGCCGCGCTTCGCAGCTGAGCGGGAGTACGGCCGATGGATCACACACGGGCCACGCGGGCCCACCGGGTGTCAGATGAAGTCGCCCCCACCGCCGAAGTCGCCGCCACCGAAATCTCCGCCGCCGAAACCGCCCCAGTCTCCGCCGCCTCCGCTGTCACCGCCACCGAAGTCGCCGCCGCCCCAGCCGCCGGCGTCGCCGCCGGACGTGTCGCCGCCGCCATCCCAGCCCGCCGCCTCCGTGGAGCCGCCCGCGTCGTTTCCGCCGCCGGCGTCCCCGCCCTGGTCGCCGGAGCCGCCGTCGTTCTGGTTGTCGCTGTTCTGGTTGTCGTTCTGATCGCCATTCTGGTTGTCGCCGCTGCCGTCCGCCTGGTTGTCCCCCGGCGACGGCAGGAAGGCGCCGACCAGGGCCGATCCGACCACGTAGCCGGCGACGCTTCCGAGAAGCGAGCCGGCGAACACGCCGCCGAAGCCCATTCGGCCGTAGCCCGCGCCGCCGCCTGGGGCACGTCCCCCGCCGAGCGCGCGCTCGAGAGTTCCCGGCTGGCGAAGCTCCGACCTCGTGGCGGACTGCGCGAGAGAGCGCGGGTCATCCCCACGCGGCTGCTCTCCGGCCGGCGCGGCCTCGCTCAGCTGCTGGAACAGCAGGCGGCGCTGGTCGTGCGAGAGCTTGGCGAAGGCCTCCTCGTGCACCTGCTCGATCGTCTCGGGAGGAGCCGTCCGCAGCAGGTAGCGGTAACGCTCGACGGCGATCTCGTCCTCGCTGCGGGGCTGTCCGGTCCCGCTGGCGCTGTTGGGGGCCGGCGGGTAGGGGGAACCGCCCTGCGACGCGGCACCCGGCGGCGGGTAGGCGGCACCGTTCGTCTGAGAGCCGTTCGAACGCGGTTCCTCGCGTCCCAGCAGGCGGTCAAGGAATCCCATGGTGTCCCCTTCGCTCCGATTCGGCGCGAATGCGCCGTGGCGGGTAGAGCCTATGGAGTCGATCGTGAGAATACGCTCAGACTCCGCCGCATGTCAGCCTCACTACGGTTTTCCTACGAACCCTCAGAGGAGAAGCCGACCAGAACGGGCTCCGCGTGCAGCACGACGCCGAACTCGGACTGCACCCGCGACTGGATGAAGTCGGCGAGCTGCACGACGTCCGCGGCCGTGGCTCCTCCGCGATTCACGATGGCCAGCGTGTGCTTCGACGAGATCGCGGCGCCGGAGCCGGGCAGAGCGAAACCTCGACGGATGCCCGCATTCTCGATGAGCCAGGCTGCGCTGAGCTTCACCGTGTACTCGTCGGCGGCCAGGGGCGGAACGTCCAGCGGATGTACGCCGCCCTCCGGGATCCCGATCACGATGTCCGGCTCCGGCGGCTGCTGCGGCCAGCGCGGGGCATCTGCCGGCAGTGACCGAGCAAAGCTCTCGGACACGATCGGGTTGGTGAAGAAAGAACCAGAACTGACGGAGTCGGGGTCGGCAGGATCCAGCACCATGCCCTTGGACGAGCGCAGGCCGAGCACAGCGCGCCGGAGTTCCGCGACCGGGACCCGCGCGCCGAGCGGCACGCCGAGGGCGTCGGCGAGCTGCGAGTACGCCACCGGAGCGCTCATCGGCGCGAACCCGTCGGCCGGAGCGGCTCCGTCGGTGAGCTCGAGGTCGACCGACAGCACGA
Source organism: Leifsonia sp. T36S-04 (assembly GCF_042465655.1). GTDB lineage: Bacteria > Actinomycetota > Actinomycetes > Actinomycetales > Microbacteriaceae > Leifsonia. The sequence continues at coordinate 2,678,137 of NZ_CP146286.1, forward strand.
CGCCGCGCCGGCCCCGCTTCAGCACGGACGTCCGGTACTCGAGCCCCAACTCGTCCCGCGTCAGGTACACGACGTCGCCGGATGCGTCATCGAGGAACTCGACACCGAGGAGGGCGGACTCCAGCTCCTGGCCGTACGCGCCGATGTTCTGCACCGGAGCCGCGCCGGTCGAGCCGGGGATGCCGGACAGCGCCTCGATGCCCGACCAGCCGTTGCGGACCGTGAAAGCGACGAGCTCATCCCAGGGCTCCCCGGCCTGCACGCGGATACGCACCCGGCCGTCGTCGGCGGGCAGCCGCTCCACGCCCCGCGTTCGGACGTGGATCACCGTGCCATCGAAACCCTCGTCGCTCGCGACCGTGTTGGACCCGCCGCCGAGCAGCAACCAGTCCTCGCCGATGGCACGCGCATCCAGGACGGCCTCGATCAGCGCGTCGCGGTCCTCCGCCGTCACGAAGTCGGCGGGTACGCCGCCGACGCGGATCGTGGTGAGCTCGGCGAGAGCCGGAATGGGGTCGGTCATGCGAAACGGACGCGCACCTGCGCCTTGCCCAGCACCGTCTCGCCACCGAAGGTGGTCGTCAGATCGATGCGGGCCACGCGAGCCTCCGGGTCCAGCTGACCCACCTTCGCCGAGACCGTCACGGTCGCTCCATCGGACGGGTCGACGACCACCGGGCGGGTGAACCGCACCTGGTAGTCGCCGACGAGCGCAGGGTCGCCGGCCCACTCCACGACGGGCTGGACGGCGAGGCCCATGGTGAGCATCCCGTGGGCGATCACGCCCGGCAGGCCGACCGAGGTGGCGATGTCGTCGCGGTAGTGGATCGGGTTGAAATCGCCTGACGCGCCCGCGTAGCGCACGAGAGAGTCGCGGCTGAGTTCGTACGAGCGCTCGGCGACGATGTCTCCGACGCTCAACGCGTCGAAGTCCGGCGTGAGGCCGGGGGCGTCATCTGCGGGTGCCATCACTCGTCTCCTCGCACGACCAGGGTGGATGTCGCGGTCACCACGTGGGCACCGTCCGCGTCGACGATCGTCGACTCGGCCGTCACCATCGAGTGGCCGCCGAGGGACTTCACCGAGCTGACACGGAGGGTCGCCGTCAGCTCATCCCCGGCGAACACCGGGCGGCTGAACGTGAAGCGCTGGTCACCGTGGACGACCCGGCTGAAGTCGATCCCCGAGTCCGGCTCAGCGAGCAATTGGGCGAGCGTCGACTCCTGCACCACGACCGGGAACGTCGGCGGAGCGACGAGGTCGGGGTGGCCCGCTGAGCGCGCAGCCTCTACGTCGAAGTTGATCGGGTCGGTCGCGAAGACGGCCCGCGCGAACTCGCGCACCTTCTCGCGCCCCACCAGGTAGGGCCGGGTCGGCGGAAACTCCCGCCCCTGCAGTTCTGGATTCACTGGCACCCGACGATTCTAACGACCGCCCCGGGCAGACCCCCGGACGACAGAAGACCCCGGAGGCCAGTGGCCTCCGGGGTCTTCGTGCTCGGTGCTAGCGCCTTACTGGCAGCTGTCGCACTGCAGCAGGTCCATGGGGTCGACGGGAACCGAGTAGCCGCCAACGCTGTCGTTTTCGTAGTCCATGATGGCCTCCCCTAGAAGTCTTGGTGATCCGCGTTTCCGCGGTGTTCACCCACTATATAACCCTAATGACACGATTGTCATTCCACTACATGTTGTGTTTTGGGAGTTTTTTCTCGCTGCCCCCAAGACTAGGGCCAGCCACCGACATCCCGGGTCTCGGATCCGCCGGGAGACTCCTCGCAGGATCGGCATTTTGTCGCAGGTCAGCCGCCCATTCCGTGGCTTCACCCGGCAGTGCTTGTGAGGTCGCGAGGTGGTGGCCGCGTCGGATCAGAGGGCCCGCGGCCGGCGCGAGCCGAGATCCGTTCGGCGTGTCGCAGTCACGGCGACAGGGAACACCCGCCTCTTCGCCGACGGAGATTCATCGCGCATTGTCGTCGCAACGGGCTCGAAACACGCCGGTTCTACCGTGGGAGACATGGCAGCACTGTTCTCGTTCCAGGAATGCCTCAGTTGCGGCGAACGCCACCCGGTGCTGTCGGACGGCCGCATGTCCATCCACTTCATCGGGGACGGATCCCGCTGCGACGGCTCAGAGCGCCGTGGGGACGATCCCGAGGTCAGCGCCGACCAGGCGCGCGTTCTCGATGCCCACCTGCGGCACGCCCTCAACCAGGTCTCGCGACGGAAAGCCTCATAGGCACGCGGACCGGGATCACGGCGCGGCGCGCTGGGCCGTGAGGGTCCACACCTGCGGCAGCACCATGCCGTCGGCGCCCGGGCCGGTCGTGACGAAATGGTCGACATGGCGGTTGATCGACCGCTGCCAGCGCTGGTTGGCCGGGTCGTCGTCGAGGGCGCGCATCGCGGCGGCGAAATCGTCGCACTCGACCACGTGGAAGAGGTGGAGGCCGCTCCGCCAGATCTGCCAGTCGTGGATGCCTACGCGCTCGAACGACTCGACCAGCTCGTGAGGGATGGCGGCGTGAGCGACGTCGTACGCTGCTTCGTGACCCTCGCGGAGGACGGAGTGAAGGGCGACTCGCATGCGGCAGCTCCCATTGTGCTTGGTTGAATTCCTATAGGAAATAGTAATAGGCTCGCAGGCGAAATGCGAGCGAAGGGACCCTCGATGCGATTCATGCGCCTTGGCGAGCGAGGAGCCGAGCTACCCGCTGTCAGCGACGGCAGCACCACCTGGGACCTCCGCCCGCTGACGGCCGACATCGACGGCGCATTCCTCGCCTCGGACGGGCTCGCCCGCGCCACTGCGGCGGCCGCTGCGGGAGAGCTCCCGGAGCTCGACGTCGCGGGCCTTCGGATCGGCGCCCCCATCGCCCGGCCGCAGGCCGTGATCTGCATCGGGATGAACTACGCGGCGCATGCCCGCGAGTCCGGTGCCGAGCCACCCAGCGACATCGTCGTCTTCTACAAGCATCCCAACACGGTCGTCGGCCCCGAGGACGACATCCTCCTGCCGCCAGGCTCGACGACGACCGACTGGGAGGTCGAGCTCGCTGCCGTCATCGGCACCAGGGCCCGGTACCTCGACTCGCCGGAGGAGGCGCTGAAGCACGTCGCCGGTTTCGCGGTCGCGAACGACGTCTCGGAGCGCGAGTACCAGTTGCAGCGGTCGCTCGGGCAGTGGAGCAAGGGGAAGAGCTTCGAGACGTTCAACCCGCTGGGGCCGTGGCTGGTACCCACCGCCGAGATCGGTGACGGCTCGGGGCTGAGCATCCGCTCCCGGGTCAACGGCGAACCGCGACAGGACTCGTCCACCAGCGACCTCATCTTCGGCGTCGCGGAGATCGTCTACCGGTTGAGCCAGTTCACCGTGCTGGAACCGGGCGACCTGATCAACACCGGGACGCCGGAGGGCGTCGGTCTCTCCGGCCGGTTCCCCTACCTCGCAGCGGGCGACATCGTCGAGGTCGAGATCGACGGGCTGGGCGTCCAGCGCTCCACGGTCCGGCCCGCATCCTGACCGCACCACACCGCACCAGGCAACATAAGGAGACAAGGATGTCGCACTTCGATGGTCTCGTCGCCGCCGTCACCGGCGGCGCGTCCGGGCTCGGCAAGGCGATCGCGGACGAACTGGCTGCGCAGGGCGCCCGCGTGTTCGCCCTCGACCTGGCGCCCGACACCGTGGCGGCTCCCCACACGGGAATCCGCTGCGACATCGGCGACGATGCGAGCGTCCGGGAGGCCATCGCAGAGGTCATCGCACACGCCGGCCGCCTGGACGTGGTGATCGCAAACGCGGGCATCGGCGCCCAAGGCGATGTCGAGGCCAACGACGACGACGAGTGGATGCGCGTGCTCAACGTGAACGTCATCGGCTCCGCTCGGACGGTCCGCCATGCCATGCCGCACCTGCGGGAGTCTCCGGCCCCCGCGGTGGTGCTGACGAGTTCGATCGCCGCGTGGGCGGGCCTCCCGCAACGCGTGCTCTATTCAGCCTCGAAGGGGGCGATCTCAGCGATGACCCTCGCCATCGCCGCCGACTGCCTCCCGCTCGGAATCCGCGTGAACGCGGTGGCACCCGGTACCGCGGACACCCCGTGGGTGGGCCGGCTGCTCGACTCGGCCGCCGATCCGGACGCGGAGCGCGCCGCCCTCGAGGCACGCCAGCCGAGCGGTCGCCTCGTGCGTCCGCAGGAGGTCGCCGAAGCTGTGGCGTACCTCGCGTCGCCGTCGTCCGGTTCGAGCAACGGTGTCATCCTGCCCGTCGACGGCGGCATGTACTCCCTGCGCCCGCGGAGGTGAGACCCCGGATGGTGAATCGTCAGATGCCCAAGCCGGCCGAGTTGCTGGAGCTCATGCAGTTCAAGAAGCCGGAACTGAACCTGAAGAAGCGGCGACTGGAGTCGGCGCTGACGATCGAGGACCTGGCGCGGATCGCCCGCCGGCGCACCCCGAAGGCGGCGTTCGACTACACGGAGGGCGCGGCCGAGGGCGAACTGTCGTTAGCGCGGGCGCGGCAGGCGTTCCAGGATGTGGAGTTCCACCCCTCGATCCTGCGGGACGTGTCCGCGGTGGATACGTCGTGCACGATTTGGGGTGGACCGTCAGCGCTGCCGTTCGGGATCGCGCCGACCGGGTTCACCCGCCTGATGCAGACCGAGGGCGAGACCGCGGGTGCCGGTGCGGCCGGGGCAGCGGGGATCCCGTTCACCCTCTCCACGCTGGGCACGACCTCGATCGAGAACGTGAAGGCGGCGAACCCGTCCGGGCGGAACTGGTTCCAGCTGTATGTGATGCGGCAGCGGGAGATCAGCTACGGGCTGGTGGAGCGGGCTGCGGCTGCGGGGTTCGACACCCTGTTCTTCACCGTCGACACCCCGGTCGCGGGTGCCCGGTTGCGGGATAAGAGGAACGGGTTCTCCATCCCGCCCCAGCTCACCCTCGGCACGATCCTGAACGCGATCCCCCGGCCGTGGTGGTGGTACGACTTCCTGACCACCCCGAAACTGGAGTTCGCGTCCCTGTCCGCCACCGGTGGCACGGTCGGTGACCTGCTGAACGCCGCCATGGACCCCTCGATCGACTACGACGACCTGAAGATCATCCGGGACATGTGGCCGGGGAAACTCGTGATCAAGGGTGTGCAGACCGTCGAGGACGCGAAGACTCTCGTCGATCACGGGGTGGATGGGATCGTGCTCTCCAACCACGGCGGCCGGCAACTGGACCGGGCACCCATCCCGTTCCACCTCCTCCCCGACGTGGACCGCGAAGTCGGGCACCACACCGAGGTCGCGATCGACACCGGCATCATGAACGGCGCCGACATCATCGCCGCCTACGCCCTCGGCGCCAAATTCACCCTCATCGGCCGCGCCTACCTCTACGGACTCATGGCCGGAGGCCGCGCCGGCGTCGACCGCACCATCCACCTCCTCACCGACCAACTGACCCGCACCATGAAACTCCTCCAAGTCAACTCGCTCGCCGAACTCACCCCCGCACACGTCACCCAACTCACCCGCCTCCACCCCCTCCACCCCGCCGCCACCCACCAGGACGCCTAACCCGTCCGCGGGACGAAGATTTGCGCCAAATCGCGGTTATGGGTCGCCGTTTCCCACGATTTGGCGCAAATCTCGGGGGCTGCAGCGCGGCAACCCGCGGCACCCCTCACGCCTCGACGGCGGCGAGCAGTACCGCAGGAGAACCGAAGGCTGCGCGACCGAATTTCCTGCGCGGTCAGCGCAGGCGGTAGGCGCGGACGGCGGTGCCGTCGAGCACGTCGGCACGCTCGTCGGGGCTGAGGCCCGCGAGCAGCTCCGCGGTGACGGCGACGGTCTCCGCGTAGGAGGTCGCCAGGGTCGAGACGGGCCAGTCGCCGCCGTAGAGCATCCGCGACGGGGAGAAGGCGGCGAGCGCTCGGTCGGTGTACGGCCGGAGGTCCGCGGCGGCGGCTCGCCCGGACGGGCCCAGCGTCGTCAGTCCCGACAGCTTCACGAACACGTTGGGCCGCCGGCCCAGCTCGTCGATGAGCCGTCCCCACTCGCCCGGGTCCTCGCCGACCGGCGGGGTCCCGAGGTGGTCGACCACCAATCGCAGCTCGGGCACGGCGTCCGCGACCGCCACCGCGTGCTCCAGGTGGCGCGGCAGCACGCCGATCACGTCGTAGGCGAGCCCGCGAGAGGCCAGAACAGTGAGGGAGCGGTGAACGGCGGGCTGGCCCAGCCAGTCGGGGTCCGCCTCGTCGTGGATGAGATGCCGGATGCCGACCAGCGGTCCTGCGGCGGCCCAGGCGTCCAGCGCGTCCCCGACCCGCTCCGGATCGCGGAGGTCGACCCACGCGACCACGCCTGCGACCATCGGGTGCTGTGCAGCAACGGCGAACATCGCGGCGGAGTCCTCCGTGGTGCCCGCCGCCTGGACCAGCACCACCCGGTCCACACCAGCGTCACGCAGTTGGGGCTCGGCTTCCGCGAACGTGAACGTGCGGTTGATCGGCGCGACGGCGTCGGTCAGCCAGGAGTAGGTGCCCCGCTCGAGGTCCCACAGGTGCAGGTGGGCGTCGACGGTCATGCGCCGGCGAGGTCGAAGCGGACGAGCGTCGGGCCCGCGACAGAGGGCTCGGGCAGCGTCAGTGTCAACGCGTCGCCGTCACGCACGACGGCCGTGGGTGTGCCGTCGGCGAGCCGTGCCGTGCCTTCCCGTACCGCGTCCGAGACCCGGGCGATGCGAACCGGCCCCGTGGCGTGGACGAACGCGTTTGCGACGCCATCCGTCCGCGTCCACCGGACCCAGGGTTCCTCCGAGGACCCGGCGATGGACGCGTCCAGCGGCCGCGAGCCGAAGACGGCGTCGCCGTTCACCGCGTTCCATGCCGCCAGGTGCTCGAGCGTGCGCCGCTGCAGGTCGGGAACGGTGCCGCGCGCAGTCAGCCCCACGTTGAGGAGCAGGTTGCCGCCGCGGGAGACGATGTCGACGAACGAGGCGACGGCATCCGGCCCGCCCAGCAGGTGACGCTCATCCTCTTCGGCGTTGTAGCCGAACGAGTATCCGATGCCCCGGCAGTTCTCCCACGCACCCGCGCCCTCGACATTCGTGCCGTTCTGGTATTCGCTCGTCCGGAAGTCCCAGTGCGTCTCGCCCCAGCGGTCGTTGGAGACCCCGTCGGGCACAGCGTCGTAGAACTTCTCGAACAGGCTCTCCATGCTGAAGGGTCCGCTGGGCTTCCCCGCGTCCGGCCATTCGATGTCCCCCCACAGGATGTCGGGCCGGTAGCGGTCGATGAGGTCGGCCACGTGGCCGTGGGCGTACTCGGCGTACCCGGCGTCGACGGGCCGGCGGAAGGCCTGGCCGTCGTCGGTGATGGGCTCGAGGTCGGCGAAGTGCCAGTCGAGGCCTCCCGAGTAGTACACGCCGAAGCGGATACCCGCCTTGCGCGCGGCGCGCTCGAAGTCGCCGACCAGGTCGCGGTGCGGGCCCCGGGCGACGGTGTTGCGGCCGTCCGTGCCGGGCGCATCCCACAGGGTCACTCCGTCGTGGTGCTTAGTGGTCGGGACGAAGTAGCGCGCCCCCGTGCTCTTCACGAGCTCCATGAAGACGTCGGGGTCGAACTCCGCCGGGTCCCACTGATCGAGGAAGTCGTCGTAGGGCGCGCCTCCGTAGACCTCGCGCTGGTGCTCGGCGGCCGGGCTGCCCGCGATCCGGATGGTGTTGAAGTACCACTCGGCGTACGGGTTGTGCGCGAACCAGTACTGCTTCTCGATGGTGCCCAGCTCGCCGATCGGCTCCGCCCAGGCCGGGACGGAGTACGGACCCCAGTGCACGAAGATCCCGAGCTTGGCGTCGGTGAACCAGGCGGGAGTCTCTCGCTCGAACCGGCGGTAGTTCTCGGGGCGGACGGGGTCGTCTGTGAACATGGCCACGCTGGAGGTCTCCTTCGTCATCGAATGGATCAGCCGGGTGCGATTGTGCTCCGCATCCTGGATCCATATCCTATAGGCAATAGCATCCACGCTGAAAGACTCGAAGGAGAGTTTCCGTGATCACCGCGCTCGACGCAGCACCCGCCTCGTTCGTCCGGCCCACCGACTTCCGGCTCCCCGGTGGCGAATGGTTCATCGGAGCCGGCTTCGGCCTGTTCGTTCACTGGGACCACGCCAGCCAGCAGGGTATCGAGATCTCCTGGCCGCTGGTCGGTCGTTCCATCATCCCCGGTTCCGACGGCGTCGAGGACAGCGTGAGCGTCGAGCAGTACCAATCGACCGCCGCGACCTTCGACCCGGTCGAGTGGGATGCTGTGGCTCTGGCCCGCCTCGCCAAGCGCGCGGGCGCGCGCTATGTCGTGTTCACTGCTCGCCATCACGCGGGCTATTCCATGTTCCACACGGAGCACTCGAGCTTCGGCATCGAGCACTCGCCGTTCGGTCGCGACATCACCCGCGAGTTCGTCGAGGCGATCCGCGCCGAAGGGATCCGGGTCGGCATCTACTACAGCCTGCCCGACTGGAACCACCCCGACTACCCGGCGTTCCGGATGGAGGACCGACCGTACCCGCTCGAGCACTGGCCCATGGCGGGCGATCCCGCCAACGCCGGCACCCCGGTGGCCGAGGACCGGCATCGTCGCCCGACTCCGGAACAGTGGCAGCGCTACCAGCGGTACCTGCGCGGACAGCTGACCGAACTGCTGACGAACTACGGCACGATCGATCTGCTCTGGTTCGACGGCGAGTGGGAGCGGTCGGAGGAGGAGTGGGACAGCGCCGGCCTCCGCGCACACATCAAGTCCCTGCAGCCGGACGTCGTCATCAACGACCGTCTGCTCGGCCAGGGCGACTACGAGACGCCGGAGCAGGGCTTCCCGGTGACCCCGCCGGACGGACCATGGGAGCTCTGCATGACGATCGGGCAGATGTGGGCGTGGCGTCCCGGCGACACCAAGAGTAAGAGCACCACGTCGCTCATCACCACGCTGATCGAGGTCGCGAGCCGCGGAGGAAACCTCCTGCTGAACATCGGCCCGAAGGGCGATGGCAGCCTCAACGAGTCGCAGGTGCGCACTCTGGAAGAGATCGGGGTGTGGATGGATCGGCACTCCGACAGCGTCATCGGCGTCTCCCCCACGGTCGGCGTCGACTACTACGGCCCGTCGACCGCCCGCCCGGGGACCCTCTACCTGCACCTCGTCTCGCGCCCCATCGAGCAGCTCGTGGTGCGCGGCATCCCTGTCGGCCGGGTCACCAGCGTGCGGCTCCTGGCCACCGACGCGGAGCTGCCGTACGAGGTGAACCTGGAGGTGCACGAGCAGCAGGCGCCCGGCGTCGACCCCCTGGGCGAACTGCGCATCCCGGCCCCGCAGCCGTCCGGGGCACCGATCGACGTGATCGCGATCGATTTTGCTTGACGGCGCGGACTCCCAGCCCTAAGCTCCCGGGCAGAGCCTATATCGTAGACCCTATAGGATCTGCATCACCCGAACCGCGTGAATCCAATGGAGGAGGCACAGCACGTGACATCACGAAGCAAGCGCAAGGCGGCCCGGATCGGCACCGCAATCCTGATCACCGGCGCTCTCACCGCACTGGCCGGCTGCGCCGGCGGCGGCGGAGACGCCAAGGGCGGCCCGATCAGCATGTACACCTGGGTCAGCAGTCAGAGCGACCGCGACCAGTGGCAGGCGTTCATCGACCTCGGCAAGAAGGTCGATCCGACTCTCGACGTGAAGATCGAGGGACCCAGCTTCAACGATTACTGGACGAAAGTGAAGACCCGCCTGAGCGGCTCCAACCCGCCGTGCCTGCTGACCACGCAGGCGGCGCGCGCCCAGGAGTTGTCGGGCCTGCTCATGCCGCTGGACGACCTGATCAAGAAGCACAAGCTGGACACCTCGGCATTCGATGAGTCGATGCTCAAGGGCATGACGGTCGACGGCACCATCCGCGCCATCCCCTACGACGCGGAGCCGATCGTCCTCTACTACAACGCGGACAACTTCGCGAAAGCCGGACTGCAGGCCCCCAGCACCACCTACTCCCGCGAACAGTTCCTCGCCGACGCGAAGAAGCTGACGACGGGAGACCACAAGGCGCTCGCCATCGCACCCGGCTTCTTCATCCCGAACGCCTGGGCGATCGCCGACGGCGCGCAAGCGGTGAAGGACTCCAAGCTCGACCTGACCAACTCCAAGCTGGTCGACGAGGTGCAGTCGTACTTCGACCTGGTCGGCAAGGAGGGCATCGCCAAGGCGCCCGAGGCAGCAGACGGCTCGGATGTCTCGCAGTCCGCCTTCACCAGCGGCGCGGTCGACATGCTGATCGAGGGCCCGTGGATGTACGGCACCTTTGCCGAAGCCGCGAAGTTCACGATGGGCGTCACGATCGTCCCGAGTACCTCCGGCGAGGCGCACGGCATGACCGCGGGCTCGGGCTTCGGCATCGCCAAGAACTGCAAGGACCCGGACGGCGCCTTCAAGGCGATCATGGCCATGACCGACTCCAGCGTGCTCAAGGGCCAGGCCGAGAAGCGCGGCATCGTCCCCTCGCGGGCCGACGCCCAGTCCGCCTGGGCCGAGGGCAAGTCCCCCGAGGCCTACGCCGCGGTGCAGGCCCTGCTGAAGAACGCGACGGCGCAGATCACCACCCCCACCTGGAACCAGGTGGAGACCCTGTTCACCCAGTACGGCGTCGAAGGTTACCGGGGTGACAAGACCGCCAAGGACGTGCTGAACACGATCCAGAACTCGGTGGGACAGTAGCGCATGACCTCGCCGCTGATCACGGGCGTCGTCGTCTCTGACGAGACGGCGGCGCCCGCCGCGCCCCCGACGCGCCCATTCGGCGTGCCGCACCCCACTCCCCCGCGCCAGGGAGGCCGCAAGCGCCGCGGCGACGGCTGGACGGCCCTGGCCTACCTGTGGCCCGGACTCGCCGGGTTCCTCTTCTTCATCGTGGTGCCGTTGATCGGCTCGCTGGTGATCAGCCTGTTCGAGTGGCCTCTCTTCGGATCGCCGACGTTCCTCGGGCTTGCCAACTACCAGAAGCTGTTCAGCGACCCCACCTTCTACACCGTGCTGCTCAACACGGTGATCTTCGCCTTCGTCTACACGGCCCTGAACCTCGTGCTCGCCCTCGCCGTCTCCCTGTGGCTGAACACCCGCATCAAGTTCGCGGGCTTCTGGCGGGTGGTCTTCTTCCTGCCGGCCATCACGCCGATGGTGGCGAACGCCCTCGTCTGGCGCCTGCTCCTCAGCGACGACGGCCTGGTCAACTCGGCCCTCGCCGGCATCGGGATCGACGGGCCGAGCTGGCTCTCCGACTCCCGCTTCGCGCTGGCGTCCGTGATCGCGATGTCCGTCTGGCAGTCCTTCGGCTACAACGTGATCGTGCTGTCGGCAGGGCTCGGCGGCATCCCGAAGGAGATCCTCGAAGCGGCCAGGATGGACGGCACCAACGCCTGGCAGCGGCTGCGGTCGATCATCCTCCCGATGATCTCCCCCTCGCTGTTCTTCACGATGACGATGACGATGATCGGCGCCTTCCAGGTGTTCGTGCAGCCGCAGATCCTGACCCAGGGAGGCCCGGGCGAGGCGACGAACACCTTCGTGCTGTACCTGTACCGGAACGGCTTCGTCTTCGACCGGCTCGGCTACGCCTCCGCGCTCGCCTGGATGCTGTTCATCGTCGTGATGCTGATCACCGCCCTGCAGTTCGCCGGCCAGAAGAGGTGGGTCAACTATGACAAGTGAGACGCTCGACCGGACCCGCCACCGCCTGCGCCCGGCGCAGCGCGCCGTCCTCGCCAAGACCTGGCTGAACACCGCGGCGATAGCGGCCGTGGCGCTGCTGTTCACCTTCCCGTTCATCTGGATGTTCTTCTCGGCGCTCAAGCCCGAGTCCGAGGTGTTCTCGCCGAAGCCGACGTTCATCGGCTCGGAGGTGAAGTGGTCGAACTTCGTCGACGCCTGGACGCTCGTGCCGTTCGGACGCTTCATCTTCAACGGCTTCTTCGTCGCGATCTGCGGTGCGCTGCTGTCGGTCATCGTGGCCGTGCTCTCGGCGTACGCCTTCTCGCGGCTGCGCTTCAAGTACCGCGACCAGCTCTTCCTGCTCTACGTGCTCACCCTCGTGCTGCCGCAGGAGGTGCTCGTCGTCCCGCTGTTCATCATGATGAACCAGCTGGGGCTGGTCGACACGTACGCGGCACTGATCATCCCGTTCGCGTTCACCGCGTTCGGCACCTTCCTGCTGCGGCAGTTCTTCCTGACGATCCCCATCGAGTTCGAGGAGGCCGCGCTGATCGACGGCGCCTCGCGCTTCCGGACGCTGTGGTCGGTGCTGCTGCCACAGCTGACCGCTCCGATCTCGGTCCTCGGCGTGTTCTCGTTCGTCGGCTACTACAACTCGTACCTCTGGCCGCTGATCATCATCAACAGCCAGGAGCTGGCGACCGTTCCGCTGGGCCTCTCCATGTTCACCGGAGAACACGGCACCCAGTGGAGCCTCCTGATGGCCGCCTCGACCATCGCGATCATCCCCTCGCTCGTCATCGTCGCCGTCCTTCAGCGCCAGCTGGTCAAGGGAGTCGCCCTCGGCGGCTTCGGCGGACGCTGACCCGTGCACACACCAGAAAGCAGAGAACCATGAGCCTCGCACCGCCTGCCGTCCTCACCTTCGTCGACGGCACGATCGTCTCCGCCGAGGCGTGGCTGAGCGACCTGGAGGTCGAGACGGTCCGCACCGACGCGGTGCAGTCCTTCCTCAAGCAGGAGACGATCTTCGTGCGGCTGCGCACCGCCGGCGGCGTCGAGGGCATCGGCTACAGCTACACGATCGGCACGGGAGGCGCCGCGGTGCTCTGCCTGCTGCGCGAGACGCTGCTGGATGCCCTGGTCGGGATGGATGTCAGCCGTCCTGAGGACGTCTGGCGCGCCCTCTTCTCGTCCACGCGGGCGACGACGGTCGGCCTCATCACGTCGCTCGCCCTCGCGGCGGTGGACACGGCGGTCTGGGACGCGCGCTGCAAGGCCGCCGGGCTCCCGCTGTGGGTCGCCGCTGGTGGCGCGCAGCCGCGCATCCCGCTCTACGACACCGAGGGCGGCTGGCTCCACTTCAGCACGGACGAGCTCGTCGCGCAGGCGCTCGAGTCGCAGGCCCGGGGTCTGGGCGGCGTGAAGATCAAGGTCGGCAAGGCGCGTGCGCACGAGGACTACGAACGGCTACTCGCTGTGCGCGAGGCCGTCGGGGACAGGATGGACATCATGGTCGATGCCAACCAGTCGATGACCGCCGCCGAGGCGATCCGCCGTGCCGCGTTGTTCGAGCGACTCGATATCTTCTGGTTCGAGGAGCCGCTCCCGGCGGAGGACGTCGCCGGCCACCGCCGCCTCGCGGAGTCCACCACTGTGCCGGTGGCGGTCGGCGAGTCCATCTACTCCGTCGGGCATTTCCGCGAGTACCTGCAGTCGGGCGCGGCCTCGATCATCCAGGCCGATGTCGCCAGGGTCGGCGGGATCACGCCATGGCTCAAGGTGGCGCACCTTGCGGAGGCCTTCAACGTATCCATCGCACCGCATTTCCTCATGGAGCTGCACGTGTCGCTGTGCTGCGCCGTTCCGAATGCGCTTTACCTGGAGCACATCCCCCAGCTCCGTGCGGTGACTCGGACGGAGATGGCGATCGGCGACGGGTACGGGCTGGCGCCCTCCGCGCCCGGGCTCGGCATCGAGTGGGACCTCGACGCCGTCGACGATCGACGGGTCGCCTGATGCCGGGTGGCACTCGGCCGTTCGGCCGCGGCGGCCTCGCCGTCGGCCCCATCGGGTACGGCTCGGCCGCGCTGGGCAACCTGTTCTCCGCGCGGCCGGAGGACATCTGGCCGCGGATCGTGCCGGCGGCATCGGAGGCAGGCATCCGCTACTTCGATTCCGCGCCGCACTACGGCCTGGGACTCGCGGAGGAACGCCTCGGCGCAGGACTGCGCGACCTCCCCCGCGACGAGTACATCCTGTCCACGAAGGTGGGCCGTGTCATTGAGCCGAACCCGGATCACCGGCCGGGCGAGACCGACATCGCCAACCTGTTCGACGTGCCGGCGACGCGCCGTCGACGCCGCGACTACTCGCGCGACGGCGTGCTGCGTTCGGTCGAGGACTCCCTCAATCGACTCGGCGTCGACCGCATCGACGTGCTCTTCGTGCACGACCCGGACGAGTTCGAGCGCGAGGCCCTGGAGGGTGCCTTCCCCGCGCTGGAGGAACTCCGCTCCCAGGGCGTCATCCGTTCCTACGGGGCCGGGATGAACCAGACCGCGATGCTCACCCGCTTCGTCCGCGAGACCGACCTCGACATCGTGATGTGCGCCAACCGGTACACACTGCTCGACCCGTCCGCGGAACGCGACCTGCTGCCCGCTGCGCTGGAGCGGGGGGTCTCCGTCGCCGTCGCCGCCGTCTTCAACTCGGGCATCCTGGCCACCGAGCGGCCCGCGGCCGACGCGACCTTCGAGTACGCCGCGTCCTCGCCCCAGCTCATCGAGCGCGTCGAGCGGATCGCGGACGTCGCCGAGCGCCACGGCGCGACCGTCCCCCAGCTCGCCGTACAGTTCCCCCTGCGCCACCGGGCAGTGTCGACGGTGGTGCTCGGCGCGGACACCCCGGAGCAGATCGAACGGAACGCCCGTCTGGCCGATTCTCCGGTGCCGGACGAGGTGTGGGATGAGCTCTCCGCGGAGGGGCTCCTGGCGTGAAGATCCTGCATCCTCTATCCTCTCGGACCACCCGCAGCCGACCTAGGATGTGCACATGACCATCCAATCGGGGGAACACTTCCTGCCGGCCCGGCGCGCGCTGGCCGACGACGTGTACGACGCCGTCCTCGGTCTGCTCATGGACCAGGTGATCGAACCGGGCAGCCGAGCCAGCATCGATGGCATCGCCCGGCAGCTCAACGTCTCGCCTACGCCGGTGCGTGAGGCCCTTGCCCGCCTGGAGTCGGAGGGGCTCGTCGTCAAGAAGGCGCTCAAGGGCTACACCGCCGCGCCCCTGCTCGACAGCGACGGCTTGCGCCAGCTGTTCGAGATGCGGCGGCTGCTGGAGCCGTACGCCGCCCGCAACGCAGCGGGCGAGCTGAACGCAGACACTCTGCAGCAGCTCGAGGACCTGTGCGAGGCCATGCACCGGAGCGGCCAGGCGGCGCACACGGGCGAGGACCGATTCAAGGACTACAAGGACTTCGCCAACCAGGACGCCGAGTTCCATCGCCTGATCGCGGAGCACTCGGGCAACGACCTGCTGGCCGACGCGATCGGGCGCCTCCGCTCGCACATGCACCAGTACCGCATCTACTTCACGCACGGCGTGGTCGACGAGACCTCGGGCGAGCACGAGGCGGTGCTCGAAGCGTTGCGCAGCGGCAAGCCGGCTTCCGCCGAGAGGGCGATGCTCGATCACATCACCAAGTCGTACGCCCGCATCTCGGCCAGCTTGCGACAGGCCGAGCAGGCGGGCTGACGTACCCGAGAGCCCCGGCCTCGGCGAGGTCGGGGCTCTTTCATTCCCCGAAGTGCAGCTATATCCAATAGGATATTGGTAGCCGAACGGAAGGACAACGGAGTGAGCATCGTCACCGGCTTCGAGACCCTGGATGTGCGATTCGAGACGTCTGCGACGCTCGACGGCTCCGACGCGATGAATCCCGACCCCGACTACTCGGCGGCGTACCTGCGGGTGACCACGGACGCCGCAGACGGTCACGAGGGTCACGCGTTCGTCTTCACGATCGGTCGCGGAAACGACGTGCAGGTCGCCGCCATCGAGACGGTGGCGCGGCGGGTCGTCGGCCGTGACGTCGAAGCGCTGCTCGACGACCTCGGCGGCCTCTGGCGTGAGTTCGTCTACGACTCGCAACTGCGCTGGCTGGGCCCGGAGAAGGGCGTCATGCACATGGCGATCGGCGCGGTGGTGAACGCGTTCTGGGATCTGAAAGCCAAGCGCGCCGGGATGCCTCTCTGGCAGCTGCTGTCGCGCCTGTCCCCCGAGGAACTGGTCGCGCTGGTCGACTTCCGCTATCTGACGGACGCACTGTCACGTGACGACGCGCTGGCGCTGCTCCGCGCGGCCGAGCCGGGCCGAGCGGCCCGGGAGGCGGAACTGCTGGCCTCCGGCTACCCGGGATACACGACGACGCCGGGCTGGCTCGGGTACTCCGACGACAAGCTCCGCAGGCTCGCGCGCGAGGCCGTCGATGACGGCTTCACCCAGATCAAGCTCAAGGTGGGCGACCGCCTGGAGGACGACATCCGGCGTCTCGGCATCGCCCGCGACACCGTGGGTCCCGACGTGCGCATCGCGATCGACGCCAACCAGCGCTGGGACCGCGACCAGGCGATCGAGTGGATCCGCGCCCTCGCACCGTTCGACCTCGCCTGGGTGGAGGAGCCGACCAGCCCGGACGACGTGCTGGCTCACGCGGCGATCGCCCGCGCTGTGTCGCCGGTGCCCATCGCCACAGGCGAGCACGGGATGAACCGCGTGCTGTTCAAGCAGCTGTTGCAGGCAGAGGCGGCCGCCGTGGTCCAGATCGATTCCACCCGCGTCGCCGGCGTGAACGAGAACATCGCCATCCTGCTGCTCGCGGCGAAGTTCGGCGTTCCGGTATGCCCGCACGCCGGCGGAGTGGGGCTCTGCGAGGCCGTCCAGCATTTCGCGATGTTCGACTATGTCGCCGTCTCGGGCAGCCAGGACGGCCGCATGATCGAGTACACGACGCACCTGCACGAGCACTTCGTCGCACCCGTCCGGCTCGAGAACGGACGCTACCGCGCGCCGCTCACGCCGGGCACCGGGATGGAGATGCTCGCATCGTCGCTGCGTGACCACACCGTAGAAGCCGCCCTGGGCGACTGATCCCGGAGCTCGGGAGCGGCCGGATGCCGCCTTCATGCGCGAACGACGGCATCCGGCCGCCCCCGGGCTTCGGGTTGGGGCTTCGGGCTGGGGCTTCTGGCTGGGGCTCCGGGCGTCAGCCTTCGCTGGTCGCGTCGGCGGGGTCGACACCGAACCGCTCGCGCAACACCGCCAGAGCGCCGCGCCGGTCGTCGGTGCCCCCGGCCTCGTGTCCGGCCCCCGGCCACTCCCGGAAGCTCACGGGACCTGCGTAGGCCTCCGCCGCGGCGCGGGCGGTCTCGGGTGGGCAGATGTCGTCGTCCAGCCCGTCGCTGATCCACCCGGGAGCAGTCGCGTGCCGGGCCGAGGTGACGCCGTCCACGTACGAGAGCGTGCGCGCGACCGCGGCGGCCCGGTCGGGATGCTCCGCGAGGTACGCGCGGAGCTCCAGCCATGGGCCCTGCGCCGCGAGCCGCACCCCGTCCGGCGCGTGGGTCAGGAAGGGCGCCTGGGCGAGCACAGCCACGAGGTCGGGGACGAGCGCTCCGACGCCGAGGGCGATCCCGCCTCCCTGGCTGTTCCCGATCGCCGCGACCGTGGTCGCATCCACCTCGTCGAGGGAGCGCAGCGCATCGACGGCGCGCGCGGCGTCGACGAAGACGCCGCGGTAGTACGAGCTCGGTGGGTCCAGGATGCCGTCCAGCAGGTGGCCCGTGCTGCCGCCGCCCTGCCCGTGGGTGCTCACGAGCAACTGGGCGAAGCCGGCGGCGGCCCACGTGAGATCGTCGATCGGCGACAGCCGTCCTGCGCCGTAGCCGTTGGCGTGCACCACGGCCGGCACGGGACCGCTGCGGTGATGCGGCATCCGCAGCCAGCCACGCACCCGCCTCCCGTCCGACCCCGAGAAGGACACGTCGAAGACATCGATCTCGGTGAGACCTGTGTCGACGCGGTCGAGGCGGAGGTCGAGGGGATGCCGGCGGGCGTCATCCAGCGCCTCTGCCCAGAAGTCGTCGTAGTCGTCCGGCGTCGGCAGCGGCTCGCGACCGAGGAGCGCACGGTCGATGCCGACGTGGCTGTTCTTCATGTGCTTCGCTCCAAAGAATAGGGGTGGGCCGGGCGATGCGCCCGGCCCACCCGGTGGATCACCGTACGGTGTAGCGAACGGCGTCGGTACGCATCACATCGCCCGACTCTTTGACGGCCATGAAGGTGTGCTCGCCGTTCCGGAGGCCGGACGTACTGAACACCTTCTGCTGCGTGCGGCGGGAATCGCTGTGCGTGTCGACGCGCTTGACCCGCTTGCCGTCGATGTACACGTCCACGACGCCCTGGTCCGGGCCGGTGGGCGAGACCCAGTCGACACCCGTGCCCGTGAAGGCGAACGAGACCGAGGCGCCCGCATCCTTCGTCGAGTGGATGTCGTCCAGGTAGTCTCCGCGGAAGCCGATGTTCAGCGTGGTCGCGCCGACGGGCAGCGTTGCGAGGTACGCAGTGCTGAGCGTGACGGTCGAGCCGGACACGGTGTAGTCGGAGCCTTTCGAGAGCGTCTTCCCGTTGGCGGTGATCCCGGTGAACTCGTCCGGGTCGCGAAGCACGGAGAACGCCGCCGCGGCCGGCGCCTTGGTGTCGAAGGACACCGAGGACGGGTCGATCAGGTTCGGCTGCAGCACGTCCAGCCGGTCGATCAGCATGAACTGGCCGGACTTCATCACCACGCGCAGCGTGTGCTGCCCGTTGGGGAGGTCGTTCGTCGTGAACACCGTCTGCTGCGGGGTGTGCGAAGCGCTCGGGATGTTGGCGCTGATCGTCTTCACCAGCTGGCCGTCGATGTAGACGTCCGCGTCGCCCTCCGAGGAGTCCAGCTCGGTCAGGTACGAGACTCCGGTGCCGGTGAACGTATACGAGAACGAGTCGCTGCCGGGGTGCTCGGCGTAGTGCACGTCGTTCTGGTAGTCGCCGAGGTTGCGGCCGGAGCTGTACCCCCATTGGCCGGAGTACGCGATACCGGGGTCGGTGTCGTTGATGCTCGTGGTGCGCGTCGGCCCCGTGGATGTGGACGGCGCGGGCGTGCCCGTGTCGGTCACGTTCACCGTCAGCGGCTGCGACGTCGAGGCGACCTCGGCCCCGCCGTTGCGGGTCCAGGTGCCGCCGTACTTCATCCCGAGCGCGTCGTCGTTGACGGTCACCGTTGCGCCCCGGTCCGGCGTCACCTTGAGCAGCCGGACGCCGTGGATCGGCACGTCGGACGCGGTGAATGCGTTGTCCGCGCGGCCCAGGTTCTTTCGCGCCCACAGGTCGCGGACCGTGGCCGAGCCCTTCAGCCCGATGTCGGACCACTTCGCGGTCACATCCGACTCGGCGCGGCCGAGATTGAACAGCGCGACCGTGTAGCTGCCGTCGGCGTTCAGCGCGTACCAGACCTGCTGCTTCGCGGTCGTCGAAACGGGCCGGGCAGGCACGCCGGCCTGGTCGACACCCACGACCTCCGGGTTGGTAAGCAGTTCGAGCCCGAGCTGGTCGAGCTTCGTGAGGTCGTTGCCGGTGTACATCGGCGCGGCCGAGATCGCCCACAGCGTGGTGGCCGTCCGTCGCTCGTCCGGCGTGAGTCCATCCATCTTCCCGTTGCCGACATCGAGGGAGTCGAAGTCGTTCCAGCCGCCGGGTCCTGCGTGCCGCCACCAGTCCGCGGCCCGCGGGAAGAGCCGGTTGATGTTCTCCCACTGGGTCAGGGCTTCGCCGTTGCAGTAGCACTCGACGTCCCAGTCGACGCGCCAGCCGTTCGCGTACTGCTTCCAGTAGTCGGCGTAGTTGATATCGAGCGCCCAGGAGAGCTCGAACCAGATGTTGTGCTTCTTGAGCGCCTTCGACCACGCGGCGACGTCATCGCGCGCGTCCACCGACCCGTCACTGATGCCCGAGCCGGGGGTGACGCTGTCGAACTTGACGAAGTTGACGCCCAGGTCCGCCAGTTCATCGGCGATCGAGTCGACGTACTTCTGCGAGCACGGGTTCGAGAAGTCGATGCGGTAGCCGATCTTCCAGTAGTCGGCCTGCTGCGGAGGCTGCTTCATGATGTCGTGCGTGGTGCAGCCGGGCGCGTTGGCGATGGGGTAGGCCTTCTCGTACAGCTCCATCGAGATGCCGGGGATGAGGTAGACGCCGAACTTCTGACCGTTGGCGTGCACGTGGTCGATGACCTTCTTCAACCCCTGCGGGTACAGCGTCGCGCTCGGAGTGGGGCGGCCGTTGGCGTCCACGCCGTCGCTCCAGCCGGCGTCCACGTTGATGCGGTCGTAGCCGGCCTTGCCGAGCTTGGCCTTCATCGCATCGGACTGGGCGATGAGCTGGTCAGCGGTGATCCACTTCCCGTTCCCGCTGTAGACCTGCATGCTGTAGCTGCTCCAGCCGAGATACGGCTTGAGCGCCCAGGGGTCGGCGGTGGACGCTGCCGGCGGGATGGGCGTCGGCACGGTGGGTGCAGACGCCTTCGGCGCGGCGGTCGGTGCCGCGGTCGGTGCCGCGCTTGGCGTCGCCGTCGGGGCCGTCGTCTGCGCCGCGCTCGGCGTGGGAGTCGCCGTGGCCGTCGGCTCCCCGCTCGGTGCGGACGTCGCACCGGCGGTCGCGCTGGGCGTCGAGGTGGGGGTGGGAGTCGCGCTGGCGGGAACGGCGGCGGCCGCCACCAGTCCCAGCGCCGCGACCGCAGCGACGAGAGCCGGCAGGCTCCGTCGCGCACGTGTCTTGCGGGTCATGTTCTTCCTCTCTGAAGAGCCCCCGACCCGCAAGACACTGACGCGTCGGTGCGGGAGGAGCGGTCGGTGCGGTGGGCCGTCTGTTTGGGGCGTGCGCGACCTGTGCCCGGCTGTCAGGAGAGCCGGACCAGGTCGAACAGCATCGCCTGTTGCGGATTGAGGGTGGGCAGGGGGACGCCCGCGACCGCGAGGACCGATCCGGGGAGGACGGTGCCGGCGGGGTCGAGCGCGGCGGTGATCCAGGTCGGGTCGGCGCTCTGGTGGCGACTGGCCGGACCGAACTCGTCCCGGATACGGACGCGGTAGCGGCCGTCCGGGTCGAGACCCGGGAAGCGCACGCGGCCGGACTGGCCGGGCGCAGAGGTCGCGAGCCGCGCCCAGGTGAAGACGGCGCGGGAGCCGTCACCGGCGACGATCCCGGTGAACACCGTCGCGTCGTCGGCCAGGTCGGCGTTGACGATCCGGCCGGAATGGATGAGGCCGCGCAGCTCCCGGTAGACCGCACCCCACCGCGCCATGACCTCCAGCTCGTCGTCGCCGGCCTCCTGCAGATCCCATTCGATGCCGGCGTGGGCCGTGAGCGCGACGATGAGACGGAACGACAGGTCGGTGCGGCGGGAGGTGGTGTGCGACCGCTCCGCGCCGAGGTGTGAGCCGATGAGTTCCGGCGGAACCAGCATCCGCGTCCAGCGTTCGATCTGCAGGCGCTCGACGGGGTCATTGCAGTCGGATGCCCAGACCCGGTCGGTTCGCTGCAGGATGCCGAGGTCGACGCGGCCGCCACCGCCCGAGCAGGTCTCGATCTCGAGATGCGAGTGGCGCTCGCGCAGCGTGTCCAGCATCCGGTACAGCGCAAGGGTCTGATCGTGCACGGCGGGCCGGTCGATGCCCGCGTAGCCGCTCACCGCCTCGGAGAGATCGCGGTTGTGGTCCCACTTGATGTAGTCGACCGCGTACTCCTCGACGATCGCGCTGATCTGCCCGAGCACGTGCTGGTAGGCATCGGGACGGGTGAGGTCGAGTACGTACTGGTCGCGCGCCGCGGCACCGAGCTCGCGCGGTCCGAGTACCCAGTCGGGATGCGCGCGGGCGAGATCGGAGTCGAGGTTGACCATCTCGGGCTCGAACCAGATCCCGAACTGCATCCCGCGCTCCCGGACCCGCGCGACGAGCGGGTGGAGCCCCTCGGGCCAGACGGTGCGGTCGACGACCCAGTCACCGAGGCCGGCGTTCGCGTCCCGGCGGTCGTGGAACCAGCCGTCGTCGAGGACGAAGCGCTCTACACCCACCCGTGCGGCACGGTCCACGAGAGCGGTGAGCCGCTCCAGGTCGTGGTCGAAGTAGACGGCCTCCCACGAGTTGAGGGTGAGCGGACGCGGCGAATGCGGATGCGACGCACGGGCCCGCAGCCTCTGATGGAGCCGATCGGACAGGCCGTCGAGCCCCGCGCCCGACCAGACGAAGAGCGCGGTGGGCGCGACGTACCGGTCGCCTGCGCTCAGGGCGATCTCGCCCGGGCCGAGGCCCTCTCCCACGCCGAGGACCGCCGAGAAGGCACCGGCACCCTCGGTGAGCCGCTCCACCACGTACTCGGCGTCGCCGCTCCAGGCCAGGTGGGTGGCCCACGCCTCTCCGCGGCCGAAGCCGAGGTCCTCGGTCCCTGCAACGACGAGGAAGGGGGCGTCATGGCCCGGCTTGCCGCGATGAGCGCGGCGGACGTGGCTGCCGAAGAAGAGCGGGCCGCGCTGCGGCGCCCGCTCTCGGCACCACTTCCCGGTGAAGTCGAGCACATCGACGGCACGTTCCGGCACGGGGAGCAGGACCCGGAGCGCGTCGAGCGTGTACGGGATGTCGGCCCCTGCCACGTCGAGGGCGACATCGCGGACGACCGAGACGTCGACGGAGAGCACCCCGAATCGGTCGAGGGCGAGGGCCATGGTCGACCGGAGACCGGTGACGGCGTCGGCCAGCTCGATCTCGATCCTGCCGCCGTCGCCGCCGTCCTCGTCGTAGCGGGCGGCGACGGTGCGCGGGCGCGGAGTGGTCGCCGTCCCAGCGGCGTGCCCCTCCTGCGCGGGGGTGCCGGCCCACCCCTCGAACTCGGTCGGCCACAGGCTGAATGCGCGGGGGATGTCCGGGGAGTTGTTCAGCACGGCCGGACCGCCGGTCTCCCGCAGCGCGGCGGCGGCGGCGTCATCCATCGGGCCGAGGTCGGCCCCCCAATGCAGGACGCGCGGCACACGTCCCGCCGTGTCGATCACGAGCGAGGTGCCTGCTGCGCGCAGGGTCAGAACGGCGCCGTAGCCGTCGAGCATGAAGGGACTCCTAGCGGATGTCGGTTACTTGACAGTGTCAATTAACCATGCCTAGTGTTTCGATTGCAACCCCGGAAGGACGACCGATGACGATCCCCGACGAGACGCCCGAGCAGACCCTCCGGCTCGCCTGGAACGCGCCCGCAACCTCGTGGGAGGAGGCCCTCCCGCTCGGCGACGGGCTCCTCGGCGCGATGGTCTTCGGTGGAGCGGAGGGTCGCTACCAGGTCAACGACGCGACCGTGTGGTCCGGTTCCCCGGACATCGCCGCAGCCGAGCTCCGCCGCGTCGTCGCGCAGGGCGCGGGGCCGGAGCGACTCGCCGAGGTGCGTGCTGCGCTGGCGGCCGGCGACCTCGACCGTGCCGAGGAGCTGCTCCTCACGTTCGAGGGGCGGTACAGCCAGGAATTCCTCCCGTTCGTCGAGCTGACCGTGGGGCTGCCGGGTGCGCGTCCGGTCGACGGCGAGCCCGCACGGGTCCTCGACCTCGACCGCTGCACCGTCACGGAGTCGCTGGAGGTCGGCGGAGCCCGTGTCGAACGCGTCTCCCGCGTGGATGCGCGCACCCTCCTGGTATCGATCGCCTCGACCGAGGAACTGCCCGAGGTGCGCCTGGCTCTGACCACCCCCCTGCGCGAGCTGGGCCGTGCGACTGCGGATGGGACGGTTGTCCTCGATGTCAGCGTCCCGGTCGACGGCGCTCCTCTCCATGAAACCTCCGTCAACCCGCCGCTGCGCTACGCGGAGCCGGGAGACGGAACGTACGACGGCTTCGCCGCCGCGGTCCTCGCGGTGCGGAGTGACGGCACGACGGAAGCCGGGGACTCCGGCCTCATCGTCCGTCATGCCCGAAGACTGCTGATCGCCCTCTCGTCGTCGACCCGCGCTGAGTCGTGGTGGGCCGGCGCGGACGACGAGTGGCGGACCGTCTCAACGGAGACGATCCGGGACCGCGCACGGGACCGCGCACTCGGCGCCATCGCCGGCAGCGCGGACCCCGCCACGGATGGCGAGTCCCGCCATCCGGCGGCGGCGCGGTTCGCGATCGGCGGCCGGCGCGAAGGGCTGTGGGACGTCGAAGCGGACGTCCTGCGCGGAGGCGATGACGGTCTGCGCGCGACGATCGCCGCCGAGTACGGCCGCTACCTGCTCACCTCGTCGTCGCATGCGGGTGGCCCCGCCGCGAACCTGCAGGGCATCTGGAACGGCGAACTGCGTCCGGCGTGGTCGTCCAATTACACGATCAACATCAACACCCAGATGAACTACTGGGCTGCGGGACCGCTCGGCGTGACCGCTGACGCCGAGCCTCTGGTGTCGCTCGTCGAGCGGCTGGCCGTCACCGGGCGCGACGTCGCCCGTGAGCTGTACGGCTGCCGCGGCTGGGTCGCTCACCACAACAGCGACCTGTGGGGCTGGAGTCTCCCGGTCGGGATGGGCCACGGAGCGCCCAGCTGGGCGATCTGGATGATGGGCGGCGTCTGGCTCACCCACTCGCTGTGGGACCTCTACGAGTTCACCGACGACGAGCACCTCCTCCGCGAGCGGATCTGGCCGCTTCTGCGTGGCGCGACGGAGTTCTGCCTCGATTGGCTTCAGGTCGACGACGACGGCGTAGCGTTCCTCGCCCCGTCCACCTCCCCCGAGAACTCGTACCGGGACGGCGACGGAGTACCCCGCGCGCTCGGGCTCACGGCGACGATGGACCGGGAGCTGGTCCGCTCCCTCCTGCAGCGCGCCCTCCGCGCACTCGACGTGCTCGGCATGAGCGACCCGCTGCGCCCGGAGATCGAGGCTGCGCTCTCCACCATCCCCGGACCCGGGATCGGCGGGGACGGACGGCTACTCGAGTGGTCGGAGGAGGCCCCGGAGCATGAGCCCGCGCACCGCCACCTGTCGGCGCTCGTCAGCCTGTACCCCCTCGAGCTCATCACCCCCGACGGCACTCCCGCCCTCGCCGACGCCGCCCGGCGCTTCCTCGACGCTCGCGGAGACGGTGCGATGGGGTGGTCGTGGGCGTGGAAGATCGCACTCCGCGCCCGCCTGGGCGACGGTGAGACGGCGCACGAACTCCTGCAGCAGGCGCTCACACCGTACGACGGCGACGCGCGCCGGCACGGGCCGGTCGACGGCTCCGAGTGGGGCGGCCTCCTGCCGAACCTCTTCAGCACGCATCCGCCGTTCCAGATCGACGGCAACCTCGGGTTCCCTGCTGCGATCGCGGAGCTGCTGCTGCAGAGTCACGCCGGCGTCGTGCACCTGCTTCCCGCATTGCCGGCCGCCTGGCCGGACGGCCGGGTGACGGCTCTCGGCGTCCGCGGCGGCCTCACGGTCGACCTGGCCTGGTCCGGCGGCCGCCTCGAGACCGCCGTCCTGCACAATCCCCATCCCGATACCCGTGAGGTCCGCCTCCGGTACGGCGCCACCGACGTCGACGTCCTGGTCCCCGCCCAGGGCGTGCACGTCGTCGACCACTCCGCGGATGAGATCCGCCTACCCTTGGTGATGGAGTCCGGGCGACCACAGAGGTAGGCGTGAAAGAACCCATGAACGACGAGACGCGGAGACGCATCGCGCTGCTCGGATCGTCGTCGGATGCGGCCACACGCGT
Source organism: Leifsonia sp. T36S-04 (assembly GCF_042465655.1). Classification (GTDB taxonomy): domain Bacteria; phylum Actinomycetota; class Actinomycetes; order Actinomycetales; family Microbacteriaceae; genus Leifsonia. Next base: position 2,703,698 of record NZ_CP146286.1, read on the forward strand.
CTTCACCACCATCCTTACGCGCTCCCCCATCAGCCGGATCGACGTCTCGCGGCTCACCGGGCTGTCCCAGGCGGCGGTCACGAAGGCCGTGACACCGCTTGTGGCCGCTGGACTCGTCAGCGACTCCCTCGATCCGCACCTGACCGGGCTCCCCGGCCGTCCGGTCAGCCCGGTCGCGGTCGTGCCGGACGCGCTCGTGACCCTCGGCGTGAAAGTGAACGCCGACGAGCTCATCGGCGTCGCCACCGACCTCACCACTCGCGTCATCACCTCTGACCGTCTGCCGCTCGTATCCCACGACCCGGCCGCCGTCGCCGATGCCATCGTGAGGCTGTGCGGTCGTCTTCAGCACGCGCTCGGCGGCCTGAGGTCGCGGCTGGCGGGAGTCGGTGTCGCCGTGTCGGGCGACGTCGACAGGAAGACCGGCGTGGTCCGTGACTCCGCCCAGATGGGCTGGCGGGGCGTCGACCTCGGCGCGACGCTGTCCGAGCGCCTCGGCCTGAGCGTCGTCGTCCAGAACGACGTGAGCGCGCTCACCGTCGGCGAGCACTGGTTCGGCGTCGGCCTCGGCACCCGTTCGTTCGCGATCGTCACCATCGGTCGCGGCATCGGCAGTGGCCTCCACCTGAACGGCGAGGTCGTCGAGGGCGCCTACGGCGTCGCCGGCGAGATCGGCCACCTGCCGCTGACCTCACCGGACCGCGTCTGCGCCTGCGGACGCCGCGGTTGTGTGGAGGCGGTCGCGGCGACCAGCGCGATCGTCGCCGCCGTGTCGTCCGCGCACGGCCGCGCGGTCACCATCCGCGAAGCGGTCACTCTGGCCCGCGCCGGCGACTCGGCGGCGCTGGAGGCGTTCGGCGAGGCGGGAGCCGTCATCGGCGCTGCCATCGCCAGCCTGGTCAACCTGGTCGGGCCCGAGCTCGTCATCATCGGCGGCGAGGGCGTCACCGACTTCGACCTGTTCGAGACGCCGTTGCGCCGGTCGTACGCCGAGCACGTCTTCGCATCCGCCGACCGCTGCCGCATCGTCGTCCGCCCCCATACCTTCGAGGACTGGGCGAGGGGAGCCGCAGCGACGGCCATCCGCGCGCTCGTCGACTGACGGTCCCGGGCGACGAGGGCGCGAGCAGCGACTCCGGTCGAGCGTCATCCTGTGGCGCCCGACCGGAGCCGCTGGGCTTACTTCTTGGACGCGTCGTAGGCCGTCTGCAACGTGCTCAAGTAGTCCTTCAGCCCGAGCCCGTCGAAGCCCTTCACGTACGCATCCCAGTCCGTGTCGAGGTTCTTCGATCCGGTGATGAAGGCGAGAGCGTTCTGGGTCACGTAGCTGTCGATGTTCGTCTGCTCCGTTGCGACCTGGGTCGCTTTGGCCGGGTCCGGCCACACCCGCCACGTGGGGTAGATCTGGCTCTTGTCCTCGTGCCCCTTGTACAGCTGAGTGGCGTCGAACAGTCTGCGCTCGTAGCCGGACGTGTCGTAGATGTCCGTCGGGACGGCCTGCGACCCACGGAACTTCTCGCTCTGGTTGTAGGTCGAGAGCGCTCCCCACTGCACGGCGTTCGCCGCATCCTGAGAGAGCTGCAGGTTCGTGAACAGCGGCTTCTCGGCCGGGTCGAGCGCCTTGTCGTCGGCGCCGGCCTTCGCCCATCCCTTGCCCTCCGGTCCGAAGTTGCCGTCGAGCTGGCCCTTCTCGGTGAAGAGGTAGTTCACCATCTTGATCGCGGCCACCTGGTCGTTCTTCGAGGCCTTGTTGGTGAGCAGGAAGGTCGCGCCGGGCGTGCTGCCGAAGGCGTACGTGGCGTAGTCTGCGCCATCGGGTCCGGTCAGCGGCGGCACGGCGTCGTACTGCTTGTCACGGCCGTCCTTCGAGGCGGGGGTCACGAAGATGTACGGGTGGAGGCCGCTGGCGCTTCCCAGGATGACCGGACCGGCGTTGTTGCCCTCCTGAGCCAGTGCGGCGGGGTTCTGGGTGAACGCGCCCTTGTCGATCAGCCCGGCATCCCACAGCGACTTGATGTACTTCAGGCCCTCGCGCCATCCGTCCTTGTTCGCCTGGATGTCGACCTTGCCCTTGTTGAGCACCGTGGTGGACTGGATGCCCTTGTCCGGGTTCTGCGGGTCGTAGATGAACGCGTTCATGAAGAACGGGATCAGCGAGTCGTGCGAGTCGCCACTGAGCGGGATCTCGTCCTTCGTGCCGTCGCCGTTCGGGTCGCTGTCCTTGAACGCCGTGAGGACCTTCTTCATGTCCTCCGTCGTCTTCGGCATCTGGAGGTTCAGCTTCTTCAGCCAGTCGGTGTTGATCCAGAGCTTCGACGGGTACTGGATGTGCTGCGTCTCGGCCAGCTGCGGCAGGCCGTAGATCTTGCCATCCGGGGAGGTCGCCATCGCTTTGTAGTCGGGGTTGCTGTCCAGCGCCTTCTGGATGTCGGGCGCGTACTGCTTGATGAGATCGTTGAGCGGGACGGCCACGCCCTGCTTCGCGAGCTTCTCGATGTCGACCTGGTTGAACTGGTCCACCCACGGAATGAGGAGGAACGCGTCCGGGTAGTCGCCGCTCGCCATGAGGATCTGACGCTTCTCAGGAGCGACGGAGGAGTCCTGGGTGGTGGTCTGCCACGCGAACGTGATGTTGAACTTCTTCTCGATCTCCTTGGTGAAGGCGTTCGTGGCGAGATCCTGACCGGTTCCCTGCTGGGCGAAGACGCTCAGGTGCGCCGTCCCGCCGATCTTGTCGTCGCCGCTGGACGCCGAGCTGGGGGTGCAGCCCGAGAGTGCGAGCAGCGCGACACCGCTCGCGACGGCGGTGACCGCTGCCGAGAGTCGACGCCGTGCGGCGCGATTGCCTGTGTTGGACATCATGGTTCGTTCCTCCTTTGGAACTTGGATTGCGTGACGGGACGTGCGGTGTTGCGGGGGACGAGCGGGGTGCGGGTCGGCAGGGTCAGCCCTTGACCGACCCGATGAGCACCCCTTTGTTGAAGTAGCGGGCGACGAACGGGTAAATGATCAGCACCGGCACACTCGTGATGACGATGAGCGAGTACTTGAGCAGATTGACCAGATCCTGGTTCTGAGCCTGGGCGGCGAGATCGTTCGTGCCCCCGTTCGTGGCGTTGAGCACCAGGATGTTGCGCAGCACGAGCTGGAGCGGGAATAGATCGGAGCTCTTGAGGTAGAGCAGCGCATCGAAGTAGCCGTTCCACTGGCCGATCGCGTACATGAGAGCGATGACGGCGATCAGCGGCTTGGACAGCGGCAGCACCATCGTCCAGAGGAAGCGCCACTCGCTCGCACCGTCGAGCTCTGCCGCTTCGACCAGCTCCTCGGGGATCGCCGAGCGGAAGAACGTCCGCGCGATGATCACCTGCCAGACCGCGACGGCCTGCGGCAGCAGGAGCGCCCAGCGGGTGTCGAGCAGTCCGAGGTTCTGGACCACCATGTAGGTGGGGATCAGGCCGCCGCTGAACAGCATGGTGAACAGCAGGATGGACATGATCACGTTGCGGCCCATGAACGTGCGGCGCGAGAGCGGCCACGCGATGCAGATCGTCAGCGTCGTGCTGATGAGTGTGCCAGCGACCATGTAGAAGAGGGAGTTCGCGTAGCCCAGGAGCACCTGCGGGTCTGCGAGCACCGTCTGGTAGCCCTTGAGGGTGAAATCGACGGGCCAGAGGAACACCTCCCCCGCGGTCACCGCGTGCGGCGAGGAGAACGAGCTCGCGAGGATGAACAGCAACGGCAGGAGCACGACCAGCGCGGCCAGGATCAGGCCCAGATAGATCACGACCAGGAGCGCGCGGTCGGACGTCGATTCCCGGATGCGACGCGGTTTCATCGAGGGCGCCTTGGCCCTCGTCCTGCCGCGGTCCGCCAGACGGTCGAGGGTCACCACAGTCCACTCCCACTCACACGACGTGCGACCCAGTTGACGACGAGCAGCAGCACAAGGTTGATGACGGAGTTGAAGAGGCCGACGGCGGTCGCCGTTCCGAAGTCGGCGTTGAGGATGCCCAGCTTGTAGACGTACGTCGCGATGATCTCGGACTGACCGAGGTTCAGCGGGTTCTGCAGGAGGAAGGCCTTCTCGAACCCGATCGACATGATGTTGCCGACGCTCAGGATCAGCACGATCATCGCCGTCGGCATGACGCCCGGGATATCCACGTGCCAGATCTTGCGGAGGCGGGAGGCGCCGTCCACTTTCGCCGCCTCGTAGAGCGACGGATCGATGCCCGACAACGCAGCCATGTAGATGACCGCTGAGTACCCGGCCGTCTGCCAGACGTCCGACCACACGTAGACATGCCGGAAGTAGTCGGGATCGCCGAGGAAGTCGGGCGCCGGGACGCCGAAGAACCCGAAGACCTCGCTGAGGATCCCGAGCCTCGGCGCCATGATCAGGATCATCATCGACACCACGACGACCGTCGAGATGAAGTACGGCGCGTAGGTGATGAGCTGCACCGACTTCTGGAACCAGCGGTGGCGCACTTCGTTGAGCGCGAGCGCGAGGAGGAGCGGGATGGGGAAGCTCGCCAGGACCGCGTAGCCGGAGAGCGCGAGGGTGTTCGTGAGCAGCGTGGGGAACTGCGGGTTCTGCAGCATCAGCTGGAAGTTCGTCCAGCCGGTCCACTGACTGCCCCAGACGCCGAGGATGGGGCTGTAGTCCTTGAAGGCGATGATCGCGTTGGAGATGGGGACGTACTTGAAGATCACGAAGTACGCGAGCGGAAGGATGGTCAGCAGGTAGAGCTGCCAGTGCCGCCGCAACGAGATCCGCCAACGCTGTCCCAGGCTTCTGCGGCGGGGCGCCACCCGAGGTGTCGCCGGCATGGGCGCTTTCGCCGCTCTGGTCGTGGGTGGCGCCGTCGTCGCGGGTGGGGCGCTCGTCACGACCGCCGCCTCTCGTGCAGGCGACGCCGGCGATGCGCGGCGGCGCGAGCCTGGGTACTTATCACCTTCGTCATCGAAGACTCCAATAGGTCGATCGTGTCCGCCGCCCGGCGGGATCGTGTAAAGCAAAACGTATTTTTTTGCCGTTGTCAATAATTACTCGGGACCGCTCACTGCGGGAATCATATGGAGGGTGCGCGACTCTGGACGCGGCAGGCATTCCGGATGTTCACGGATTAACGCACAACAGCAACAAAACTGCTGTTGTGGGCTAGCCTCGTCCTGTGCGAGACAACAACGTCAGAGCCGGGCTGCGTGAGGACGCGGTCCGATGAGCACGACCATGCCCGAGCGCGTCGGTCGCCGACCCGCTCTGGGGACCGCGAAGTCCGCCGAGATCTTCACGAGGATCATCACCCACGGCCCGGTCAGCCGGCTCGACATCGGACGGCTCACCGGTCTCTCGCAGGCGAAGGTGACCAAGACGGTCAGCCCGCTCATCGAGAGCGGCTACGTCACCGTCGGTGAGCACGCCGAGCACTCGTTCCCGGGTCGCCCGGTCCGTCCCCTGAGCGTGGTTCCGCGCTCCATGATCGCTGTCGGTGTCAAGGTCAACGCCGGCGAGATCTTCGCAGTGACGGTCAGCCTCGGAAACGAAGTGCTCGGCTCCACTCGGCGGAGGCTCAAGAGCCACGACCCCGAGACCACCATCGCAGCGATCGTGGAGTCGGTGACGTCCCTCGTCGAGCAGCTCGGCGACGACGCGGCGCACCTCAGCGGTGTGGGCGTTTCGGTCTCCGGTGACATCGACACGGAGACCGGGACGGTCCGGCATTCTCCGCTGCTGAACTGGACGCACGTTCCCCTCGGCAGCGAACTCGCGTCACGACTCGGTCTTCCCGTCACCGTCGAGAACGACGTGCGGGCGCTGGCGAAGTCGGAGCACTGGTTCGGCGTTGGCAAGGATGCGAACTCGTTCGCGATCGTCACCATCGGCGCCGGCATCGGATGCGGGATCTACGTGAACGGCGACGTCGTGGTCGGATCGCACGGCGTCGCGGGTGAGATCGGACATCTCCCCCTGGCGTCGTCGGACGCGCTCTGCGTGTGCGGTCGGCGGGGGTGCGTCGAGGCTGTGGCGTCCTCCCACGCGATCCGGGACGCCGTACGCCGCGCGCACGACGATCCCGCACTGACTCTGGACGACGCAATCCACCTCGCCCACGAGGGCGATCCGAGCGCCGTCGATGCCTTCGAACATGCCGGCACGGCGATCGGCGCTGCCCTGGCGGCCACCGTCAACCTCTTCGGACCGGAGGTCGTCGTGATCGCCGGCGAAGGGGTGATGGACTACGACCTGTACGAGCGCCGCTTCCGCGAAGAGTTCCTCGCCCACGCGTTCGGGGCGGCCGCCAACTGCCGCCTCGTCGTCCGGCGTCACACCTTCACCGATTGGGCGCGCGGCGCGGCGGTGGCCGCCCTTCGCGAAGCGATCACCGTCTCCGGCGGCTCCTCCGCCGACTGACGTTTTCGCGCTGTCGGCGGCCGCGGCTACGCTCGCGCCATGGACACCGCGTGCGCACTGTGCGGCGCCCCGGCACACGCCGGCGCTCCGCTCGCCCTGTGTCTCGGGCACCTTCTGGAGGCGCACGACTGGGTGGATGGCGACCTCGGCGTGACGGACGTGCTGCCGTCGCCGTGCGCGTTCTGCGGCTCCCGGCTCGGCGTGCGGTACCCCGCGGGCTGGCTGTGCGCCGTGTGCGAGTGGCGGGTGGCGGAGCCGCCGCCGGAGGGGGCCAGGTCGACCCGGGTCGACGTCGTGTACTACCTGCGCTACCGGGACCGGATCAAGATCGGCACGACCGCCAATCCCGCCCAGCGGTTCAGCGCACTCCCCCACGATGAGGTGCTCGCGTTCGAGCGGGGCGACCGGATGCTCGAGCATCGGCGCCACGAGCAGTTCGCCGATCGCCGCATCCCTGGCACGGAATGGTTCGAAACGGATCCGTCCCTCCTCGACCACATCGCGCGCCTCCGCGACGGAGCACCCGACCCCTGGGCCCTTCTCGCCCGCTGGCGCAGCGAGGCCGCCGCCCTCCGCGCCTGACCCGCCCCGCCCGGCCCGCCCAGCCCGCGTCGGGAGGGCTCGGGGGCGAGGGTTAGGCGACCTCGAGGGTCTCGCGGGGGGCGCGGGACGGGGCCTCTTCGGCCACCTTCGCGGCGAGGCGGGCCATCTCGGCGGCCTCATCCACGGACGCGGCGGGGAGGAGGGCGAGCTCGCCTGCCGCCTCGAGGTCAGCGGCCTCTGCGATGGTCGCCGCGCCCGGTGCCACATTCGCGGACGCGACCTCCGCGGTCGGCAGCGACTCCGCCGCACGGCGCGCGGACCGCATGATCACTGCAGCGACCACGGTCACCACGCCCGCGGCGAGCGCGAGCAATCCGGCCGTCGCGAAGCCCTCGGTGTAGCCGCGCTCGGCAGGCAGCCCGTCCGGCGCGATGGCCCCCGTGACGAGCGCCGTCATCACGGCCGCCCCCACGGCAGAGCCGACCGTCCGCAGGTTGGCGTTCATGCCGCTCGCGATTCCGGTCTGCGTGGCAGGCACGCTCTGCACGACCACGCTGGTGATCGCGGCGTAGATGAGACCCAGTCCGATGCCGAAGACTCCCGCAGCGGCGGCGACCATGATCAAGGAGCCGTGGAGGAACGCGAGCGACAGGCTCGCCGCTCCCATCACGACGGCCGAGACCACGATCTGCGCGCGGAAGCCGACCCAGCGGGCCAGAGGTCCGCTGAGGAAGCCGGTCACGGCCATGGTCACGAGCATCGGGAGCATGAGCATCCCGGACCCGGCGACCGTGGCGCCGAGTCCGTACCCCGTCGAGGTGGGGGTCTGGACGAACCGGGGGAAGAAGGCGAACACGGCGAACATCGAGGCGCCGATGAAAACGGCGGCCGCGTTCATCGACCAGACGCCCGGTTCGCGCATGAGCCGCATGTCGACCAGTGGATGCCGCGAGCGCAGCTCCACGAGCACCCAGGCGGCGAGGAGCAGCGCGGCGAGCACGAGCAGTCCGATGACGGCCGGTGACGACCATCCCCATTGCGCTCCGGTGCTGAGCGGGAGGAGCAGCGCGATCAGCCAGCCGGAGAGCAGCACGGCCGCCCACGGGTTCACCCCGCCGGTGGCGCGCGTCGGCGATTCGGGGATGAAGATCAGGGCGAGCACCGCGGCGGTCGCCGTGAGAGCGACGGGGAGGAGGAACAGACCGCGCCAGCTGAGCGCCGCCGCGAGCGGACCCGCGAGCACGGTGCCCAGACCGCTGCCGATGGCGATGATGGAGGCGATCGCGCCGATCGCCGACGGCAGCCGGCGTGCAGGGAACTCGTCCCGGATGATGCCGAACGCCAGCGGGAACATAGCCCCGCCGAGGCCCTGAATGACACGGCCGGCGATCACGACGCCGATCGTGGGCGCGACCGCGGCGACGACGCTTCCGATGCCGACGGCGAGCAGTGCGAGGACGAGGATGCGGCGCTTGCCGACCAGGTCGCCGACGCGGCCGAGCAGCGGTGTTGCGACCGCGGCGGCGATGAGCCAGGCGGTCATGGTCCAGGTGACGCCCGCAGTGGTGGTGTGCAGGTCCGACTGGATGACGGGGAGGACGGGGACGACGAGCGACTGGAGAGTCGCGAAGGAGCCCACGCTGAGCGCCAGGATGGCGAAGGTGAGTCCGGGGTGGGATCGAGACATTGTCGGGTGTTTCCGTTTCTCGAGGTGAGGCCCGAAAAGGGCTAGAATGGAGGGAGGCTCCGTTCGGAGGGTTCCTCCGGTTACAGGTTCTACAGTACCGGAGGATGCCTCCGCTTCGCAACCGTTTCATCCTGGACCCCGAAAGGACCGTCGCCGTGACCGGCACCGAGACCCCCACGCTCGGCGTGGTGCGCCCGCAGCGAGCGGACGCGCGCCGCAACTTCGACGCGCTGCTGGCGGCTGCCCGCGAGGCGTTCGCAGAGCAGGGACCGGGGGCGCCGCTGGAGGACATCGCGCGACGGGCCGGCGTCGGCATCGGCACGCTCTACCGGAACTTCCCGACCCGGGATGCCCTGGTCGAGGCGGTCTACATCGACGAGGTAGCAGCCGTGGTCCGCGCCGCCGAGGAGGCCGGAACCCTCGAGCCGTGGGAGGCGGTGGAGGCGTGGCTGCGACGCTTCGTGACATATGTGGGAACGAAGCGGGCTCTCATCGACGGACTCAACAAGGACTCCCCCGTCCTCCTCAGCTGCCGCACGTCGCTGTACGACGCGGGCGAGCCGCTCCTCCAGCGCGCGCAGGCGGCGGGCGAACTGCGGGACGACGCGACGATCGGCGATGTGATCCGCATGGTCTCGGGCATCGCGGGTGTCGCGTTCGAGGACGACGCCCAGCGCGACCGCGTGATCGCCATGGCGGTCGACGGACTGCGGTCCCGGTAACCGCCCACCGAGCGAAGCCTCCCCGTACGCTTAGACGATGGAGCTGGGCGTCTATGCGGTGATCGCTGTCGCGGTCATCGTCGGCGTGGCCGCCTTCGCCCGCAGACTCGGCGTCGCGGCGCCGATCATCCTGGTCATCGTCGGGGTGGTGCTGTCGTTCCTGCCGGGGGTTCCGGACATCGAGGTGCCGCCCGAGATCATCCTGGACGGGCTGCTGCCGCCGATCCTCTATGCGGCGGCGATCAGCGTCCCGCTGACCGACTTCCGCCGCAACCTCGCGCCGATCGCCGGGCTCTCCATCGTGCTGGTCGTGATCACGGCCTTCGCCTCGGGTTTCGTCCTGTTCACCATGCTGCCGGATCTGAGCCTGGCAGCGGCCGTCGCCCTTGGCGCCATCATCAGCCCGCCGGATGCGGTCGCCGCGACGTCGATCGGACGCAAGCTCGGCCTCCCGCCGCGACTGCTGACCGTGCTCGAAGGCGAGGGTCTCGTCAACGACGCGACAGCCCTGGTGCTGCTGCGGACGGCGATCGCCGCTGCGCTCGGCGCCCTCACCACGCCCTGGGCCGGCGTCGTCGACTTCCTCAGCGCCGTCGCCATCGCCGCCGTCATCGGGTTGGTGGTCGGATTCGTCTCGGTCTGGGTGCGCTCGAAGCTCAGCGACCCGGTGCTCGACACCGCGCTCTCGGTCGTCGTCCCGTTCGCGGCGTTCGCTCCGACGGAGGCGCTGCACGGCTCGGGCGTGCTTGCGGTCGTCATCACCGGCCTCTACACGGGCCATGCGGCGCCGCGGCAGTTCAGCGCTCAGGCGCGCATCAGTGACGCGATCAACTGGCGCACGATCCAGTTCCTGCTCGAGAACGGCGTCTTCCTCCTGATCGGCCTGGAGCTGCGGACGCTCGTCGGCGACGTCCAGAATCCGGAGGTGCTGAGCGTCTGGAACGCGGTCGGCATCGGGCTGATCGCCGTCGTGTCCCTGATCGTCATCCGCTTCGTGCTGATCGTCCCGCTCATCCTCGGTCTCCGCCGACGGGCGGAGCGGGCCGAGCGCTCCGTGCTCCGGGAGTGGCTGATGATCAGCTACTTCCGCGACCATCCGGTCCGCTATCGATGGCAGTCGCTCCGCAAGCAGCGGGCGGAGCAGCGCTACCTGCGCCATCGCACCGACCTCGAGGAGTACCGCCAGGAGGCGATCGACTGGAAAGGCGGCGTCGTCCTGGGCTGGGCCGGGATGCGCGGCGTCGTCACCCTCGCCGCCGCGCAGTCGTTGCCAGAGGGGATCCCGTACCGGCCGCAACTCATCCTCATCGCCTTCACCGTCGCCTTCGTCAGCATCGTCGTGCAGGGCGGCACCCTCCCTGCGCTCATCCGCCTCCTCGGGCTGCAAGGGGCGGACGCGGGGACGGATCGGCGGCTGCTCGCCCAGCTGCTCGACGACCTCAGCGAAGCCGGGCTCGCCGTGCTGGACGATCCGGAGTCGGCCGCGAGCACCTCGAGCCCGATCGATCCCGAGGTGGTGGAGCGTGTCCGGCAGTCGTCGTACCTCCGCGCCGAATCCGCCTGGGAACGCACCATGACGGCTGACGCCCCGGAGGCCAGCCGGCCCCATCACCTGTACCGGACGCTGCGCTTGGCCGTGGTGGATGCGGAGCGCACCCGGCTCCTCGTGGAGCGGGCCCGCGGCTCGTACCCGTCACGCGTGCTCGCCGAGGCGCAGTCGCTGCTGGACCTGGAGGAGACACGCCTGCGCTCCCGCGCCCGCTGAGAATCGCGTCGCTGAGAATAATGTGCCGTTTGTCGTCACGAAGGGGCATACCGGCTCGTCTACATCCATGAAGGCTCGTGGGTGCGGGCCGGAAGGGGAGTCATGGAGCTCACGGTGATTCGCACGAACGACTCGCGTCGGATGGTGGTCTCGGTCGAGGCGCGCAGCGAGGCAGAGGCGCTGCGTGCCATCCAGAATGCGGTCGGCCCGGTGACCATCGTCATGGAGAGGCAGACGGTCCGCCTCCGACAGCCCGTGGCCGCCGGACGCCGCGCCCGGAACTCTGCCTATTTTTAGTTATTCAAAACATCCGACTAGTGTGGGGGCATGGATACGGCACGGCTCGAGAGCGCCCTGCGGGATGCCGGACTCAAAGTGACGCGCGGGCGCGTGGCGGTGCTCGAAGCACTCGACGACCGGCCGCATGCGGATGCCGAGTCGGTGTTCCGTTCGGTTCTTCCGGGGCTGCCGGGCACCTCCATCCAGAACGTGCACAACGTGCTCGGCGACCTGACTGCCGCCGGGCTGCTGCGCCGGATCGAGCCGGCAGGCTCGCCGGCGCGCTACGAGCGACGGGCCGGCGACAACCACCACCACGTCGTCTGCACCTCGTGCGGGGCGGTGGCCGACGTCGACTGCGTCGTGGGTCACGCGCCGTGCCTCCAGCCTTCCGAGGCGGGCGGGTACGCGATCGAGTCGGCCGAGGTCACGTTCTGGGGGCTGTGCCCGTCCTGCCAAGAACGCGCCCCGCGCGTTCTGCACGTCTGAGCGCTCACACGCTGAGCGCTCATCACCACCGAGGAGAACCATGTCGGATGACTACACCACCACCCAGACCGGGACCCCGGTCGCCAGCGACGCACACTCGCTGACGGCCGGACGCGACGGCGCCACCGCGCTGCACGACCGCTACCTCGTCGAGAAGCTCGCCCAGTTCAACCGCGAGCGCATCCCGGAGCGGATCGTCCACGCCAAGGGCGGCGGTGCCTTCGGCGAGTTCGTCGTGACGGGGGATGTCAGCGCGTACACGAAGGCCGCGGTCTTCCAGCCCGGCACGCGCACCCGCACGCTCCAGCGCTTCTCGTCGGTGGCCGGCGAGCAGGGCTCGCCCGACACCTGGCGCGACGTCCGCGGCTTCTCGGTGAAGTTCTACACCACCGAGGGAAACTACGACATCGTCGGCAACAACACCCCGGTCTTCTTCATCCGCGACGGGATCAAGTTCCCCGACTTCATCCACTCGCAGAAGCGCTTGCCCGGCTCGGGCCTCCGTGACGCCGACATGCAGTGGGACTTCTGGACCCTCTCCCCCGAGTCGGCGCATCAGGTCACCTACCTGATGGGCGATCGGGGACTCCCGCGCTCCTGGCGCACCATGCCGGGCTACGGCTCGCACACCTACCAGTGGATCAACGCGGCGGGTGAGCGCTTCTGGGTCAAGTACCACTTCCACGCGCTCCAAGGCAACGAGGAGATGACCGGCGTCGAGGCGGAGCAGCTGGCCGGCGCCGACGCGGACTACTACCGTCGCGACCTCTACGAGGCCATCGAGCGCGGCGACCTGCCGGCCTGGCGCGTATCCGTCCAGGTGATGCCATACGAGGACGCCACGACGTACCGCTTCAACCCGTTCGATCTGACGAAGGTCTGGCCGCACAGCGACTACCCGCTCATCGAGGTCGGCATCCACACTCTCGACCGCAACCCGGAGAACTTCTTCGCGGAGATCGAACAGGCCGCCTTCTCGCCGGCGAACACCGTCCCGGGCATCGACATCAGCCCCGACAAGATGCTGATGGCGCGCGTCTTCTCGTACCCGGACGCCCAGCGCTATCGCGTGGGCACGAACTACAACGAGCTTCCGGTCAACCGTCCGGTCGCCCCGGTGCACAACTACTCGCAGGATGGCGCGGCACGGCACGGCTTCAAGACCGCGGACGCCCCGGTCTACGCACCGAACTCGTTCGGCGGACCGTCGGCACAGCTCGACCGCGCCGGCGAGGGCTCGTGGGAATCCGACGGCGCGCTCGTCCGCTCGGCGGCGACCCTGCACGCGGAGGACGACGACTTCGGCCAGGCCGGGACGCTGTACCGGGAGGTGTACGACGACGCGGCCAAGGAGCGCTTCCTGGACACGATCGCCGGAGCGGTCGGCGGGGTGAAGCGGGAGGACATCCGCGAGCGGGCCATCCAGTACTGGACCAACGTCGACGCCGCCCTCGGGCGCGCGCTGCGTGACCGGCTCCAGTCGCCCGTCCAGACGCCGGACGAAGCAGCGGAGTACGTCGGCGTCGCCGAGTAGCACGCGACGAGTGGTGAGTAGGTGCGCGATCGCCGTGCGAGTCGCGACACCTGCTCACCACTGGGGACCGGACGCTAGAGCGTCGCCTCGATCGTCCGGTCGTACACCGTGGTTCCACCGACCCGCACCCGGCCGTCGCCGAGCGGCTCGGTGAACAGGTTCGAGCCCTCACCCTGAACGATGCTGAGCGGCCGTCCCAGCCGGGCGGTGAGCGCGACGGCCGCGGCGCCGGTCGCCTCGTCCTCGATGATGCCCATCTCGGGCGCGAACATCCGCGACCGGATGCTGCCCTCCGCCTCGTCGATCCACGCGTAGGCGTAGTGCTGGCCGGACGCGAACGCGAACGGGTCGAGCGCGTCCACGTCCTCCGGCGACTCCAGTTGCAGCCAGGAGAACTCCGGAGTCCACTCGGGCCGGGCGGTGATCCAGGCGGTGTCGTCGTCGACGACCACCTCGACGTCCCCGGCGGACTCGCGCAGCACCTCGACCGGGGTGCGCCGGTCGGCAAGCCACCAGGCGGTCCCGACGCTCGGGTGACCGGCGAACGGCAGCTCCTTGGCGGGCGTGAAGATGCGGATGTCCGCAGCCCGCCCGGCCTCGTCGACCGCATCCAGGAACACCGTCTCACTGAAGCCGAGGGCGGTCGCGATCTCCTGCTCGCGCTTCGCCGTCGCGGCCGAACTGGCCACGATCCCGAGCTCGTTCCCGTTCCGGCCGCTCTCATCGGTGAACACGCGAACGACGACTACTTCGATGGTCTCATCCATGAAGCCAGCCTGGCAGACCCCATGGCCGTCGTTAACCCTCCGGGTGCATAATCGCGCCATGACGATCGACGACCGCCAGCTCTCTCGGGGCAGCTCCGAGGAGGACATCGCTGTGGAGCACGCCGCAGAGCGTCTCGCCGAACGCTTCCCCACGGTTCCGCGGGAGCGGATCGACCGGTTGGTCGAGAAGCACCACGAGAGCTTCGACGGCGCTCCGGTGCGAACCTACGTGCCGGTGCTGATCGAGCACGACGTCAAGCAGGAGCTGAACGCAGAAGGGCACGCCGGCTGATCATCAGCTGCGTGCCCCTCGGCGACCAGTCCCACGGCGGATGGCGGGTCAGCCCGGGATCAGCGTGTACTTCGTGCTCAGGTACTCGTGGATGCCCTCGAGACCGCCCTCGCGGCCGAGGCCGGACTGCTTGACGCCGCCGAATGGCGCCGCGGCGTTCGAGACGAGCCCGGTGTTCAGCCCCATCATCCCGGTGTCGATCCGGTCGATCATCCGCTGCCCTCGGGCGAGGTCCTGCGTGAACACGTAACCGACCAGGCCGTACTCGGTCGAGTTGGCGGCCGACACGGCCTCGTCCTCGGTCGAGAACGTCGTCATGGCGAGGACCGGACCGAAGATCTCCTCGCGGAGGATGTCGCTGCCCGGCTGGACATCGGCGATCACGGTCGGCTCGAAGAAGAAGCCGTCGCCCTCGGGAGCCGTTCCACCGGTGAGCACGCGCGCACCGCGATCCACGGCATCCTTCACCAGCGCCGACATGGACGCGACGGCGCGGTCGTCGATCAGCGGTCCGATGGTCACGCCCTCCTCCGTGCCGCGGCCGACCCGGAATCCCTGCACCTTCTCGGTCACGCGGCGAGCGAACTCCTCGGCGACCGACTCGTGCACGATGAACCGGTTCGCGGCGGTGCAGGCCTGGCCGATGTTGCGGTACTTGGCGAGCATCGCGCCCTCCACCGCCTTGTCCAGGTCAGCGTCGCCGAACACCACGAACGGCGCGTTGCCGCCGAGTTCCATGGACGTGCGCAGCACGTTCTGGCCGGCCTGCGCCAGCAGAGACTGGCCGACCGGCGTCGAGCCGGTGAACGACAGCTTCCGCAGCCGTGGGTCCGCGATGATCGGCTCGGAGACCGTGCGGGCGGTGCTGGTCGGGATGACGTTCACCACGCCGTCGGGCACGCCCGCGTCGGCGAGCAGCTGGGCGAAGAACAGGGTGGTCAGCGGGGTCAGCTCGGCCGGCTTCACGACGACGGTGCAGCCCGCCGCGAGCGCAGGCGCGATCTTGCGCGTTGCCATCGCGAGCGGGAAGTTCCACGGCGTGATCAGGTAGCACGGGCCGACCGGGCGCTGGGAGACCACCATGGTGCCGGTCCCCTCCGGGTTCCGCCCGAAGCGGCCGGAGATGCGGACCGCCTCCTCGGAGAACCAGCGGAGGAACTCGCCGCCGTAGGTGACCTCGCCGTTCGCTTCGGCGAGTGGCTTGCCCATCTCGAGCGTCATCAGGAGCGCGAAGTCGTCGCGTCGCTCCTGAAGGAGGTCGAACGCCCGGCGGAGGATCTCCGCCCGAACGCGGGGCGCGGTCGCCGCCCACTCGTCGGCCGCGGCGACCGCAGCGTCGAGCGCGCGGATCCCGTCCTCCGGCGCGGCATTCGCGATGCGCTTGATCACGCGGCCGGTCGCGGGATCCTGTACGGCGATCCGGTCCCGGGTGCCGGCCTCCCAGCGTCCGCCGATGAAGAGCCCGTCCGGCACGCGGGCGAGGAGCTCGCTCTCGCGGGCCGACAGTTCGGTGTTCGTGTCGACGATGGTCATGCGCCGGCCACCGCCTCCGCGACGACGTCGAGACCCTCGATCAGGAGGTGGTCCGGGATGCTCAGCGGCGGAAGGAAGCGGATGACGTTCCCGAACGTGCCGCAGGTCAGCAGGATGACGCCGGCGGCGTGCGCGGCAGCGGCGACCTTCGACGTGAGTGCGGCATCCGGCTCGCCGGTCTCGGGGTCGACGAGCTCGATGGCGACCATCGCGCCGCGTCCGCGGACCTCGGCGACGCGGGGGTCGGCGTCGCGGAGCGCGCCGAGCTTCTCGAAGAGGATGTCGCCGATCTGACGGGCTCGGGACGCGAGGTCCTCGGTCTCGTAGGTCTCGATCGCGGCGAGCGCCGCCACGCAGGCGAGCGGGTTGCCGCCGTAGGTGCCGCCCAGACCGCCCACCTGCGGGGCGTCCATGATCTCGGCGCGGCCGGTGACCGCCGACAGCGGCAGGCCGCCCGCGATTCCCTTCGCGGTGACGATCAGGTCGGGGACGATCCCGAACTGCTCCGAGGCGAACATGGTGCCGGTGCGGGCGAACCCGGTCTGCACCTCGTCGGCGATGAAGACGACGCCGTTGGCGTTCGCCCACTTCTGGAGCGCGGGGAGGAAGCCGTCGGCCGGGACGATGAAGCCGCCCTCGCCCTGGATCGGCTCGATGATGAGTGCGGCGAGGTTGGCGGCGCCGATCTGCTTCTCGATCATGGTGATGGCGCGTGCGGCCGCCTCTGCGCCCGTCAGGCCGCCGTCGCGCAGCGGGTAGCTGAGGGGCGCGCGGTAGATCTCGGGCGCGAACGGTCCGAACCCGTTCTTGTACGGCTGGTTCTTGGCGGTGAGCCCCATCGTGAGGTTGGTGCGCCCGTGGTACGCGTGGTCGAACGCGACGACCGCCTGCTTGCCGGTGTAGTGGCGAGCGATCTTGACCGCGTTCTCCACCGCCTCGGCGCCCGAGTTGAACAGAGCGCTGCGCTTGGCGAAGTCGCCGGGGGTAAGGCGGTTGAGCGCCTCGGCCACATCCACGTAGGAGTCGTAGGGGGCGATCGTGAAGCAGGTGTGCGTGAAGGCGGCGACCTGCGCGGTCACGGCCTCGACGACGCGCGGTGCGGAGTTGCCCACGCCGGTGACCGCGATGCCGGAGCCGAGGTCGATGAGCGAGTTGCCGTCCACATCCACCAGGACCCCTCCACCGGCCGCGACCGTGTAGACGGGGATGGTGGTGCCGACACCGGCAGCGACGGCCTGCGCCTTGCGCTCGGCGCGCTTGCGCGACTCGGGGCCGGGGATCGGGGTGACGAGCCGGCGCTCCTGCGGGAGCGAGGGTCCGCCGACGGGGGCGTCGATGGCGGTGTCGAGGATGGTCATGTCCCGAATCTAAGAAGTGCGGACGATTCGAGTCGTGGACGCGACGTACAATCGCTGCGTTGGGGATCGACACCCTGGCAGATGGAGACCCGATGCCCGCGACCCTGACCCAGCTGCTGGCCCGTCCCGAGCTGGGGTTGCACCTGCTCACGCCGGCCACGGTGGGCGAGTTGGATGCACCGCTCGCCTGGGCGCACAGCTCCGACCTCCCGGACCCCACACCGTTCCTCGCGCCCGGGCAGGTGCTGCTGGTGACACAGCCGCCGGAGGATGCGGAGCCGTATGTGCTGCGGCTGGTGGAGCACGGTATCGCCGCCATCGGGTTCGGGACAGAGGTGGTGCGCGCGGGGACGCCCGCGACGCTTGTCGACGCGTGCACGCGGCATGGGCTGCCGCTGTTCGAGGTGCCATACCGCACGCCGTTCATCGCTGTTGCGCGCTTCGTCGCCGACCGGGTCGCCGCCGACGCCTACGCCCGCAGTACCTGGGCGCTCCGCGCGTCCCGGGCGATCTCACTGGCGGCCCTGCGGCCCGACGCCCTGGGTGCGGTGCTCTCGGAGCTGTCGCGGCAGATCGAGCGGCCGGTCGCGCTCGTGGGAGCCGATGGCGCGGTCGCCCGGAGCCATCCGTCCGGGGCGCTGGACGCACGCGCGCGCCGGGCGCTGTCGGAGGCCGCCGAGCCCCTCCTCCGCAGCGGGCGGCGGGCGGCCGGGGCGGTGGGGACGGACGCGGGTCCGTTCGCGTTGCAGACCCTGGGCGCG